>JADYXS010000695.1 GCA_021772155.1 Candidatus Obscuribacter sp.
CAGCATGATCCTATCCAGATCAATTGGCCATCCTTGGGAACCCCTCTACAGATTATTTCCTTCTAGCATGCAGCGGGTTGGCCGAACGCTTACTGTTTTTTGCCTTACAACTATAAAGGTTAGTATAATTCCAGCTGCTAAGTAGGACTGTTCGGCCAAGGCCGGTTTGCATACTACGACTGGGCACTGGTTTGTGGGGGCAGCGCATGGCCCTGCCCGGCTGGCGCACGACCCGCCCCTACACAGGTTGCGTTCACGTGAGCTGGCCAAGAGTAGGCGAAAGGAGCTGCGACACCAAATCTCATGGAAAAACTTCGACATAAAAGAAGAGTAGGATCGCGAGATCCTATAGGCCACGCTTAGCTATAAGCCCTTTAGGTTGCTTTTGCTTTGAAATTCCTTCTCTAAGTACTCTCCAGTCCTACTTCCAATCCATCACAACTCCCAAGGACCCAACAACAGCTAACAACACCAGCAACAATATCTTCGACGAACACCGGTGTGCACGCCGCCGAGTATTGCAGCTGTCGCTGTTATGTATCAGATTAAGGAGCTGAGTGGAGTCGGACCCACGGCACGACCTGGACGGCACTGTTAGTGCAACTCGTCCACGGGGCGTCGTCAACAACAAAGACACTGAATTTCGCAAACCAAGTTAATCACCAACATGTTTACTTCAATTCTCATTGCCATCATCGCGCCAGCTCTCTGCGCTGGAGCCCTTTTTCTCTGGTCCAAGAACAACTCCGACTCTAACGCCGGTTGGCTTCTTTTTGTGGCGATCATCTCGGCGATCGTCCTGCCCACTGCTGCTGCTGAGTCGACGGCCTGCCACGTCGCTAGCTTCGTCACGACGACTGCGCTGTTCGGCATTTGTTGGCATCACTGCAAAGCATTTTCGCATTCCGGCTGGGTTCTTGCCGGCGCTGTGTTTTCCGTGCTCGCCCTTCTTGCATCGTTGACTCCGTCCTAACCTTGGACGACGAACCGCCATCAAGCTATTGCGAACAAACACAGTCCACTGTGGCGCGAATCTTTCCAAGTTCTCAAACCAAACCGAAACTCCATACAACCATGTGCGTATCACTCCATCCTGCAACCTTCAGCGGAACCATCGTCGGCACTTTTGACAGTCCCGCCGGCTGGCGCCACCTTGCCTACTCGAACATCGCCGCCAGTCTCGCTGCACCTGCCACCAGAGGCGGTGCCCCGACAGGCGTCCGTCGCAGCACTCGAGGCCTGCGCTCGCAACCCGGTGACCGCAGCCATTCTTTCTTGACCGCTCCGCGGCGGTCGGGTGGCTCTGACTGGGACATTCCATCCGGCGGGTCCGGAGATTCCGGAGCTGGCAACGGCAACGCACTGATTCTGCCGATTCCGGATGCCTTTGGTAACATCGAAGTGATTGATACCACCGCCTTCGGTGATTTCGTCACCGACATCAAGCGGGCCCTTACCCCGGTGCGACGCGGACGTGGCTCCCTCGGCGGCGTCGATCGCGGTGGAGATGCGAAAAGTGTGCGGATTGTCGAGTTCGACATCTACACCATCGTCATTTCCGCTAGTGCGGAAGCCATCGAAAAGGCGCTTGCGAAGGTGCCTGCGAACCGCCGCCCGGCGCTCAACGACAAGGTGCTCGGCAAATACACTCCCTGGTATAAGGGCTGGGCACTCGCCGTGTGCTGCTTCGACAATCGTGAGGCGAAGCGCGGCAAGCCGCTTCTCTTCAAGTACAAGCCCAGCAAGCAGAAGGACAAGAGCAAGATGTTCATCCCGATGCTGGACGATCACTCCGGCAACGGCCCCGATCTCAAGGCGCAGGTGGATGTCGATCACACGATCTTCGCTGCCGCGCCGGGGATGATTGGTGGCAAACGCGTGTCCTACAGCAACCTCGCGGGCGGCCATGCCGCCCAGCGCGACTTGCCTGAATTTGTCGTTGGCGAGTCACTTAGCGGCAAGTACCTCAACGGTGACGTCATCGTCGATCGCAACGCCTTGACCAAGGACGGTTCGTTCAAATGGCACCGCGTGTCGCCCCCCGACGCGCCGAAAACTCGCTAAGGCTTTGCCCTTAACTGATTGGAAAACGCAAAAAAATATGGATGCTCTTCTGTCTTTGCAGCCTTTCCAGCTGCTACTCGTCGTGCTGGCATTAGTCGGAATTGTTGTGGTTGGTCGAGGTCTGTACCGACTTGCCGTTGCGGGATGCAAAATCGTCCCCACTCTTGAGACCACCGTGTTCACCAGACCACTCAAGAAGTTCGTCGCGAATCTGCCTCTCATCTTGGTTGGCACAGCCTTCATGGTTTGTGTTTGGGGCGTGATTGGTTACTGGTGCACCAGCGGCTCCGGTCACTCCGAGACATTCAGATGGCTCTCTCGGGCGCTCTTTGTTACCTGGTGGATACCGGGAGCGGCAATCGAAGCTGCCGTTGATCTCCTACCGGCGCGATTCCGCGATCGCATTGAAGGCGGCCTTACGGCCCTTTCCGTGTTGGGTATTTGTAGCGCAGTCGCTGTCGCCTGCCTCTTCCACGGCGTGGCCTTCTTCGGTGCTGGAATTGCAGGCGCCGTGGTTCTGGTGCTGTTGCTTGCAGCGGCCCTCTGTATGTTCTGACGCCATTCTTCCGAGAGCGGACGCGCCGGCAGGGTAACAATCTGCCGGCGCGTTTTCGCGCGACCTAAGCCACTATGCAAAAAAATACAAGGACGAAATTTCGTGCCTGGCAAATCTGGCTCGCCGTCGTGCTTGTGCTCGCGGTGATTTTTGGTTTGTCAGCTCAAGCTGATTCCGCTCAGATGACAGCGGAAGTGTTCGGAGCGCATAACTTCGCAGCTCGAAAAGCTGCGCACATATTGGAATTTGCGTTCCTGTGGATCATGCTGCGAACGGCTACGGCTTTGTCGTTTCGCCGCCTTCGAGGTTTGCCAGCGGACCTGTTGTGTCTGCTTGCAACAGGGGTCTTTGCTGCTCTGGATGAGTGGCACCAGTCATTCGTGCCTGGAAGAACTGCATGTGCTCTCGATGTTCTTTGGGATATGGGCGGTGCACTGCTTGTCTGGCTGGTTTGGGTAGCCGTTCGGTCTTATCTTCAAAAAAAATCAACGCTATGATCAAGAAAATCGGTTTCACTGGTGGCATTGCGGCGCTTCTGTTCGCATCCGCCATCACAATCATCGTCAATCAAGGGCTTTCGCTCCTCAGCGCGCCCGAAAACCTGCGCTACTTGCTGGACGCGATCGCCTTCCTGTTCTGCTGCCTGAGCGGCGGTGTGAGCTTCGGCATGTTCGCCGCTTTTGCGTTCAACGCCTCAACGGTCGCCGGTCTCAGCGGTCTGAGCGGGCTGTTCAGAAAGGCGGGTAAAGTGGCTGTGGCTGGAGCCGCAGTTCTGGCAACTGGTGTCGGCGGATTAGCCTACCTGTTGCTCGGACTCATGCATCTGTCCGGCCTGCCGCTGGCGTTCGTGGTGACAGTCTTTTCGACCTACGCCTTATTCGTCGGCACATTCGTGTTCGGCATCGGGGCCTCTCTCCTTTTCGGTTCACGGGACATTATTCGGGCTGTTCGCGAAGAACACGACCGCACTGATAGGTAATGCAGTTTTGGAATCACTTACCATGCAAACATTCGGATTCATCATCGGCGGTTTCTTTCTAGCTCTTGCAGTGGTGCTCGGGCTGCTTCGCATCCAGTCGCGCACCA
>JADYXS010000696.1 GCA_021772155.1 Candidatus Obscuribacter sp.
ATCCTAGACCGGTGGAGCCTGGCCCGACACCGCTGCCGGAGCAGCCGATTTTGCCATCCCCAGAGCCTGACCAAACTCCTCACATAGAACAGTCACCAATGGCTTGATGCTGTAAATTTTGGAGTTGAATTGCGGCAATGAAGCGGCAATGCGAGAATAATGGTTAATGTTGGTTTGTTGAGGCAACGGACTGAACACTAACTCAGCTTTATTGCGTTCGGTCCTGGTACTACTTGCGGTGCCGATAATTTCCGCTTGCACGCAAACACCAGCAACACATTTTCAGAAGGGCAGCGCTGCTCTGCGTGCGAAACAATTCTCCGAAGCTGAGCAGGAATTCAAGATTTCCGCCGATGTTGCGCGCAAGAAGCAGGATGCTCGCGCTGAGGCGGAAAGTTTGCGCGGTCTGGCTCGGACTTTGATTGAGCAAGGTCGTTATCACGAAGCTCGACCGTTGTTGCAACAATCAGTTGCCGATTTGGAAAAGTTATATGGGAGGCAGAGCAGCGAAGTTGCTGCTGCTCTGATTGAGTTGTCTGCATGCTGGTACAACCAGCATGCGTATAAAGAAGCTGAGCCATTGTGCTTGGAAGCGCTGGGCATTGAGCAGAAAGCGGCCAAACCGAATCACAGTATTATTGCTACCGCTTTAAACAATCTGGCCGAAATATCCAAACGTCGCGGAGAAGATGTACGCGCGGAAGATTACTACAAGCAGGCAATTGCTCTCTATAAAACCAAGCCTGGCCAAACTAGCGTGCAGCGCGGACTAATTGAGACTTATAGCAATCTTGCGATGTTGTATAAACGGCAGGGGCGTTATGATCTGGCTAAAAAGATCATGGCGGAAGCGTTCGATACGCAAGCCAAGATTTCGGCCAACGATGCCGTAGCAATGGCCTCCGTTCTCAATACGCTGGCTTCTATCGAGCGCGCTCAGTTCGACAATGCTGCTGCCACTGATCACTACAAACGGGCCGTCGAGCTTTTGTCCAAGAATGAAAAGGCAAACGAAGAAGCACTCTGCGACACGCTCGATAACTATGCCGATCTGTTGCTCGATGAGCGCAATCATACGGAAGCCGAAAAGAATTATCTGGTGGCCATTGAATACTGCAAGCGTTCTCGCGGACCAGATCATCCATGTGTGGCCGAGCGAATGACGGATCTTGCCATCCTCTATCGCAGGCTCGGGAAGTACGATCGCGCTGAAGAACTTTTGAAGAGAGCGTTGGCAATCAACATGGCGTCGTTTGATTCTGACAGTCCAATTGTCGTCAATACTATAAATGACCTATCTGCTGTATATCTCGATCGCAAGAAGTACGCTAAAGCCGATGCGCTGTTCGCTAGCTGGGTTCCTAAACTGGTTATTGAAGTTGGACAGCACCATCCTCACGTTGCAGACGCGCTTGAAAATTGGGCCATGGTGGCCGGTAAATCGCAAGCTGCGGACCACGCGGCAGACTTGCGCCGTCAAGCAAAATCTATCCGGGCAGCTTTGACAAAGCCTGCAGCGAAAGAGCGCAGCGCGGAGCCTGACAAGGGCGAGATCACGCTGGATCCGGATAAGCATGGTCGGTAATGGTTCTTCATCATGAGAGGAACTTCTAATTCCCTGATACCGCCATGGGGATTGCCGCGAACCCATATTTGCACTAAGACTTTCTGTTCGCCTTAGTTTTTATATGCACTCGAATGTCTACAGGTTTTGTAGACTATTGTAGTATTTTGCTAACCTGATTTTTCTCGGTAATTATCAATAGATGATCACAAGGTCGCTGAAGGCGACTTCGTGGTTTGGCGCCCGCCTGTATGGATTCGCAGCCAACAAACTGCAGCGTAACCTTTTATGGTCGCATCATTCCTTCCTGAATTTTGGTGAACGACATCCGGTGCCTTCGAATTAGAAATGCGGTACTCAGCGTTATCAGCGCCTTATTGTTGACTGAATTGACAGTTGCCCCTGACAGCAATGCAACCTGCACAGTGAAGTTCAACGGATCGGCTTCCTCAATCATGCGCTTGTCCGTGATTGACTACGGTGCTCCGAACAACGGAGTTCAATCAAGCGAAAATATTGGTGAAACAGCTGCTTCAGTGACCTTTGGCGATCAAGTCGGAAAGAATGGAACTGACGCTAAAGGTCATATCGGTCTTCAGATTAAGAGTAATTGTCCTTATGCCTTGCGCGTGAGCCGCACTGCCTGGCTAGCTCAGAACCTACAATATAAAGGACAATCTGTCGGAGCCGAAGATGGTGGCAGTTTTATCAGAGTGTCTTCCCGTGGCGTCGCGGGATCGGCTGGATCAAACCTAACTGGCACAGTCATCGAACCATCTTTGACCGGTTCCGGAAAGCTGCTTTCGCAGTTGAGTTCAGGACCTGTGACGGCAGCTTCGACTCTGCTGGTACATGGCTCACGTGCATCCTTGTCGGGCGGACTTGATAGCCCCGATAATGGCGTCATCGTTCATCTTGATCTGTCTTGCGTGGACGGCAATCACCTGACGACTATAGATCACCGTCTTCAAGGCTTCTTCCAAACAACGCTCCAATTCCGAGTCTTCCCGCAAGGGCTCTGAGTAAGACAGCGGCTATTGCGCGCGCATTTTCATATCTCTATGGTTCTTGAATCATGCGAGGAACTTCCAGTTTGCTGATCCTTCTAGTACAAGGATGAGTTTGCAAGGAGTATTCGGCGTGGGCAGTTTCCCCCGGCGCAGGCATCGCGCCTGCACCTTTGTGAATGTAGAGGCAGCGCCATGCGCCACCCCTACGCGTGAAGCGTGCAAGTGTTTGCGCTACCGGGAAGTGACAGCTTGAAGATCACGCTTATGGGGGAGGAACGTCAAATCCCTCCTCGTTCGTGTTACTCGTGTCACCACTGCTCAAGCAATTGCGGGATGGATCTTTGTGCGGCAAATATCAACAGCCAGATCACCTAGACGTAGGACGTCGATGAAATGGTCTAACGGCTATATCTATTGATACCGGCTGATTCGCAGCAAGCAAGCAACAAGCAAGTAACAAATGAGCTGGATGGTAACCCGTCGCAGCCGCGCTTTCTAGTGTCTCAAGATGGTGAACCATATGTGGTGCAACAGAACAAGGATCGGAAGAGTTAGCGCAATCAGCGCCTTGTTGCTCACTTATTTCGCCGCTGCTCCGAACGGTAATGCAATCAGCACCATACAGCTTAACGGATCGGCTTCCTCAATCATGCGCTTGTCTGTCATTGACTATCGTGCTCCGGACAACGGAGTTCAACGTACAGAAAACATTGGTGAAACAGCTGCTTCAGTTACCTTTGGCGATCGGGTGGGAGCCAATGGGAGCCACACCAAAGGCCATGTTGGCCTCCAGGTCAAAAGCAATTGTCCTTACGCTTTACGCATGAGCCGCACGTCCTGGGTGGCTCAGAATTTGCGATACAAAGGACAGTTCGTTGGCGCCGAGGATGGTGGCAGTTTTGTCCGAGTATCTTCATCTGGAGTCACTGGATCGGGTTGTCAGTCGAACCCGACCGGGACAGTCGTAGAACCTGATTTGACCGGGTCGGGAAAGCTGCTGTCTCAGTTAAGTTCAGGACCTGTGACGCGGCATTCCACATTGCTCGCACAGGGCTCGCCGGCCTCATTGTCCGGCGGAATTGATAGCCCTGCCAACGGCATAGTTGTTCATCTTGAACTGTCTTGTGTGGACGGCGATCAACTGACGACGGTAAATCGTGATGCCCAGGGCTTCTTTCAAACAACTCTTCAATTCCAAGTGTTCGCGCAACGTCTCTAAGTGAGACTGAGGTATTTCATGGTTCGCAATTCCAAAACTCCTATATTTTCAGCGATCTTAGTTTCACTTGCCTTTTCGCTTGGTGGCACAGCGCAGGCATTTGCAAGTGCCCCTCAATTAGTGGCTATAGAGCGGTCAGCCCTGATTGCCGAGATCGAGAGGAATTGCGTCGAACGCAAGCTAGTCGACCGGATTCCTTCGCTGGTAGCGACATTCGAGAGACGCATGACAGACAACGCTCAAATCGAAAAAACGTACCAAGAGATCCGCGAGATGCTTGCAGCTGCATCTTCAGTCACTTCCGTTCAAGAACGCGCGCAGTTAGCTGCGGAAGTTATCGAGCAGGCAGCCTGCCCACTCAACATTGACCAAGGTCGTCACAACACCTGCGCATTTGCAGCACTCGAAGCACGCACCTACACGCTTTATCCTTGTGCAGCAGCCGCCCTTGTAAAGCAAGTGGCTTTGACGGGCCGCTACATAACGGGTGGCAATGACGAGATTGAAGTGGACGCCAAAAATGTGCATCCGGATGGTGAAGCCATGTTGCATGGTTATGGCAGCCGTAGCTTCGCCAGCCAGTTGTTTCAAATAACTGCAGCGAATGTTTACTGGCAGCGTCAAGATAAAGATCCGAATGGAATCAAATGTGGGCGGGGAGACATCCGTTACATACAAAAGGCCGGCATTTCTTGTTTTCGTGGTGACACCGGTGAGCGCTTAGAGATTCATCGGGCAAGCGACGTTGTTGAAACTGTTGTCGATCAAGTTGGTACGCCAATGTTCGAGCCTTGTGTTGCGCTGACTGAAGTTCAGGACGTCGGCACAGTGCTTGCGCAAGTACCTCAGAAAATGTTTGTCATTGCCAGTAAGAAATTCAATAAACAACAAAAGTATCTTCCGGTCAAATCAATGGAAGATCTGCGAAGGAAGCTATCGGACTGTCAGAGCGGCTCTGCAATGCCGCTGGTGGTCGCTGTCGATTTACGACGCGGTTGGCTTGCCAACGAACCAATGATGAGACGAGTGACCGCAAACATGGGCAGCAACCAACAAACAAGCCGTTTCCCTCAAGGTCGACTTTCCAACGATGTGTCAAACAGTCGCTGGCATGCTGTTTGCATCACTGCTTACAACCTCGAGAACGACACTGTCTCGATAGACAATTTCTGGGGTCCTCATGCGGACCACGTAGGAGATAACGCCATTCCAGTTTCTGAATTGTACGCCGCAATAGCGCTCACGGATTAAGTAGTCAACTACAACTCACTATGGAAGTACCACCCATGTATCGTAATGATCAACTCGCCCAGAGCCGAATTGACTTAGCCAAACAAGCCGTTAGGCGGACTGAAACAGCGTGGGGACCCACTCACAAAAAACTGCTTGCGCCGTTGCAGAACCTGGGCGATCTGTATTTTGCGCTGGGCCAGTACCAAGAAGCAGAACAGGTCTGCGACAGATTGCTTTCGATTGCCACTAGGAATTTTACTCAAGATCACCCAGTTGTAGCTGGAGCTTTGAAGGTGCTTGGCGAAGCCTGCGAAGCCCAGGGACTTCATATCGAAGCTGAAAATTTCTACCTCTGGTCGCTGGCAGCCTGCCAGAACAACCTGGATCATGAGTCCGAAACTAGCTTAATCCTCGTCAGACTTCTAAGGCTCTATAGATCTTCGCAGGAGACTTTTAAGGCCCGCATCATTGAAAAGCGATTAGTCCGATCGATGACAGCAGCCGCGCTTTGTCACAGAGCAGGATAAATTTGGCGCTGCCGAGCCGACAAAAACGCCGGATACCTAGGTATTCGGCGTTTTGAATTATTGCAAGAGTTGAGTTTAAGTCTTCGGGCCGCTGTTGAAGTTCAATTGTTGGTAGAACTCTGGCATTTCTTTCTGCAAGACGGCGATGGGCATCTTGATCAGTAACCGGGCAGCCATAACGTAGACGTCTTCAACCTTAGATCCTGCACTTTCAGCCAGGTAGACCACTTCATCGTCCACATCGGCCGGAACTGAGAGGAAGCGTTTGACATTAGCGTTAGCCATTTTTTGCCGGACTCCTTTTTGCAGGCGATCCATATTATCAAACCGAGGAGCACCTTGGATGCATTGCAAACGGTTATCACGGACTCGCATGGGATGCAGATTAGCACAGGACGCGTCTGCTGTGCACGGACCTCAGACCAAAGAGAATTACAATCGTCCAGAATCATTATTTTGTTTCTGTCCAGTCTTTAGTTTCTTCTGGCCCAGCCGTCCTGTTGCGGAATTTGCTGGCTTGCAGTGTAATGACATCCGAATTCGCCCGGTTTAGGGTCCCGGAGGCTGTGTCCAGAGATTGTGCTGGCCCTGGGCGCTGGTTTCCGATAAAGTTGGCACTTGACTAGTCGCTGCAAGTTTAGGGCTGGGCGCGCAATAGCTCCAGTGTTTGGGTAAATTGCAACTGAGGACTGGAAACTTTGCATGGCGCTTAATTTCAAGATTAGACTTTGGCACAAGGGAGTATTTCTTATTGCATTGCTCCTGGTTGTTGAACTGAGCTTGATGGCCGGGCTCTGGCGGATGCTTGTGGAAGCGGAGCGAGAGGCCCAAGTTGCTATACATGCCGAAGAAATAGCAACTACCGCATCTGTGTTGACGGAGTGCTACTTTAAAGTCGGTAGTAATTTAGCCATTTATCTGGCTGTTAAGTCCGAGAAGTACAGCAGAGCTGTTGATAAGGCGCGAGCAGAGATTCCCGGGAAATTCGCCAGGCTAAAAGCTCTTTTGCAAGACGACCCCTCGGCAATTCACGTATTAGAGCCCCTCGAGAAATCGTTAGCTGCTTGCGAAGTCGAGCTTGCCTTACTTAAGGAAAAGGTCACCAGCGGCGAGGATTATGATGAGCGTCAGGTGCGCCGGAAAATCTTGCCTCACGTTAAAAATATCGCCGACACATTGCGCGATATTTCCGACAAGAATCAACAAATCAGTAAAGACCAAGTACCTGCTCAACAGAGCAGAACCCGCGAGCAGATGAAGCAGTACATCATCCTGGGCATCATCACAAATGTGTTGTTTGCGTTCGCCATCATTATGTTTTTTATACGCGACATTATGCGAGGACTGAATCGCCTCGCCGATAACAGCTCACGGCTGGCTCGCGGTGCCGCCTTGCATCCGGTGATGCAAGGCACTGACGAAATCACAAATCTCGATCAGGTATTTCACGATATGGCCGCGGCGTTGGATGAAGCTACCCGTAATACCCGTTCTATCATCGAGCACATGCCGGTAGGGCTAGTGACCTTCGATCTGCACGGCACGGTGCATACCGTCAATCCGAGGACAGAAGAGTTATTCAAAATACAGGGCGAGGACATTGTCGGAAAGAACGTGATGAGTTTGTTTTCTCAGGCGCAGCGCTCGGAACCTGAACGATTTATGCAAGAGCTTCAAAATCGCTGTCTCAACCGAGTGAGCGAGATGAGAGCGCAAAGTAATGACGGAAACCTCTTCCCCGTCGAGGTTTCAATCAATGAATACTCTACGGATTTGGGCACTCAATTCCTGGCGAGTATTTTGGACATAACTGAACGTCATGAAATAGAGCGGTTGAAGCGTGAATTTGTAGCCATGGTGAGCCACGACTTGCGGACGCCATTGACTTCCGTAGAAGCATCGCTGACTTTGCTCTCGGCCGGTGCGCTGGGCGACATTTCTGACGAGGCCCGGAAGACTGTAATAGTGGCAGAAAGGGAAGTTGTGCGGCTTCGCGGGCTGGTCAACGATCTGCTGGATATTGCCAAAATCGAATCAGGAACAATGGACATCAACTTCGAAGATATTCAACTCAAGGATGTCATCAGTCAGTCGGCTGATTCGGTCAGACCAACTGCGGCGGACCGGCAAATTATCATTGAGTGCGCCGATACTGACACCATTGCATATGCCGACGGGAATCGATTGGTGCAGGTTCTAGTGAATTTTCTATCGAACGCCGTTAAGTATTCGCCGGATGGTGGCACCGTCCGAGTTCATTCCCAGTCGACACCCGAATGGGATGAAGTGCGGGTGGACGACAATGGCCCCGGGATTGCACCGGAGTATTTGGAGCTAATCTTCCATCGCTTCGGTCAAGCCAAAGGCGAAAACCAGAAAGAGGGGACTGGTCTTGGCCTGGCAATTGCAAAGACGATCATCGAACAGCATGGTGGCACACTGGGAGTTGACAGCAAGGTCGGTGAAGGAAGCTCATTTTGGTTCCGTTTGCCCGCTAGGAAAGAGGTAATCTCGATTGATCAAAGCTCAGCGGTTTCTGTGGCGGCTCATCGTATATGATATTGCTTGGTCGGTGCGTTTAGTGGTAGGACAATGGCGAAGATTCTAGTTGTCGAAGATGACATAACGCTTTGTTCAATGATCGAGAAGTGGTTGCTTTTCGAGCATTACACTGTCGAAACAGCTCACGATGGCAAGCAAGGCCTGGAAAATCTGAAGTTCTACAAGTATGACGCGATCATTCTTGACTGGGACCTGCCACATGTAGCTGGAATTGAGGTTTGTCGCCAATTTCGTGCATTCGGCGGCACGGCACCTGTGCTGATACTTACCGGCAAGAATGCCCTTGATGACAAAGTAACCGGCCTGGAATCTGGTGCCGACGATTACTTGACGAAACCCTTCAACATGAAAGAGTTATCGGCGAGGCTTCGGGCTCTGATGCGACGTCCCACTGAGTACAAGGGAGATGTCCTAAGCTCAGGCGAGCTGACCGTTGATGCGAACCAAATGCGCGTTACGCGGGCCGGGCGCGACTTAGGCCTGTCCCAAGCAGAGTTGGCGCTACTGCAATTCTTGATGCGTAATCACACACAAGTGTTCAGCCCGGAAGCTCTGCTCGACCGCATCTGGCATTCAAGCTCGGATGTGTCTCCAGCTGCGATTCGCACGCATATCAAGAATGTTCGCAAGAAGATCGACATAGATGGTGCTGAATCGATGATTCGCAATGTCCATGGCGTTGGCTATTGTTTCAACGGACCGGTGGAAGGCTAACTTCCGAGAATCTCAGTGCGTATTGCTCGACAGTCGGTATTCATCTGGCAGGAGCAGATTTTGTACTGCCAGGCGTTCACGGAAAATGTGACCTGCTGGAGCCATTCCCAGTTTGTCTAGTTCGTCCGCCAGCGTAAACATGCTTCGACCAATCCTGGGTAGGTTGGGATCTGTGTAATCAAGACGTATCGCGGCGGTCTGAGCGACCCAGTTGGCCGTATCTTGATCATCTCCTCTGAGCGTTTGAAAAACTTTGACTGCGGAAGCCGCGTCGGCATTCTGCAAATGTCCTTCGACCAGGCTTACTGCAATTGGTCCGGCAAGGCCGCCTACTTTGTCGTTAAGTGCCTCCGGCAGAGCCAATTCATAAAACTTGCGAGCCTCTTCCGGCTCAGATCTCTGGCTCTTCACATCGCCTCTAGCTTTATAAATGCGGCTCTTGAGGTTGGGCGGAGTATCGAGGTTGTGGCGTTTTCTTTCCTCCATTAACTTGAACGCTTTTTCCGAGAGGATGTCCGCCATCTCGTAATCCGCCGTGAAAGCATGTTGCATTAGGCGATCGGTGTGAGCCATGTATGTTCGAATCCCGCGCAGATCGCTATATCCGGCCTGGTCGGCAAGATGGTCTGCTTTGGACACGTGCTCTCTCCAAAGTGTTCGTTTTGAGTTTTCTAGGTCCGCCAAATAGTTATCCCAATCTGCTGACCGCTGGGTTGCCGCTGCTTGTTCATGGTGCAAATAGAGCTGCTGAAATGAATAGGCAATGACAGCGATTGAAACTATAAGGGCAACTACCCCGACCGTTTTATAGGGGCTGGAGGGAGCGATCTCTGGCTTCTCCAATCTATTAAGCGCTTCGAGCACCTCTTCACAGGACTGATATCGGCTGTTTCTATCGCGCACCATAGACCGCAGAATTATTGCTTCCAGACCCGGACTTACAGTTGTAATCTTTGGAATGTCTTGGGTGAGGATGTTTTGAGCAATCTCGAGTGGAGTTTCTCCTCTAAATGGTAATTGTCCGGTGACCACCTGATACATCGTGCAGCCCAGCGAATAAACATCTGTGCGGGAATCAACATCTGCGGAGAGCTGTTCCGGGCTCATGTATGACAGTGTTCCAAAGAGCTTTCCTGATTGGCTGATTGCCTGCAGTTCTTCAGACCAATCAACACCGAATTTGGCTACGCCGAAATCTAAAATTTTGATGCCACCGTTGGCGGTGGCTATTATATTGCTCGGCTTGATGTCTCGATGCACCACTTCAAGCCCATGAGCATAGCTGAGTCCGGCGCAAGTTTGCTTGTAGATCCTCACGGCATCTGCTTCTGGCAGTGGTCCGTTATGTTGAAGTATCTTGGACAAACTAATGCCTTTCGCTACATCCATCACCATCAACGGAACGCCGTCTTCTTGGATTTCAAACGCGAAGATCTGAACAATGTTCGGATGCTGTAAGGTGCACAGAGTCTTCGCTTCCCGTCGAAGGCGTTGTACAGCTAGCTTATCGCTTGCCAGTGACTCGTTTAGTACCTTAAGAGCAACAACCCGGTTGAGCATAAGGTCGGTCGCTTTGTAGACGACACTGGTGCCGCCCTTTCCAAGCTCACAGTCGATTTTGTATCGCGGATTCACGTTGCGTCAAATGTCGATGGATAAGTCCTCGAACGCCTGTTCGACTGGCGCACGAGCACGTTGGCAGTAATTCAAAGCGATAATGGCCTGGTCAGGACGAATTTTTCCTTCACCCACTAGGGAAACGCA
>JADYXS010000697.1 GCA_021772155.1 Candidatus Obscuribacter sp.
GCTCCTTTTTGCCACACTTGGTGTCGTGACGTCCGGCTTTCCAGGAACGCATCGCGTAGGTTTTGCGGAGCACCTTCGAAAGCGTCCAATAGAACACCTTCATCCCCCATACTCAAAGCCAGTTTGCCGAGAGCGACAATGTCAGCCGGCGTGCGCTCGTCTCTTCCCTTTAGATAAATTTTCGCAATCTCGTACGATGTGGGAGACAGAGTGTCGCGTGCTACTGCCCATAGGCTGCGACCGTTTTGTTTGATGAAGTTAGCATCGATAGTTCGTATCTGTTCGTCGGTGTAAATGGAAAGTTGCTTCAGTATGGTTTGTTCGCTCTCGGCAACGTTGAGAGCAACGGGCGCCCAACCAAATATGAGCTTTTGCGTGAGAGTATTCATGTCGGCCAATTCATGAAATAAGCGATCCAAATCCGCTGCTGTTGTGGCACCGCGATTTAGGTCTTGTCGATTCAATTCCATCATCAAGCGCTTTTTGAATGCCTCCGGCAGGCACTGAACATCAGTGTTCCACTGAAGTTTATCTGACGAGCCGGTCATTTTTGAATAGTCTTCTCTCAGCATTGCGCGCCGTAGATCGTTGTCCAGACTTTGCGCGTATTTGATTATCCCCTCTGAATCGGTCCGACACCAATAAGCGGAGTTAGTCGGCAGTTCGGATTTTAGTTGCGCCGCCACCGCCTTCACAGCGACGTAGCTGCCGTACACAACCGCTTGACGTTCATCGTCCCGGAACAACAGCTTGTTTCCGCGGCAATCTGTGCAAACCACTCCATTCAACGTTGCGTCATATCGCACATCGGCGTTAAAAGATTTGGGATTATGAGCTCCTGCTGAGAGGATTTCCCAGCTGCCATCATCTTTGCGCTTAGCCTTGAGGGTAAAAGAATCGATCGAGCTGAGCTCTCCTGCCAATGCATGTCCAGCCGGGAAGTAACCGAACTTACGCGGAACTTCGCCGGTGCGAGTTTCGTTAAGCTTTCCATTTCTGTCAAAGTGCTGTGATATCGGCACTTTCTCTTTGTTAACAAAGTCTGCAATTGTACAAGTAGTCACCCGACTTCCGTCAGCACGCCTCAATGTTTGTTCTTGGGTTGCGCGGTCGTAGTCGAACGTGTCTTTCGGTTTGCTTGGTGCTGCAACGCTCTTCTTGAGACGTGTAAATACAACGTCGGCGCCGAAAGTCATCGGGTGAAGAAATGGAAATTGGTTCGACCGCTTGCCCTGCCCGAGCAAAAGATCGATGGTGCGCTGATCATCGTATAGAGACGCCGGATTTACACCCAATTTTGGAAAGGCGTAACCAGGGTTTCTCGGTTGAAATTGGAATCCCAGTTTTGGCTCGAATTCCGGAATAATCAAGCCGACAGCCGGTTTCTGCTGTAGCTTCGGAGCGGCCGGCATGCCCAGCAAGTAAATGGGGCTTTCCGGTTTCTTCAGCATTGCAGGCGGTTCCTGTGGCATACCCAAAAACGAAGGACCATAAGGCTTTTCCTCTTCTGCGGGTTTGACTCCAAAGTGGACGCCATGTTCGTCGACGTACGCCTGCGGAAGTTCTATCTTTCCGTCTTTGGATATCGGCAATGCCGGAAAGTCTTGCCAGTCGGATGGCTCTATAGCCCAATTTAATTGCAACTCTGCTTCACGGGCGCCATCTTTCAAGCCATCGCTCATATCTCGTTATCCTTCTATATAAGTGGAATGCGGGTTCCCTTGTCGAAGTCGTACTTTGAGTTTCACTTCGAGCTTGTTGTAGAAAGGCACGGCAGCTTATGGCTGCCCTTTGGCAGTCCACATCGTTGTTCGATTGATAAAAGCACTAACCCGTTCGCCCTTTACTGACTGCACAATAGTGCAGCCGTGTTAGCAACTTGTGAAATGCCGGCTGGCTGGTTGTTCGACGATTAAACTACATCTATGCACGCCGCTAACCCAGAGCTAAGAAGCTCTTATCGAATTTCTCGTTTGGATTGGATGAGTCGCGAATTCTAAGTGGCGACGCGTCAAGCCATAAGTTGGAATTGGCTGTCTCTTTTCAGTCAAGATGTTGTCACATTGAGTTGAGGACTAAATGCATCAGACGGGAAAGCATATCAATAATATCAATCAGGTCGCTTTTCCTGCGGTTCGGCATAATCCACGGCATGAGAAGATAACCTTATGATCAAAGTGGCAGTTTTGTGGATCCGGGATGGCGTGCTTGTTGATCGCATGCATATAAATCCGGTGGCCTTTGCCTTCACAGTTTGGATGTTTTCTGCGCCGCAAAAACGCGCAAATACAACACTGGCAGAACTTATTACATTCGGCTTTGAAAAATCGGGGCTCTCTTGCGCTGACAAAATCCGCCTGTACAACGAGCAGTGTTACGAGCTGGTGGAGGATATAGCAGCAGCCGCTACGTATTACAACTTCCTGGCTACCGAAGCGGCCCGGACCGAAAGCTTTTTCACCGGCGCACCGGAATTGCTCCGCGATCTGGAGACGAACGGTGTAGCCAACTTCATCACGTCCGCTGTCGAGCAAGAAGTCCTTGATGCCTGGTTGAAGGGGCAACAAGGCTCACAAATCGCTGCATCTCTGATTGAAATTCTCGGCGCGCGAAAGGGATTCTCCAAAGGTCGAGATCATTTTGAATACGTATTTCGAAGCCTCGGTGTTGACAAGATCTTCTACATCGCGGATGCCGCAGCGGAAATATACACGGCAAGACAATATGCTGACGAATACGGCATCGTGCCTGTTGGTTTCGCCAACGTCATCACTTTGGACCGCGTCTTCGACGCAGTCAGTTTGGTCAGCCGGGCCTCAGCATCTAGCGCTGGACCATCAGTGCCGTTCCCGATGCCACTTTCTGAGATTCAAGTGGAAGAAGCTGCGGTCAGCGTGCCCGAAGGACCGGAGATTGTCAATGCACTTCGGGCAGCTGGTGCCGACACGGTAATAACCGGCGACCCGGAGCTAATGATGCAAAATCTGCGAAATTATTTCGAACAGGGTCCGTTGAACTTTTAAGTCGACAATGTCGTTTAGATGATCAAATCTTCTGTGAGGGAACGCCATGTTTGCTCGCGTGTTCAGTGGTGGATTATTGGGCGTGGAAGCTTATCGCATCGAAGTTGAGGTCGATTGTGGCGGTGGCATAGGACAGATCCACATCGTCGGCCTGCCTGACGCATCTGTTAAAGAATCACAGGAGCGTGTTCGCTCGGCGATTAAAGCCTGCGATTTCTTGATGCCGCCTGGCAAAAAATGGATCGTGAATATGGCTCCGGCAGATACTCGAAAAGAAGGGCCGTCTTATGATTTACCGATTGCAGTTGGAATACTGGCTTCAACTAAGCACATTCCTTCTGACCGGCTATCTGAATTCTGGATGGTGGGTGAACTGGGCTTGGATGGTGGCATAAGGGCCACCACCGGCGTGCTGCCCCTAGCGGCAAGCTGTCGGGCTGAGGGGTTCAAAGGCATAATCATCCCTGAGGAAAATGCTAAAGAAGCGGAGCTAATTGAGGGTTTGGATGTCTATCCGGTCTCCCATCTCAAACAGGTGGTATCAATCCTTAGCAACAAAGGCAATGGCAATGCCGTTCGCTCCGACGCCAAAGCTACTTTCGAAAGGGCATGTCGCCTGGCCAGCAATACTCTCGATTTCAGCGATGTAAAAGGACAGCAGTTCCCCAAAAGAGCATTGATAATTGCCGCTTCTGGTCGGCACAACACGTTGATGGTTGGTTCTCCGGGATCGGGAAAGTCCATGCTGGCGCAGAGACTGCCGAGCATCATGCCAAATCTGGAGTTTAACGAGGCAATTGAACTAACCAAGTTGTACAGCGTGGCCGGATTGCTGAAGGCGAAATGCTCGCTTCTAACGCAACGACCATTTCGCGCACCACATCACTCAGCGTCAATATGCGGACTGGTAGGTGGTGGCTCTTATCCGCGACCAGGAGAGATTTCCCTTAGCCATCTGGGAGTACTGTTTCTCGACGAGCTAACCGAGTTTCCCCGCGCACATATCGACGCCCTGCGCCAACCTTTGGAGATGGGCAGCGTAACCATCAGCCGCGCGCACCAGACATTGAGTTATCCAGCATCCTTTTTGCTAATTGGCGCGTGCAATCCTTGTCCTTGCGGATATCGCGGCGACCAGTTCAAGTATTGCAGCTGTTCTCCATAC
>JADYXS010000698.1 GCA_021772155.1 Candidatus Obscuribacter sp.
GCATTGAATGGCACTGTCCAAATCGTTGCCCACCGTCCAGGTGGTATCGACTATCCGAAAAAGACGCAAGAGGCACGCGACACTCATCATCTGGATGGTGACTTCATTTTTCTAGAGGTGAGCGTTGGCGATGCATCCGAGTTTACATACGACACCCTTGAGGTGCATGGAGTAAAAACCGGCAGCGGATTTCGTATCCTGCGTTGCGAAAGTGCAGCGGTACCTAATACTATAGCGGCCCTGCTGCTGCATATTCGCGACAAAACAGGAACAACCCCGCACTTGTATGCTGGCTGGACAGAAGGCAACCCGGTTTCCTATATTCTCAAATACCTTTTCTTAGGAGAAGGCGAAACAGCACCCATGACACGAGAAATTCTGCGGGCAACTGAGAAGAATCCGGCGATTCGTCCACGAGTGCATGTAGGCTAAAGTATTGGTGGACAAATAGCATGGAAAAGCATCATGGTGCATCCGATGAGGAGTTTTACCAGGACGCTGAACCGCTGTCACCGGCACAAGTCTTCGACAAAGACATCATTATCAGTCCTGATACCAAGCGTGGTGCCGACCGAGTTCCGCCAGGGCAGACGCGTACCAGAAAATGGCCCGTACTTGATGCCCATGGCGCACCGGAATTGGACTTGGCTCGCTGGGAATTTTCGGCAGGCGGTTTTGTAGATTCGCCACTCAAAATCAGCCTGTCTCAATTCACCCATCTGCCGACAATTCGCGTGTTTTCGGATTTTCACTGCGTGACGCGCTGGTCACGATTAGGCAACATCTGGACCGGAGTGTCGACAAAGCACGTTGCCGATTTGATCAAAATTCAAGAGCGCGCAAAATTCGTCTTAATTGGTGCCTACGATTCCGGATGGACAACCAACGTACCGCTCGAGAATTTCCTGGCTGAAGATTCGCTATTTGCCTGGCTACATGACGGTGAGCCGCTGACGCCAGAGCATGGCGGACCGGTAAGACTGATCATTCCAAGCTTGTATGCCTGGAAGAGCGCCAAGTGGGTAAACAGAATTACCTTGCTTAAGAACGATAAGCCTGGCTACTGGGAAGAAGGCGGCTATCACATGCGTGGTGATCCTTGGACAGGTACTGAAGGCGAGCGTTATCGCTGGGGCACAAACCCGGACAACCAAACCTAAGCCGCCCTGCCAAAAGGGTCATCATCAACGCGATGGGCGCGGAATCCGCGCCCATCAGATCGAACATCAGCAGAGTTCACGAACTAAATTCCGTCCGATCCTTCCAGCTTCACCAGCTTGTTGTACAGCCCCAATATCAATATCGTTGGGGCCCACAGCCCAACGAAGCTGGCGCGCTTTTCCATCCCCATCAGCTCCAGGACTCCGGAAATAGCAATTGCCCCAGCTGCTGCAAGCAGGAAAATATCAGATGGCACCTTAGCTGTTTGCTGTTCGATTGCACGGGCAATTGGGCCTTCTCGATGAACCTTCCGGGGCATAGTTTCCGGCGATGAGTTCGCATACCTTTCCACTCTCTCTTGCATGAGCACGTCCTCCATAAATTATCACTGCGGTCTAATTAATTGGAGACGAAGTAAGATTGGGAGTGTTCGCCTTAAAACTCCAACATAACTGGTGGTGGCACTAGATCACGTTTCGGCATGAGCCTCGCTGGCCGAACAATGCAATCGTCTTGCACAAACAACGGTATTGTCCCGCTGTAATCGGCCATGGCTGCCGAGTTTATCCGGCGAACTCCATAGCTAATGCATTCAAGAATCAGGTAGTACGAACAGCACAAGGATGTCATAATATTTGAGGATAGATCATTTCTCAATGTGTGCTGTTTCACAGGTAGACAGGAAGCCCGACATAACACACCAACTCAATTCATCGTTCAATCATGCCTCTGGAACGCCTTTTACAATCTCTTAAAAGTGACACTGTTCACTACTTTGCCAATCCCGGTAATGGTGGGGATTCGGTGATAGCGCACGCCACGTATGAGCTGTTCCAGAAATTCGAGATTTCCTACAAAATCATTTCTCAGACGTGCGCTCAGCCGTTTGATTTGAGCGACAAAATTATCGTTTACGGGGGTGGCGGAAACCTCGTTAAGGAGTATTCGGACGCTCACAATTTCATTGAGCAGAACCACAAAAGAGCAAGAAGACTGATTGTGTTACCGCACACGATTACTGATCATGTGCCTCTTCTTTCCAAGCTTGGGGAAAATGTGGTCTTAATCTGCAGACAAAGGACGTCTTACGCGCATGTAAAACAACATGCAAAATCTGCAGAGATTTTGCTTGCAGATGACCTGGCACTAAGTCTTGACAGTTCGAAAATTTTGCGTTCCAAACCACGACACGCAAACGGTATCAGCCTCAGCAAATTCTTCAAATTGAAAGCACGCGAGTTATGTTCACGGACCTTCACTTCTGCACACCAGCCCAAGGTTCTACAGGCATTTCGCACCGATGTCGAAAAAACTGATATCGAAATTTCAAAGGACAACATTGATGTTTCGATCAGGTATGGCTCTGGTACTGACCCGGACTCTGCTCATTGGATAACCCATCAGATTTTCTCCTTCATAAATCAATTCGATGAAGTTAGAACAAATCGATTGCACGTCGCGATTATCGCTGCAATGTTGAATAAGAATGTGCTATTGCGCCCCAATAGCAATTCTAAGTGTCAGTCCGTCTATGAGTATTCGATGAAAGACCGTTTTCCAAACGTGGTTTTCCAGCCTTAGTCCATCCTGAGCAACCCAAGTGCTGTTGCTATGTCGGTTTTAACACGGTCAAGCAGTAGAACATAGCAGTCTAGTTCTTGGACAATAGGTGGTGGAACGATTCGCTAAGTTCAGGGTACTCAAAGCGAAATCCGTGCTTTTGCAACATGGCTGGCGTCACTCGCTGTCCTGATAGCAAGAGTTCGTCGGCAAGCTCCCCCATTAGAATCTTCAGAGCGAACGCAGGAACGGGCACGAAGGCGGGTCGCGATAATGTTTGCGCAAGCACTTTGGTGAATTCAGCATTGGTCACCGGATGTGGTGCCACCATGTTGACCGGTCCGGAAATTTCCTGTGTAAGCACAAAGGCCAGCGCTCGAGCCAGATCGGTGATATCAATCCAGCTCATATACTGCTTGCCGTCACCGATCGGTCCTCCGCCGCCTAGTTGGAAGATTGGCAGCAGTTTCGCCAGAGCGCCGCCGTCAGGGCTAAGCACCATTCCGATCCGGGCCTGTACAATGCGCGCACCACTTGCCGCTGCAGGTTTGGTGGATTGTTCCCAATCACTGCAAAGCTCAGCAAGATATCCGGACCCTCGTTCACTGCTTTCCGAAAGCTCCTCCTGCCCTCGATGCCCGTAGAACCCGATAGCGGATGCGGAAACAAACACGCGCGGCCCGGGATTGCTTTGGGCAATAGCCTGCGAGAGTAAACGGGTGGCGTCTACACGACTGCGGCGAATCTTATCCTTCTGCTCAACAGTCCACCTTTTGGCAGCAAGGTTTTCACCAGCCAGATGCACAACTGCATCCATTGCCGACAGCTTCTTAAGGTCAATGGTACCGGTGGCGGGATCCCATGAAATCTCGTTGACATTGCGCGTCTCGCGCCGCACAAGAGCAAAGACTTCCTGCCCATCTGCTTTAAGCTGATCGCTCAATGCCCGCCCTACAAGTCCACTTGCACCGGAGATTGCTACTTTCATGCGTCGGCCCCACGCTAACCAAGGACCCTGCTAGTTTACTTGCTCAACATGAACTTGCGGTGAACGCCGTGAATTCAGCGACCTCAAGGCAGAAATAGAACCTATAGGATTCCACGCAATCTTAACCGCGCGATACTAGTCTATCGGCATGGGTTGTGGCGATGAGGTTGCGATATGGGATCAGAAAGTTTCAATGGCTGTGATTCGACTTCGGATTCGCAATTATCTCAGTTCATGGATACGGCAACCCTTTTAGATTTCAACCGAGCAAGTCAACCGCCGGAGTTGGCAGCAACTGAACCCGAGTTGAAAAACCACGGTTTTGCAGACGACAGCGATTTCCAATGGTTTGACCCAGAATCAGCGGCTTTAGTATCCAAAAACCAGCCGTTTACAAGCCAGACCAAACCTACAGGCGAGTTGGCCGACGTTGAGCTTGAAACGAAAGCCTCAGAAAACAATTCTCCAACACCAGAGGCAGCCTCAGATTCTGCAGCTGAAAAAAAATCCGTGGGCACGGTTCCGTCGCCTAGCGATGCCACTGAGAAGCCCACAGTGGAATCGAATCCTGTGATGACAAAGTTAGGCGAAGACCTTGAATTTGCCAGGTTTACCGGGAACAAGGCAGCTGAAGCTAAAGCTGCAGAACAGTTATACAAGCTAACAAAGGAAAAGTCAGCTCTAGATAGTCCACAGGTGCTTGCAGCTGCAGTACGGCTGGGAGGTCTCCAATCAGATACCGGAACCGATGTGCTAGCCACCCTTGTAGCAGAACAAAGACTGAAGCTAGGAACTGACCATCCAGCTGTAGCGAAGACACTGAATGCTGCTGGTGACTTGATGATGAACAAGCACTGGAAAGGGAAAGAGGATGTTGCAAAAGCCATAGACTATTACGAACAAGCACTGGAAATCGAACAGAAGCAAGGAAAAGTCAATTACAAGAGCCTCGATGAAAGCACTCATAGGCTTGTTGCTGCCTACAGTGACAGCATGAACAATAACCAGGCCACCCATGGCTGGGAATCGACAGAAAAACTGATAAGAGACTCGATCAAAAACAGAGAAGACCTCCTTGCCAAAGAAGACCTCGATGCCAAAGATCGGCCGGAGATTGCAGAATCGCTCGCAAGACTCCACATGCTAATGGCCGCTCAGTACCAGACGCTACGCAATGATCATTTCGATAAACTAGCCAATGCCGAACTAATGAAAGCGCTTGCTATTTGCACAAAGCACCTGCCTGAAGATCATCCAAGCACAAGTAACCTCTACGCCATTTTTTCCAACGTTCCGGGATCCAAGTCCGCTATTGAATATCGCATCAAATCAATAGCTGGGAGAGAGAAACAGCTAGGCCCAGACGACCCGTCCGTCGGAATCGGATATGGAATTAGAGCAGAAATGTATGCAGCACAGGGACAATCCGAAAAAGCAGAAGCTGATTATAAAAGGGCCGAAGCCATACTGGTGAAGGCGCTCGGGCCCGATCACAAAGAATCGACTGATATCAAAGCGAGCATGGCCAAGTTCTATGCCCAAAACAAAGACTTCAAAAAAGCTGAAGACATCAACTTGCAGTTACTTGCAAGTGAAATCAAGGCCTATGGTAAGCCGAGCAAAGAAGTGTACGAGCGCCTGGTAAAGCTACATTACTTATATGATGAGGCCGGCGACCAGAAAAAGAAAAAGGGTATTGACGATGAACTCAGTTCAATCTCAGCTCCCACTGGGAAATTCTTTTCGCCACCTCCGGGCAGCAGGTTCGAACTAACACAGGCAGAGTACGAGAAGGGTACAAACAGTAAGGATCCGGCAGAAAGAGCCTGGAGTCAATATCGGCTTGCAGATCTGCATGCAAAAAATAAAGACACTGACAAGGCCGCGACGTATTACCGTCAAGCATTGAAGACGTTCGCCGAGATCGATGGAACAACGGCCCACATGTTAGTCGATATCTCGAAAGACTATGCCAAAAACGTTCTGCTACCCCAGGGAAAGGAGGACGAGGCTAAAAAGCTATTTGAATCTGCTAAAAAGATCGAGACCCTACACCGCGCCCGTAAAACACCGCATATGTAGAGCAGCAACGGTCCGGTCAGGACATGACTAACCCTGGCCGCTTACTGAGGTGGTTGGTAGTTATACTGCGGCGCCCCAGCACCATAACCGTACTGTTGCGCTGGGTATCCTTGCTGAGCAGGAGCATTGGTTACTTGCAGCGTCTGATCAAGCTTAAGTGGTAAGGACATCCCGGCATTCAACTTTATTTCGGAACCTTTCCGCACAACGCCACCGACAACGCCGACTCCGCCGCCGATTGCTGTACCCACGAGCGCGCCAACTCCGATCGCTTGTCCGACGTTGCGCCCGCCACCGGCACCACCCACGATGGCACCAATTGCAGTGCCTAATAGTGCGCCAGAACCAGCTCCGATAGCTGTAGCAGCTACCCCTTTGCCCACACGTCCTGCAGCACTGCCACCACTCAACCGTATACCGTCTACACTAGCCGAAAGCGGAAATCGCCTGCCATCCGGCGTCTCGATTGAAGTAAAACGAAACTCGATTTTGCCATTTGCCCCTGCACGGAAGCGCTTTGCTGAAACTGCGTCGGTTATGGTGCCAACCAGGCGACTACCTGCAGGCACCACTGGATTCCCATTCACATAAATTGGATCACCGATGGTGGCTTCGACCTGCTCACCTGAACGCGCCGTACCTGAATCAAGACTTGTTTTCAGTTGCGCCCGAAACTTTGTGCCAGCAGCCACTTCTGCCACTCCGCCTTGCAGCGTAGGTGCAGCTGCGCCGTACCCAGAATACGGCGGTGGCTGGGCCGAGCTGTAGTTCGGTGAGTAATCAGGTTGGGACTTAGTCACCTGGCCAGGGAGCAAACTTTGCCCGTAAGGCTGTTGTTGCGGTTGCTGATAGTTACCAGGCAGGTATTGCCCTGCAGGATAACCAGGTTGAGGTCCGTTGGGATTAACAGGTTGGGTAACTGGCGGAGCGTAAGCCTGTTGCTGAATCGGTGCAGTCGGTGTGTTTAGCGCAGCATCAATGCTTTGTTTACTGAGGTACTCATCCAACTTGCTCAACAACGCAGCGACATCGCCGCGAGTTGCATCCTCAGTGGGGTTCAATCTATCAGGGCTGGCTTCATTGACAAAAACGCCCGCCAGCACATCCTGCACAACGGCTGCTTTAGCCCATTCCGGCACC
>JADYXS010000699.1 GCA_021772155.1 Candidatus Obscuribacter sp.
AAATGAATTGGACGACACTCGCCGACATTTAGCGGGAGTCGAGGCGAGAAAACAATCTGTCGTCAGGATAGCGAAGTAACTAATTCTTTCCGGGGCCTAACCGACCAGGTACATTAGCAAGCACCACGTTGAAATTCAGGCGAACATAAAGTTCGCCTGAATTTCATTTTCGCGCTAAAGGTCTGGCAATCCGTCTGCGTTCTTATTTTGTAGAACGGGCGGCTTGGCTAATTTTCTTCATCGAATCGCCCACCGTCCGAGTCGTCACAGCCGATGGGTTGAAACTACCGGAAATCTGCGATTCTGCCACTGCGGCACCTGTTCTTGGAATTGTGACCCTGACCAGGTCTTCACCTCTACTGCCGCGTTGAGTTAGCGTCAGCGACTCGAAGCGTCGACTTCCGTCTTCCGCTTTTCCAATTGTTATCGAGACATCGGCACCAGGCAGCAGCTTGCTTAAACTCATCAACTTCTTTTCGGTTTCCTCAAATTTTTCTGGATCCATTTTTAGATCCTTCATTGCTTTCTGAAATGCCTCAAGGTCTGCCTTATCACCAGTAATCACTGCGGCACCCAACTTTTGGAAGAGCTTGGCTTCAGGAGTTCCGGCTCCAAGTTTTTCGTTTGCCAGAGTGTTCCAATCAATCATCGCATTTATCTGTGCGTCAGAAAGCCTCGGTGTGCTGCTCAACATGTCCGTGGGATTAGCAATTCTGTCCCTGCTCGGCTGTTCTTTCGCTTCCGGAGATCTCCCCTGATCGCCTGGCGGACGCTCCGGCAATCCTGGACAATCGATCCTCTTGGGCTCTAATCCAATATTGGTTCTGCCGGCGCCGCCCAGGTCTGTTACGTCGAAGCCTTGCAGCATTAGGTTCAATTGCGATAATGCTTGCAGTGTGGTTCGCTCGCCGTTGGGAAAGTCGAAGCTAGTGCTACCTTGGACCCTAGAATTGTCGGCAGCCTGTTGAGCTGCTAGTAAATCCCGGTTGGAAGGAGAACGGTCCTCAACAGGGAAACAAGCAGTCTGAGATGGGCTGTCTGATTGAGTATGTTCGAAATTGCGCTGTGTTGATTCATAGTTAGAAACGTCTGCTGACATAATGGTGAACCCCTCGCCGGTTGGAATACAGAGACATTAGGGCCCACCGGTTAAGATTGTGTGGATCGAACTTTCTGCTCAAAATAGACATTCATCGGAGTCCCCGTTCGCTTAAGTCCGCACGGTCGCGGGCAAGAAACGGTAGGGGGAGCTATGTTACGGCCCGGAACAGTTGTTGACGGACAATTCCGAATCACTTGCTCCGTTGGGTCTGGCGCTCAGGCGACGGTCTATCGCGCCGTGGACTTAAACCTACAGCGCACGGTCGCGTTGAAAATGATGCACACAGACGATGGAGAGCTCGCTAACGAACAACGCTTCCAGCGCGAAGCACGGCTAATCTCATTGCTGCAACACCCAAACATTCTCCGTTGCTATAAATTTGGACACTTTGAAAGAAGCCTCTACACTTGCATGGACTTCTTCAACGGGGTGTCCCTGGCAAAGGTCCTGCAGGATGGGCCAATGCCCTGGCGCCGCGCCAGTAAAATTTGCCTGAAAGTAGCGCATGGCATGCAGCATGCTCACGCTAATGGCGTGGTTCACAGGGATTTGACACCGCGCAACATCATGATCTCCGAAGGAACCACTGATGCCGATCAAGTAAAGGTCGTTGATTTCGGGCTGGGGAAATGGCTTGATGCCGATGCTTCACGTCAGAAGTTGACACAAACCGGCTATGTAATCGGCAGCATTCATTGTATGAGTCCGGAACAGTGCTCTGGAAAGGAAGCTGACGGTCGCTCTGATGTTTACTCGCTTGGCTGCGTATTATACAACTGCCTCACTGGAGAACCGCCGTTCGTTGCCCTGGAAACATTTGCACTAATGCAACAGCACCTATTTGAAGAACCGTCACCACCCAGCGCTCTAGCTGGTTCAAACTGCCCTACGGCCATGGACAAAGTGTTAGCAAGGTCTCTTGCAAAATCTCCAGATGATCGGTATCAATCGATGGCGGAGTTCGCTTCTGATTTGGACGCGGTCTTGGAAGGCAAAAACCTAAGCAACGCAACTGCCTCTTTCATTCCTGCCCACCAATCTCGGCGCAGAAATGAAATTATGGTCTGGGTAATGGTCGCTGGCATTCTCATACTTTCCGCGGTAATGTTCAAAATGCAAATCATTAGCTCGATGCTGGCATTGATGCCCAGCGTCGCAGCCTGTTCAATTGCAACGCAAGTGGTGCAAGGTGCAGCGCCGCTTAGTCAGGCTGAGCGAACAGAGATAGCAACCCAAGGTGCTCGCATCGCAGAGAGTGCCAAACTTTGCAGCCCCGAAGCGGTCATTTTATATGCGCGAAGTGATGGCGCAGGTACCTCGACGGAAAACAGTATTGATTCATCGCACGGCACCTTGATGGCCCTGCAGACGCTCCTTTACCTCTCTCGCGATACGTCTAAAATTCCGCCGATGGAGTTTAGACGCCTCGCTTCAGTGACGTTAAATGAAATACCGTCTCGTTGCCGCAACCACCACATTGGCCGGATGTGCTTCGAGATCGTGCCCATGCTTGACGAGCCGCTTGCTCGTAGATATATTCGAAAGGGACTCGACATAACCGATACAGCAAGCGATCAAGGTGGACTGGCACTTATAAGAAAACTGTTTGAGTATTCAAGTCATCTTAAAGAAAAGGCCCCTCCGGCGCTCAGAGAACCAATTCGCGAACGATGCCTTGAAGCTCTCCGACTGATTCCTCCAAACGAACCTGGTCGTGCCATGGGCTGCTACGTGACCGCGTCCATGCTAGACAAGGATGATTCACGCCGGTTCGCTCTACTAGTTGAAGGCTCACACCTGGCTAGAGCGGGACGCGAGTTATCTCCGCCATTTTTGAAAGGACAGCGACAACAGATGTATTGCTGGACAGCGTTTGCGTATCGGAACAGGAAAGACTATGAAAATGCCAGAAAGTGGTTTTTGGCGACACTAGAACAAGAGGAGCCGCTGCCCGCACAGGGATTTACGGACAACATCGCAGACCTTTCAGTGGTCACTGCACTGGTATCAGGACCGGCAAGCGGGAGGGAAGTACTGAAGCGTTTTCAAATTGATCCTGAGCGCGCCGCCAATTATCTCAGCTGGTACCTGCCGGGGTACCAGGCAGACCATGATCGATCGGAACAGCTAATGGTAGCCGAAATGCTCATTGCATTACCGGTGAAAACTAGGAACCAAGCGCTGTTATACGTTAATGCGCGGCTGCACAAAGCAAGATGCCTGGAGGAAAATCAACAGTTTGATAAAGCGGAAAGAGAATATCGAGCCATCCTGGATTATCTCAAAGCCGATCGATTGATATCACCAGAAGACAAGGCAGACAGAATTGCAAACGCTACGTTATCTGTCACGCAACTAGTAAGTCGTGACCGGTCCCCAGTAAAGGAGGCAAGGTGAGTTACCACGATAAATTATTGCGTTGGTATTTGGCACGCCTGCGACGATTGGCCTGGGCGGACGATGTGGCCCGCCAGGTCACACCGGCAACGCTGGTATCCGGCGATTCAGTAGCGATTCAGCAGATAGTACAACTGAGAGCCCAGCAGCAAGAACAAAGTCCCGAATCGACCGGGATGGTACCAGTATCGCATGTGGTGGCTTTGTTCATACTCAGCATGGCGGTTGCAATGTTTTTTTCACTCATCTTTGGGCGCAGTTGAAGTGCAGAAGCTGTAACCTTTATCTTGAAAAACTATCGGACACTTACAGCCTACCTCCGCGAACTTCTTTCGGATATTGCTTATGTACACTTTAACGGCGCTGCGAGAGAGCGAAGTGCCATTGATCGACAGTCGCGAGACAATACTGTCTGGTTCCAAGGACACATCAGGGTGACGCATCAACAATTCGCAAATCTCGAACTCCGAAGGTGTCAATTTGACCTCCTTGGACGATGCGAAAAGGTTTCGGGAAGCCAAGTCCAGGTGCACGGCACCAACGCAAACAACGTCTGCCGTCTCATTCTGCCGGCGCAAAAGCGCCCGAATTCGGGCACAAAGCTCTTCCGGTTCACAAGGCTTGCCCAAATAGTCGTCAGCTCCGCAGTCCAGCCCTGTGACACGGTCTGCAAGTTGTTTGCGACCTGTCAGCATAATAATGGGTGATTTCAAGCCGCTTTGACGCAAGTCTTTGCACAGGTCAGCGCCGCTGCCATCCGGTAGCTCCCAATCAAAAATCGCCAGGTCGTAGGTGAAACTTCGGGCAAAATGGCGGCCATCTGCGCAATTTCCGGCATGATCGACGACGTGCGCTTCCTGCGCAAGCCAATGGCTCAAGTTCTTAGCAAAATTATAGTCATCTTCAACAAGGAGTATTTTTGCCATGTAGTTGTCCTGAATGCGCTTGCTAAAATAGTCTAACTCAGGGGAACTTTGATGTGCACTTGATTGCCGTCTATGCAATCTCTCTAATTGGACTGGTTCTATGCGTGAGCTTCGCTCGGGCGGAGCTTTCCGAACCCATTCTGGCAAATGTATTGTGGGCAAGCTCGGTTACAGCGTTCCTTCTTACGTTCACTGTCGGTTGGCAGATGCTGCTGCAACGAAGCAACAAAAAACTGGAGGCCGCACCGGGAGACGAGAATCTGGCTTCCAAGTTATCGGAATCACAGGAGCGGGAGCGGATTATTGCTGAATATGCAAACGACGCCCTGTTATGCGTGAGCAAAGAAGGCAAAATTCTGGCGGCCAATTCTACGCCGTTCCGCCTCTGGAGCGTGGATCCGGCTAACCTCATCGATCGCGATGTACGCAGTTTTGCAGTCGATGAAGAAGGAAAGATCGCAATCGCTTCCATCGAGCGCACTCTTGCCGAGGCCGGACAGAGCTCCTTTGAGTTTCGCATGCTCCTGCCGAACGGACGCCTGGTGGATTGTCATTGGCACTGTGAGTACTCACGTACGGACGATGTACTCTATTGCGTCATTACCGATATCAGCGAGCGAAAAGCTATCGAGCGATTACGGCAGCAACTAATGTCCATGCTTGGGCATGACTTGCGTGCGCCACTGTCATCAGTCAAAGTGGCTCTGGCGGCGGTGGCACGCGACACCAGTTTATCTGGAGAAAGTCAGGGGACCGTTTCACGCGCCACGGGCAGCCTCGATCGCGTAATTGCTCTTTGTTCAGATCTGCTGGATCTTCAGCAATGCGAGCAGGGGCAGCTCGCTCTCAAAGAGCAATTAGTATCTGTTGCTGAGCTGATTGAAGAGACAGTCGATGAATTTCGTGACCAAATTGCCGAACAAAACCAGTCCATCAGCCTGCAACTAAGCCCCGGTTTCATAAATGCGGACGAGGATCGGATCAAGCAAGTAATAGCAAATTTGTTGTCGAACGCTGCTAAGTATGGGGGCGAAAATTCACGCATTGAAGTGAGGATGCGCGACGAAAGCGATGGCCTCGAGCTATCGGTGGAAGATTCCGGCCCTGGAATCAGCGTTGAGGACACCGCCCGATTGTTCCAACCATATGTGCAACTGAATCCTGAGGCAGGCAAAGGCGGCACCGGGCTGGGACTATCATTGTGCAAGTATATCGTTGAAGCTCATGGCGGGCGCATCGGCGTGCGCCGCAGTGACCTGGGCGGGGCATGCGTTTGGCTGCGTCTGCCGAAGCTGATATCGTAATGTCGAATCCCCTGCACGGGCAACCTGAAATGCAATCGATTTCTCAAAAGATGGTGCCATGGATGTTGTGCATGGCAGCATCAATGGTCGGCAATCCTTCACTGGCTGCAGAATCCATGGCACTTACAGATCAGAAAATCATTCGAGTCCCAATCACCAGGCAGGCAACGGACTACACCTGCGGGGCGGCGGCCGTTCAATCAGTTATTGGTTACTATGGCGAAAACCTGCGCGAGCAAATTCTTGCAAAAGAAATGCAGTCAAATTCGGTGCAGGGCACTAATTACAAGAACATCGCCCGCTTCGGCAGGCGGCACGGATATTCGGTGAAGGTCAGCAAGAATATCACGTTGAGCGCTTTAAAGAAGCTGATAGATGGCGGCACGCCTGTCATCTGCCTGATTCAAGCGTGGACTGACCGTAAAGGAAATAATTACGCCAAAGACTGGGACGATGGACATTATGTTGTCGCCGTCGGATATGACCCCAAGAACATCTATTTTATGGATCCTTGCACCCTGGGAAACTACACCTTTATTCCGACAGATGAGTTTCTGCAACGCTGGCACGATAAGGATACAAGCGAAAAGCTCAATCACTTCGCCCTGACATTGACCAAGCCAAAGCCAGCTTTCAATCCCTCAGTGATTCAAAAGATGGAATAGCGTCGAACTAGATGTTTGGCTAGCTCGGGAAATCGGTAGGCGGAGCGGCCATTCCGGCGTCGCCGCCGCCAGCGCCATCGCGCTTACTGCCAAGCAGGCGCAAGTTTTGAGCAGCGACGAGCGGTCGCACGTGGCGGACGCCGCCATCGTCGGTCCAGCGACTAAAGTCCAATCGGCCCTCGATGCCAACTAGACTGCCCTTGCGAACGTATTCACCGGCAACTTCAGCTTGACGGCCCCAAAGCTCAACATCAAACCAATCGGTTTCTTTTTCCTTTGTTGGGCGATTCACAGCTACGCTGAAGGTTGTTTTCACACGCCCGGATTCAAAGTAGCGCATCTCAGGATCGCGTCCAACGCGCCCAACTAACATGACCGCATTTACCATGGCTCACCTCACC
>JADYXS010000700.1 GCA_021772155.1 Candidatus Obscuribacter sp.
AAAGTTCTACCGTCGAAGTGCCTATTGGGGATTGAGTTGGAACACTCACGATCAAAAGTGAGAATACTCAGCGCAGTTCCAACCCCTTGAGCCCGGCAGCTCAAGACCGGAGGTCTGACTCTCGGAGAGAATAAGTTTCGCTCCGCCGGGCACATTGATACGGGGGGGCGACATGCAGGACCTAAATAATTTAACCCGCCTGAAATGGTGGCCAGCGCCTCAGGATTACAACGAGGCAGTGCAGAATCTGCGCCAGAATACATTCCAGAGGCACCTCACCGAGGGGCAGGTAGAACTGGATAGTTTGGACTTGCCGAAACCAGTAACCGGAGCTTTCGCGTCTGTCTATCGTGTGAAAATGTCGGAGACCGATGTTGCATTGCGCTGCTTTTTGCGCGACACACTTGACCAAGAGCGGCGCTATCAGTTGATATCAGAGTTTGTACGCAAAGACGATCTAGCCAGCACTGTGAACTTTGAATTCATTCGACAAGGCATAAGGGTGAACGGCAGCTGGTTTCCTGTGCTCGAAATGGACTGGGTGGACGGATTGACGCTGGATGCCTATGTGCGTCAGAACATTCACCAGCCCGATAAATTACGGGAGCTCGTCGATAATTTTGTCTCCATGTGCGCTGATTTGCGCAGAGCCGGCATTGCGCACGGAGATTTGCAGCACGGCAACATTATGGTCTCGCGGGGCGAGTTGAGACTGGTGGACTACGACGGAATGTTCGTTCCGCAAATGCAGGGTATGCAAAGTGAGGAACTGGGACATCCAAGCTACCAACATCCCGGGCGCGATATGACCCACTTTGGTCCGGATCTCGATAATTTTTCTGCCTGGGTGATTTTTGTTTCGCTGCAATCTCTTGCACTCGATCCTTCGTTGTATGAGACCTTGTCCGTGGGCGATGATTGCTTGCTATTGCGCCGGACCGATTTGCAACAACCTCTACACTCGCCTGCGTTTTGGCTGCTTGAGGAGCACGCGAATGACGAAATCGCCTGGATGGCGAAATTTCTTAGATGGCAACTTGGTCGCCCACTGCACGAGGTGCCGCCTCTTTGTGCTGCCACATGTGAGCTGCCACAATTGCCACCACTAGTTAGGCAATCAGCTGTAATTGAAGTTGCACCAGCGCCGCCTGTTAAGATGAAAAAATCACCGAACAGGACAGTGAAAATGCCTAGCAGTGCTTCGTTTCTGCAGCGAACAATTGCTGCCACAGCCCATGCTGGAAACGTGCCACAATTGCCCGGTTCCATTGAAGACGAGTTGCTGACAGGAGTGCCGCGAGTAACTGTCCGCAATCAGAACACTCAGCGTTACAACCCAATGCATTGGCAGCTTGCCATGTTGGTCAATCCGTTTGTGTGGATGACGATATTAGCGATATTCGGCTGGCCTGAGATGCATATTGCCCGAGCTTCCGGGGACATGATCGCATTTTTTGTTTTTTGCCTTTTGCTTTTTGAGATTCCTATCTGGTTTGCCCCGTTGAGGCATCGAGGACTGGTTCGCTCGGGTACTGCGGCGATTGCCACAGTGAAAGATTTTCAGCAATACCACACAAAAGGCGGCCCGCAGCACTCTGTTGTCTATATCTTTTCAACACCGCGCGGCGAGATTGAGGGGCGTGACTATATCGAAGAAAGCCAGTACCGGCAGATGAAGTGGGGACAAGAGCTGACCGTTCTCTACGATCCAACGAATCCGAAGAATTGCACGCTCTATCAATTCTCACACTACAAAGCGCTGCCCAAAGCAGATTGAATTGGACACGCACAAGCAAGCTGCAGAAGCGACTTTGCGCCGCCACCATCTAGCCTCGTCCAGGATGCACCAGAATCAGCGATTGAGTTTAGCTAATTCGTCTTCGGCGGGTTGCACTTGGATATACAGCACGCTGAAGAGGCGATTGCCGCGTTGCCAGCAAAGTGAGGCACCACCTGTATCTGGCCAGCGTGGAAGAGATTCGTAGAAAGATTGGCTAAGAAAATACGCTGGTTTTGAGATGGCTGCGCCTTCCGTGCTTATCTTGTCCGCATCGATTAAGAGCATTGGGAAGGGCTCTTAGTGGTCCGCTAGATTGTGCATTCGAGGGTGCCGCGTTTGTGTACCGTGTGCCGCCGGCATTCTGTTCTATAGTTCCGATAGGTTGTTGTGGGCAACTATAGGACCCGTCGGCTTCTTCAGAATCGCCGGAGCAACCGAAGAGCAACAAAACAAGGAGCGTCACCAGTGGGAGTAGTCGATTACGCAAGGCTAAACTCCAAAGGAGATCACACGTGCAGAGTATCCTATGGAATCTTTGAAGTCGACCGTGTAATCCCTAGAATTATTCCCCCTGGCGCACCATGCCGCATCTGCTGAAAACTGATCAATAGGGAACCTTACGCCCTTCCAATTGGTCCTCTGTCTTACGTCGGAGGAAGAAACTTATGGGACTTGATGACAGAGTCTATACGGACGTGAATCCCGAACCGAATCGCAATGAGAATTTGGAAGGTGGCAAAAGCACTGCCTCATCCGTGGATGAAGCTAAGCAAGAAAAAGAACTCGCCGGTCGTGAGCCGAAGTGCACGGAACCCAAGAGGGATCCCGATGAGATAAAGGCTACAGCTGAGTTGTTACCTTCGGACGCGGAGCGCAAGTGCGACCTTTCTGCCGGCGACAGCTTGTAACTTGCGGAAAAGCGGGTCACTTCTATTGAGCGACTTGCCGGATCGCGGAATTTAACTCCGAGATGTCGCGGTACATGAGCTGGATCAACGCCCTCAAATCAACAAGAAGTTCGGAACGAGTTTTTACTAGATCGATGGTCAGCTTTGATCCTCGTTTTTGTATTCCGACGAGAGCGTCTATTCTTTCGGACGAAGCCGCACTGCCTGTGGTATCTACATTCCTGTACTGCCTCCACTGCTGGAGAAGAAGTTGGCGCCGCGTTAGCTGAGAATTTGCACCAGCGGGCGTGCCGTTTAGAAAATTCCAAACGAGTGGATCGTAACTTTCAGCATCGAACGGTCGGTTGAAGATTGGCGCCAGCATATTTGCCTCTGCGGCGTGTTTCTGAGGTTCTGCGTACGACCGTCTTCTCAATCCGAATGTGGGAACTCCAACTGCAATTGAGTTTCCTATGATTCCAAGAATTTGCGGCGTAGGAACGCCAAGTCTGAGAGATGAGCTTGAATCTAAAACGCCAAAAGCTCCGGAGCCAACGAACGTAGCGATGTTGTTCAAGTTAGATGCTCGTTCTTGCTTTGACGAAACATACGCCAATAGCATGTTGGACTTTGCTATATCGCCGTCGATGGCCGCTACAGCTTCCTCGACTTCAACAGAGGCATATTGCAGTGCGCCATACAGTTTCTGTCTTAGTTCGATTGTTTGACACAGAGTCTTTAAGTCATCATTTGCTTTTAGTTCTGCCTGCTTGGCGTGCAGTTCACTAATTGTGCTGAAGATGCCGAGCTGCTCAGCCAGTTGTTTTGCGGGAGGAGACAGTTCAATTGTCCCTGGAAGTCCATTGGAACTCTTTCCCAGAAATGGCGCTGAGATGGCAATACTAGGCTCGTTCTCACTCTTCGAGCTTTCCTGGCTTTCCTTGGTAAATCCAGGGACAGCTGATATTGATGAAACGAGCAGGCAGAGGGGCAAGGCGATTAGCTGATGCATAGACAATCCTAAGATCCGTAGCTCACGAGCCGCCCCTACAGTACATTTTATCGGTCGGGAGCCGTAGTTTGTCGATCGGCGGGCCGCCCTATACCTTTGCTTTTTCTCGTTCTGCGTCGCGTGCACGGCGTTCGATTCTAGCTAACGCTGTTAGCGCTGCTTCGTTGATCGTTTCGGATAGCGTTGGGTGAGGGTGGATGCTGATAGCTAGATCTTCTAGAACCGCTCCCATCTCAATTGCCACTACAGCTTCTGTGATCAATTCGCCGCAGCGTGGGCCGACCATTCCGACTCCGAGCACTTGCAGTGTATCTGGATCGTAGATGATTTTGGTTGCGCCTGACGGATCCGCTAGCGTATGAGCACGTCCATTGGCAGACCAAGGGAACTTGCTCGAAGCGATCTCGCGACCTTGAAGCTTCGCGTCGGTTTCCGTCAATCCGGCCCAAGCGATTTCTGGTTGCGTAAACACGATTGCAGGAACGACTCTGTTGTCGTAAACGCTGTTCTTTCCAGCAATTACTTCCGCAGCGACAATACCCTGCCGCATAGCTCTGTGAGCCAGTTGTGGTTGCCCGGAAACATCTCCGATGCAGAATATTTTCTTGTCACTTGTGCGACACTGATCGTCTATCCCGACAAAGCCCTTATCGTCAACAGTGACTTTCGTGCTTTCCAGTCCGATGCCATCGCTGTTTGGACGACGTCCGATCGAGACGAGAACTCGGTCAAACGTAACATCAGCTGGGACACCTTTGCCTTCGAGAGAGGCTTTGACACCTTTTCCGGTGTCTTCCAATTTGGTTACTTTGGTGTTGAGCCAAATAGCTTTCGTCAGCGTTTGAATGTGAGTTTGGAGCGGACGAACCAGATCACGATCAACTCCAGGAAGCAGTCCATCCGTCATTTCAACGATGGTTACCTCACTACCAAGTGATGCGTAAACTGTTGCCATTTCCAGCCCGATGTATCCGCCGCCAACGACAAGCAGTTTCTTCGGAATGTCTTTGATTTCTAGAGCGCCAGAAGAGTCCATTACTCGATCGCTGCCGATGTCGAACATCGCCGGTCTGATTGGACGTGAACCGGTGGCGATGATTGCATGTTTGAACTTAATGCGGACAGCAGACTCACCTTCGCAGTCGACTCTAATACTTTTTGAGTCTTCGAATTGAGCGCGTCCGTGAATGATGTCCACTCCGGCACTCTTGCACTTGGCGGCGATGCCTTGTGCAAGTTTGTCCGTGACGCTTTGCTTCCAGTTGCGAAGCTCGTCCACATTGATCTTTGGATCGGAGAAGTGTAGGCCAAAAGAGGCAGCCTGCTTGGTCTCATTCATCACTTCAGCAGCGTGCAACAGTGCCTTTGACGGTATGCAACCGACGTGAAGGCAGACGCCACCCAGCTTTGGGTTCGTGTCTATGATTACAGCCTTTATTCCGAGCTCTGCTGCGCGTAATGCCGCAGTATATCCTCCGGGACCGGCGCCAACTATGGCAAGACCGCATTCCAGAACCATTTCTCCGACAACCATGATTAGCCCTCCAGCAACATTTGGAAGGGATCTTCCAAACAGGAAGCGATATAGCGCAAGAACATTGCAGCTTCTGCTCCATCAGCAACTCTGTGATCAAACGAAAGGGCCAATGGCAATATCGTTCTGATAACAATCTGTCCATCACGTACCACGGGCTTTTCCGTGGCGCGAGCCATACCGATGATTGCTACTTCAGGGAAGTTCACCATCGGAACCATGCCGGTGCCGCCAATCGGTCCGATGTTCGTGATAGTGAAGGTTCCGCCCTGTAGGCGCTCCATTTCGATCTTGCCGTCGCGTGTCTTCTGGGCAACTTCAGCAAGCTCAATCGACAGTTCCGTAATGTTCTTTTGATCTACATTGCGAATAACGGGAACGATCAATCCGCGCTCTGTCGCCACGGCGATTCCGATGTTGAAGTACTGCTTAAAGATTATTTCGCTGGTAGCTTCGTCAAGGCTGCAGTTGAATTGTGGAAACTTGCGTAAGCCTGATACAACAGCCTTCAAAGCGATGGCCGTCATAGTCAGCTTTCCGCCCTTTTGCTGAACCGCTTTGTCGTATTTGACGCGGATTTTTTCCAGCTCGGTGACATCGCATTCGTCGAAGTTGCTGACGTGCGGAACATGGCTCCAAGACTGCGCCATGTTGATGGCGATCTTCTTGCGCAGAGAGCGTAGTGCAACGCGTTCCACCGGTCCGTACTTCGTGAAATCAGGAAGCTCGAAGGGCTGAAGTGTTAGTGGTCCACCTGCTGTGGTCGATTCACCCTTTTCCGATCCTCCATAGCGGGCTGCCATGCTCATCGGCGCCGCTGGCGCAGTGTGCCGCCGCCCTGCTCCAGGAGCAGTCGCTTGACCACCAGATGCGGTGCCTGCTGACTTGGCGCTGGATGGAACGCCTTCGGCAAATCCGCGAACATCTTCCTTGGTGATTCTGCCACCAGGACCGGTGCCTTGAATCAGTTGCAAGTCGAGGTTGAGATCGCGAGCTAGCTTTCTGGTTGCAGGAGCTGCTGCTACTGGACCGATCGCTGCTTGCGCTCGCTGTTGTGGCAAATTCTCTGGCGGAACCGAACGTCCATTTCCGCCACTTGATGCTTTGCCTGCCGGTGTTCCAACAGCTTCTTTTGCCGTTACCGGAACCGCATTGCGCACTTCAGGTGCGCTTGCTGTTTTGCCACGTTCCGGGGACGCTGCTTTATCAGAAGCAAGAGCGAAACTGATCATGACGCTGCCGACTCTGCCCACATCGCCGACCTTGACGAAAATCTTCTGAACCACCCCGGCATACGGCGATGGAACTTCCACCGCCGCCTTATCCGTTTCTACTTCGAAAAGAATCTGGTCCTCTTTGACCGTTTCGCCTTCTTTGACTTTGATATCCAGAATCTCTGCCTCATGGATACCTTCACCCAAGTCCGGCAGTTTGAATTCCACGACCATCTATTGTTCCTCTTAGGTTATCCGGTAGTGGCAGCATCTTATGCTGCCAGGCAACTAAGTTAATGCTGCCATGCACATTAGAACGAGAGTGTTTCGCGAGCGGCTGACAATACTTTTTCGGCATCCGGCAAGTAAGCCCTTTCTCTTGCGAAATATGGAATCGGAGTGTCGTAGCCGGTAACACGCTTGATTGGTGCTTCCAGGAACATCAGAGCCTTTTCGTTTATGCGGGCGATGATTTCAGCTGCAATTCCGCAGGTTCTTGGTGCTTCGTGAACGATCACGACGCGGCCAGTCTTGGTGACGGACTCAATGATGGTTTGCGTATCCATCGGGGAGATGCTGAGTAAGTCGACCACTTCTGCTTTAACGCCATCCTCTTCTTCCAGCAGTTCTGCTGCTTCAAGGGTGCAGCGCAGACTTGCGCCATAGGAGATCAAGGTGATGTCCTTTCCGACGCGAGCAATTTGAGCGCGGCCGATCGGTAAAGTTTCAATTTGATCTGGAACTTCTTCTTTGAAGAGTCTATAGCAGGCCTTCGGTTCATAGTAGACAACCGGATCCGGATCGTTGATTGCTGCGTGCAATAACGCGCGTGCATTACGCGGACCGGAAGGAATTACGACCTTCAAACCGGGGCAGTGCGTATAGATTACTTCGCGGCTTTCGGAGTGGTGCTCGATGGCGCGAATGCCACCGCCATAAGGCGCACGCATGACCATCGGAACCGT
>JADYXS010000701.1 GCA_021772155.1 Candidatus Obscuribacter sp.
ACCTGTCGGCTTCGTCATCAAACCGGCGTAATAGCGGAAGCAGTTGGCTGCGTCAGCCACATCGTATTTCGCCTCGCGCAGCGGCTTACCACCGTTCAAAGTCTCCAGTTCAGCAAGTTCTTCTGCGTTCTCTTCAATTTTTTCTGCAATTTTAAAAAGAAATTGAGCGCGTTCCATTGCAGTCAACCGTGGCCAGGGACCTTCGTCAAAAGCTTTTCGAGCAGCCTTAATTGCTCGGTCGACATGTTGCTTGCCTGATTCGGCAACTTTACACAACGGTTTTCCGGTGGCAGGGTTGTAGAGCGTTCGTTCACTTGCCCCGTCCTCGAACTTTCCATCGATGAGCAACTGCCATTTTCTATCAACCTTAACAGCGGGCGCCACGAGCGTCGAACTCATAATGAAAACCTCCAAAATCGTGCAACGGCACGGAAAATCGAACGCACCTGCTGGCACATCCGAACACCATTTATCTGTGGAAACCTAAGTTAGACAATGATACCAAATGTGGCAGAATACAGTAGTTTTAGCGCGAGATGCAAGGAGTTGGCATGATTTCCCCTGGTGACTATTTCCGAAGGTTGGGCCCGAACCAAATTGTCAAGCAGATCGTCAATATGCTGCTGTCCTCCTTACTGGTGATGGTTTTCTGCCCGGCTGCAACCGACGCCAAGGATTTACCCAAGCCATCCAAACCCAATTCCCTCTCCAAGTCTGTCAAAACCGCACTGGCACCAAAGAAAGCCTCTCTTCCCAAGCTGCCCGGCACTGCCATCCAGCACTCCACATCGAAGCCATCAGTGCTTGAATTCGGCGCTGCCTGGTGTGTGCCATGCAAAGTCTTCGCTCCCATATTTGAGAAAGTAAAAAATACCTATTCAGATAAAGTCGACTTTCATACCTACGACACCGAAACGCCGGAAGGCGAAAAACTTTCCGACAAGTTCGCAGTGTCTGGACTACCAACAGTGATAATCCTCGATTCCAGCAGCAAAGTATTTTTTAGAAAGTCTGGAATTATGGACGAAAAGACACTGACGGCAGAAGTGATAAAGGCAATAGGCAAGTAATGTCGGAGAAGCAAGGAGTATTCATTTCACTGGAAGGACCTGAAGGCGCTGGCAAGACCACGCAACTAAAGCTCCTTTCAAAATGGTTGGAAGAACAAAATATTGATCACGTAATCACCCGTGATCCCGGTGGCACAGGACTGGGAAAGCCAATACGCAGACTACTGCTGCAAAGTGACAGTCCAGTTCATCCAGTCACAGAGCTGCTTCTGTACGAAGCGGACCGCGCGCAAAACGTGTCGGAAATAATCTTGCCGAATCTATCAGAAGGCAAGCTGGTCTTTTGCGACAGATACATCGACTCCACTATTGCTTATCAGGGCTATGGACGCGACATCGATCGCAAGTTGATCGATCTTTTAAATGGAATCGCCTCGCAAGGTTTACGTCCGGACATGACCATTCTTTTCGACATCGAAAGCAGCGCTGGGCTGGCTCGTCTTCATCCAAGTGGACATGATCGGCTTGAACGCGAAGCTCTAGAATTTCACCAACGCGTGCGCCAAGGTTACCTGGCACTTACGCAAGAGGAGCCTAGCCGCTGGCGCGTCCTGGATGCGGCCGGGCCAATGCACGTGGTGCAGGAAGAACTCCGCCGCTTTGTTACCGAGGCCCTATCAGGTAAGCCAGTTAAGGCACAAGCGTGATCGGACGGACTTTAACTCTGGCATTATTGTACGCAGCAACAGTCCAATCGACAATCATACTGCCCTCGATGGCCCTGGACGTAGACTATGCCAAAGGCACAGAACTCTATAAGGCCGCCAAGTATAAGGACGCCCTGGCCTCCTTTTCGGACTGCATTCGGATTAACCCACAAAATTCCGCCGCTTATTACTGCATCGGTAACTGCCTCGGCGCCACCGGTCAAAAGGCCGCTGCCCAGGGATGGTATGAAGCGCTCCTGCAGCGATTCCCTCTGTCCCCATACGCAGGTCTTGCGCGCGAAGCTCTGAACAAAAACTTTCCGGGCATTGGCACCACACCTCAGCCAAGCCAACCAACAATTGAAACGCCACGCCCTCAAGGCGGTTACATAGACTCCGCAAAGATGATTGTGGTGGTGTCGCCTAAAGGTGAAAGACCGGCAGTGTCAGACAAGTTTCTGAGCGATGTTAAGTCCGCGCTAGCAACAATGCCAAAAGCCACCGTCGCCTTTCTGTATGAGAAAGGTTGCAGGGTATTTGTCACACCCACGCTCATCGATAAGAACCCGGAACTGCAGAATACTCATCCAAAAGGCTATGACGAAGCCCATACTTACAAACAGGCGCCAGCGATTTTCGATGGACAAAGCGTAGTCGTTTGCGAGCACACCATCAATGCAGAAACAGAAGGTCTCAGACCGACAAATAATGCTATGGGAGCGGTCAGGCACGAGTTCGGACATGCCGTTGACCACTACCTTGGCTATGTATCCGAAAAGCAAAATTTCCGACACGAATTTTATCTGGACCTGGGACGGATCAGCGTAGAGGACAAAGTGAAGCTGCATTATTTCTGTCAAACTGCCGACCGCGGACCGTCGGAATGCTTTGCTGAAGTTTATTCTGGTATCACTGGCGGACCAGCCAGCGATGCCAAACACAGGCAAGAACTGAACAAGTCAGTGATGGAAAACTTTCCCAAGGTGCATGCCTTCGTAAATAAGACATTGAAACAAATGCAATAACACTTTGCCTCCGAGGTAACGGCTTATACGAGCCAGACACCAGAACCGTAACTACGGTTGCCTCCGGAAGTGTGAGCCTCGTTCGAAGCTGGGTACAATGGACATGATCGGCTATCAGGTATGCCATTTTGGAAGAAGAACCGAATCCAGGGCAAAATCCATTTGCTTCTCTTTCCACGCAGGACGCTTTGCGTCGACTCAGCGAGCTGGACAATGAGATTGCTTTGGTTGAACGTCAAGGCGCAATTGCCACGCAACCATTCATCGACTTACTGCAGACAAGACGGCAGTTGTGCGAAGTTCTGAAGAAATTAAATGAGATGAATAACTGCGAAACTCGCATTCGGTTTCTTGAGGCTCGCATGCGCGGCGACGTTCCGGTGATGGCGGAAGTGGTCTCTCTGGATCTGGTTCGACGAAGAAAGAAGAAGCATCCAATGATCGTCCTTGGGGTTACCTTCGCGGCCGCAATGTTCATGATGCTGGCTTCAATACCAATAATCAAGTCCGCCATAGGGGCAAAACAGAACGCGGCACGGGCTGACTATGCCGATGGTCCCGTCAGAACTGGCGTTCAAGGCACTGTTGTAGAGCTGAATGAAAATGACCCTGGTCGTACTTTTGACATAAACAGATATCTCAAGTCTGGACAGACCAGCGTCTTTTACTTTCACAGCGACGACTGCCCGCCTTGCGAAGCGCTTATGCCCCAGTATGTAGCAATTGCCCAGCAGTGCCCCGACGTGCGTTTCTACACGCTGGATATCGACCGTCCCGGCACACAAGGCATAGACTTCGACTCGCCGCTTGCTCGGCAATACCATCTAAACTCAATTCCTCACCTCATGGTTTACGACGGATACCATAAAACTGCCAGCGGGCGTGAGGCTTTCGACAAACTCAACGAATTCGCAAACGCATCTCCATAGTGACAGATACGATGCATATGGTTTTCGCTGTGCCTGTTGCGCCCCCCTTCTACAATGTCAGTTCTTTCGTGCCATAAATGATCCGGCAATTGATGTTTCCGGTTGAGAGTACAAACGTAGAAATATTTTCCCTGGTATGCCTGCGGCAGTCTCTTTTCCGAAAATCAATTTCATTCCGCAAATCTCGCTTCCGGCAATTGTGCGAGCGCTCTGGTACTTGGGGCTTTCACGAATGATATTGAACATTTGCTTTTTCGGCCACGACAGCTTTCCATCAGAAATTTCAAAAGAGCGGTCTGATACATCAGCTTTCTCGTCCAGCAAATTTATGGAAATTCCGATTGTAGAAATATTGGCGTTGCCACCTTGCTGGAATTTGAGCCACGTGCCACCGAACATCTGGTCCGGACCAATCAGGCAGCGATCAGGGACAAAGCTCTCGCCCTCAACCTTGGCGACAACGGCACTTTCAGGGAATTCATTCTTACTGGCTTGCTGCGCCCAGCTTTTCCATTCGTGCGGATTGACCATGGTGCTGGCAATAGGATTTGAGTCCCATTCCTGCGCATCTATCAGCCAATGATCTTGTTCTCGTTTCAGAAAAAAGGCGCCAAACTTTTGCAGAATGAGTTGGACAGATGGATCCTTTTGTACGGGCGCTGCTGTCATCGGGGCGCTACCAACAGCCTGAATAAAGACCTTTGCATTATCTCCTTCAATGGCTTCCGAATTTATTTTGATTGTTTTCGGAATTCCAATTCTCAAAAATTTCAGGTATTTGTCTTTGCGCACCGGAGGCACGTCCTTCAACATACTCTGTCGTTCTTTGCAGGAGCGTTGCGACTCGAATTTGTCCAGGTCCTGCAAGCTAGTTGTAACTGCCAACGTTCGATAATAGTCCTGAACAATTTGGCTCGGCGAGTCAGCGGCATGGGATGGCAGTGCGGCCAACGCGCAGGTTGCGCTGAGACACAGAAGTGCCTTGATATCGCGATACGAACATAGATTCATCAGTAATCAATCCTGCTGGTTAGAAAAACAGGGATGCCTCGTGTTAAAGAGTAAGTGCCCTAGCAAGATCTGCTGATAACAAATCAAGCAGGCGTCGAGCCGCTTTGTCATCAGATAAAGTCAACGAGCCACCATTCTTTGCGGCAAGCGCGGACGTCTGACAGGCAAGCTCATTCAGGCGACGATTCAAATTCTCGTAATTGGCAGAGTCAAGTTGCTTCTTCGCTCGTGCATCTTCAATGAATTCGCGCATGTCAGCAATGATCGATAGGATAGGTGGTTGCGCCACCGCTGGAACTCCATGATCCATCATATAAATCGCCGAATTCGGCGGATACGTTGCTGCAGCGGAGAATACCGGAGGGCACCAAGGGTAGTAATAGCCCGAAGGTGCGCGCCAATATCCCATGCGGCCCGACATACCGCCCAGTTGAAAGTATCCCCCACCGAGGTTAATGGGCGCCGGGTAAACAGGAAACATAGATGCAGAGGGATTGGTGCGGTAATAACCAATGCCCGGATTGTTGAAATAGAAGAAGTGCCCTGGAGCTAAACCAATACCGCTACTGGAACTTACACCGGGCGCCGGTGACATTGCCGATGACGGGAAATAACGTGGGCTTTCGGAAGTTGAAGTACCGATGGGATATCCGGATAACTGACCGTTTGAACGGCTGGAACCACTGCCACCAAAAGTGGTGCCACTGGTGCTAGGTGCAGATCCGGCAGAGGTACTCTTTGAGGAATACGGCCACTGCGCTTGGCACGGAGCTACGCACAAGATGAGCCAAATTAATAACAGAGTCAAGACAAGCTTCATGACTAAATTGTAGCGGAAATGAAAAGGACAGGATCGACGCCTGTCCTTTCACGACAAAAGCTTGAGGGTCAGTTCCATCGCGCCACCGTCATTGCGGTAGGTGAGCTCACACGTGAGGGGGTGTTGCTTGGCGACGACGATGGAATACCCTCTAAACTCAGGCGCGTGCTGCGAGGGGGTAGGTGAGACACGCCTGATTACTGATTCGGTGTTGCCCGATATTTAGACTCTATGAGACCTAATTCCAACATTGCCATTGGAAAAGCGGTGCAATTTACTCTACGCCGAACCACTGATGGTTCATTTCTTCCATGCACAAATGCGCTGTAACCAGCGCCCACAGCCCGATTAGTCCAAACGAGTTGAGCTCCAATTGGTTAACTTGCGGAAGTTTTCCGGATGTAACGAGACAAATTACACCAGGAACGGAAAGCACCACACAGAAAATTGATATCTTACGAAACACGACAAGAAGCGGCTGGGCCGTCTTGCTCTGACGCTTCATGGCAATCAATGCCACTAAACAAATAATGAGTGCCACTATAAGCCCATGCACAGCGGCTTGAAAGCCCACAGTGCAGACAACTGCACTTAGTGCATTGAGAATTAGCGCTATCGTGGCTTCAAGATCGAAACGCTCAACAGGTGGCATGCTTACCTCCGGCCAGGTGTTGCATCAGATGATATCGCAAGGCGGAATGCTTTTTACTTAGCCGCTCTCATGTATGCCAAGCGGCGGACGTTTGTTGTCCTGCATCAGAGCCTTGCCAAGATTTATGTGCGCCTGCGCTAAATCCGGTTCAATCTCAATAGCCTTGCGCCATTCGCCGACCGCATCTGCTATCTTTCCCAGCTTCACCAGGGCAAGTCCCAAGTTGTTGTGAGCCATGGCATCAGATGGTGTTAGTTTCAAGCACTCTTTCAGGGCGTCAGCAGCCGCTGGGTACAGCCCTGCCTGAAATAGAGCCGTTCCCATGTTGTAATGAACTTCCGCGTAATCAGGTTTAATTGACAGAGCTTGACGCCAAACCTTGACAGCATCTTCATATTTTCGGGAATCATAAAGAACGCCGCCTAGGTTATTTCGCGCCTGAACGAACGCCGGATCGATATCCAGCGCCTTTTCCAAACTTGCGGAAGCCTGGGTCAACTTGCCCAACTTCCAATAATTCACCGCCTGGATATTTAGCGCCTCGGTATCTTTCGGTTCTTTAGCCAGCACTTCGGCCACAATGACAAGAGAATCCTGATGTTGCCCAGCGTCCTTAAGTACGCGCGCAATTCGCAGCTTTGTTAATGCAGAGTCCTCACCGTATTTCTGCGCGGCCTTATATTCACTAACGGCTTGGTCCAAATCGCCGGAGGCCCGCAATGCATCGCCCAGGTCGCGGTGATAGATACCTGCTTCTGGACTCTGCCTTAGAGCCTCTTGATAGGAGCTAATTGAACCGACGTAATCTCCCCGCAGAAACAGAACATGCCCAAGGTTATAGCTTGCGCTGGGAAAGTCCTTTTTATATTGAAGGGCCTGATAAAAGATCGTCATAGCCCTTTCAAAGTCACCCTGCGCAAGATAGGCACAACCTAAGTTGTTATAGAGCTCGGCCTTCAGAGGATTTTCATCAAGTGCGCGCTGATACTCTCGAATGGCTTGATCCAACAGTCCTTGTCGCTTAAGGACAACAGCAAGATTATTGTGAGCAGCTGCGTTGCTCGAATCTCTCTTGATTACTTCGCGAAACAAATCCGCGGCTTCTTCCAAGAGTTCACGCGTTGCGCATTCAGAACCTCGCTGCATCAGCTCATTTTGCGACAGTTGCGCCGGCTTAACTATCTGCTCGGGCGCTACACTACGCTGCGGTGCTGCGACCTGCCACGGCGTTTTCAGCTGTTGTACGTGCGGCTCATCGGCGCCTAGTTCGTCCGAGCTTTGCGCGGACGCGCAAATACAGGCGTAAAGCGACAGCGCGCAGACCAATGAGTAATGAAAAAGACGCATTTGCACAATCTTTCCCCGCAGGCGCTGCAACAAGCTAATCTTATACCAATCGTTTTTTACCAGTTTAGGAACAACCATGAAGTCTAAAATCGGAACGGGTTTGCTGCTCGTATTACTTCTTTCTTGCATCGCGGCCACAGAATCACTTGCGAAGAAGAAGTCAGCTGACTCGAGCACACTGCGCCGCGAAGAGACTATGGTCCTCAATTTGAACACCGGCAGTAAATCGGCCAAATTCTTCGTTCTGCAGTCCTTACGAACCACGCGAGAGACGCAGAAGAACTTGACTAAGGCCATTAGGCAGGTCGAACAGGTCGACAGCAACTATGCAAAAGCACGTCAGCGCCCAGATGATAGGACCTTGGCTGGAACCGCAGAACGGCTAAAACAGGCGCAAGCGACTGCAGAAAAGTTGGAAAAGGACTTGGATCAGGTAAACGTCCAACTCAAGTCCGACATTCAAAGCACACTCATTCACTAGTAATGCGCAGTGACTGGAGGGGAGGGGCTTGTCCCCTCCCGTGCATCGGGCCATACAAATGATCTGGCTACACGTGGCACGTTTACTTTCGTACAACGGGAGGGGACAAGCCCCTCCCCTCTTACAGGCAATTCTGCAAAGCAAGCCCTGGCACACACCAACAAAGTGGGCACCATATGTGGTGCCCGACTTGAGTAAGTTGCATTTGCGATTCAACTATCTACTGACGGCGACCCATCAAGGAGTATGTGACCTGTGCACGCGGGCCCGGTTCGCCTTGCTTCTTGATTGTTATACGCTGCATTCCTTGGAACGACTGTCCATCTGCTGAAATCTGCATGACTATCGCTTCTTCCGCCACGGTATTGCCAACCGGGTGAGCGTACCGAAGGAAAGCGGTCGTTGTGTTGCAGTTCCCAACTTGGACCGATTGAACTCCAGTTGTTGAACTCATTGAATATCCGCCAGGAGCGCCAACGATGTTCCAGCTTTGACTATTGGAAGAAGTAAAAATGTTGCCAACTCCGCTCTGATACTCAGGACGCGCGTCAACTTTTGTGCGCGAGCCAAGGACAAGCCAGTTGCCCATAAACTGCTGTGGCAAGACTCCCGGTGGGGCATTCTGGACCGCGGCGCGCATCGGCGGCGGCTGAATATTCTGCTGCTGCAAACCAGCGTTGAGCGGTCGCGAAGGCTGTGAATTCTGCTGTAGTCCGACATTAAGAGGCTGCAGCTTCTTCTTCGGCGGCTTCTGGATGGGGGCCACGCGAGGAGGCGTCGGTATCATCGTTGGCACAGGATACGCCGGGTAGGAGGCCGGAGCACCTTGGACGGATTGCTGAACGCCCAGTTGGAACGGCTTCCCCTCGCCTTCTTGAGCGAATGATGGCGACACTATCGCCAGAGTTCCAAGCAGCGCAACCATCACCGTCTGTTTTTTCACCATACAGCCTCCCGAGGAGTCATCGACCATGAAATTAGTGCCCGATTTAACCGGGGACCAAACTATAAGAAGGTTCTACCGAAGTCTAACCGATGTCAAGGTTTCTGCGCCAAGGGATTTCCCCCTAAAATCCCCACGATTCTGCAATTTCATCTTCCTACCTGGTACCTCAGTGCTCCAAAAGGCCAATTGACTGAAATCGGCACGCCAGAAAGTGCCACCGCACGCGATGCTCGAATCGCAGTGAAGGTGTCCGTAAGGGAGAAGACAACCAGCCTATTTAGCAGCAGCAGCTGCTGCTGCTGCACCAGCTCCTTTTCTTTCAGAAGCTATCGATAGCAGTCTGACCGCCTGAGGTTCATTGGGTTTGTCTCTTAGAAA
>JADYXS010000702.1 GCA_021772155.1 Candidatus Obscuribacter sp.
TAATCCGGTCCTTAGGTCTGGATAGATGCAATTAATTCGGTCCCAAGAATGCCCTGATTGCAGTCCCGACTCATTTCGATTGCAGTCCGCTACAGCTAGTTAGCTCAAACTGCAAATCCAGTGGATTTGCTGTCGAAATCGTTTTGAACTTCAAGGAGTTTTCTTATGAATAGATTGATCACAACATTGTGCATGAGCATTTTGCTGAGCGCTTCTGCTGGCGTACCGGTGCTTGCCCATGATGCATGCGCCGACCTTTGCAAAAAATGCAGTTCCATGTGCAGCAAGAATCTGGCTGCTTTTCAAAAGAAGGGCGGTAAATATGCCGACGCTGAGCGCCTCAACTTGATGCGTGATTGCATAAAAATCTGCGACACAAACGCGGATTTCAAAAACCGTAATTCGGCTAACGGTGCAGCAATCGATAAGGTCTGCTCGGATATCTGCCATAGCTGCGCCAAAGAGTGCGAAGCCCTGAATGATCCCAAGCTCAAGGACTGCATAGCGCTCTGCAATCAGTGCGCTGACGCTTGCGAAAAGCCAGCCAAATAAGCCAGCTCCAAGGAACACGCCCGGCCATCGCTGGCCGGGCGTGCTTATCCTTTGTCGCCCGCATGATTGCCGCAGAACTGTACGGGGCTCTTCCTGTGTCGAGTGGAGTCCCGCCTTAGAGCCGACCACTACTTGAGCCTTTTGCTAACTTAATTACTGTTCCGTGTTCCGTCCAAAAGACCATCGTCATCCGCACGCCCAGCTCTTCTGACAGACCTGGGCTCTCTTCCCGTGCTCGTCATCCAGCGGCATAGCCGGTTTTCACCGCTTCAAGAATTTGATCCGACTGTCAAGACCGTCTTGGGCGGCTACAGTTCCTGATTCAAAAGCAGGTTGCGGAATCGCTGTTTAGAAGGCGGGCACCCTTGTCAGCATGCTATGATCGTGGTACAAAAGAACCGTCGTAAGCCTGAGCTTGCTGCCTTGCGGTATAGCGATGCCCTTCGGAAGAAGGAGAAGGCAAGCAGAGCAGACGTAAATCTTCGGAAAGGGTGGGCCTCGGCTCACCCTTTCTCTTTGCTAGCTACCTGAATAAAAGATGACAGCTCCAGCATTACCTGCCCCTCGATCAGGCGATAAGGGACTAATAGCGGCTCATTGTCCGGGTTCAAGATGAAGTCACGGCAAACTCCGGCATAGAAATCGGACAACTGAATGCCGGGATGACGAGCAGGCTCCAGCGCAACAGAAAGCTTTCGGTACACCTGACCTTTCGAGTCGTCATATTCCAGGGCCTTGAGTTCAGCTTCAAACTGACGCTCGTATCCCTGCCAGCCGCCTTGCTGAGCCACAGTCACAGATAGTTCGTTGTGATGGTTTGTCGCCAGTAAAATCGCTTCTTTGACCAGATTTGTGTAAATCTCAAACCGCTGTTCATGCGCAGTAGCGCTGCCATCATGCCAGTAGTATGTGACGTAAGTCGATACAATGGCTGCACCTAGTTTTTTTGCAATCCGCTCGCGATCACTTCGCGACATCTCGGCATAGTGCAGGTATGGAAGCTTGTGGATTGCTTTCTTTTTGAAGAGACGACGCCGTTCCAGATAGTCGTCAAACAGCATGCACATAATCCGCTCATGAAGCTTTTCAGCACTCCTACGCCCTTCCACGACGACGAGAGATACGGTCATTACTTTTTGATATTCGCGCGTGCCCGATTCATCGACATAGGCATACTTTGTCATTGCAAAAATCTCTACCTGTAAAGATCTGCGAGATTTCTGCCAAGCCGGATATCCTGGCTCTTATCACTGTCCTCGGCGAGCGGATCGCTCCATTGGTTCATTCGCAATAAATCCAGGAACTCATTGAAGCTCCCTGCAGGAGCAACATCCTTCCAGCTAAAAACCTTGTATCCATCGTAATCTTGCCCTGGTACAGGATGTGTCCACCGCAAGTGATCAATCTCCATTTGCCGATTGTAGAAGTGCAACAACGCTACACCGAACTGTTCTAGGCATTCCTCTTTGTGCTCTATTTTCCAGTCCCTGATCAGGCTATGATTGAGCCCTATCATGTAATAGGCGCGCTGCTTGTCGAATTTCAGCTCATTCAACTGGAAGAAACCCATGATGCCATCACGGCGATCAGGAATATCATCGGTGCTGAACACAATTTCAAAAGTGCGCCCAGACCTGGATATAAGCTTATGTCCGGCGAAGCCTGACTCCACCAGGTGCCCTTCTAATACCGACTGGATGTGGGAGTTCAGGCTTCGGTTCTTGGCAGAAGCCTGGACAATCAACTGTTTGCGCAACCCTTCAGGTAGGCGAACGGTAAAACTGGCGATTTGTTCTTTGTCGGCTTCCATAAACCCCCTGGTTTCAAAAACTGCAACCACGCGGTTCATCATATCATAAGTTCTTTTCAGCTACTCATTTTTGCCTCCATTTTTTTCTCCCAGTCTTTTTTCTTGGCAAGGGAAAGGTTAGGTTTTAGCCGAGGCAATACGCTACTTTCAAGCCCTGTGAGGCTTTTTGGCTAACAGTCATATCGAAAACAATTCAGCCTCTGCAAGCAGGTATGGTTTGCGGTGCGGTGACCGAGTAAGGTGCAAGGTGGCGCAATGTCGTTTCAACTTTTACATGACCTGCGATCTTGCTAACGTCTTTAGGAGTGCGTCCAGCTTTAAATTGTTCAACAATGAAAGAGTGTCTGAGTGTTTTAGCAGACAGACAGGCGATCCTCGCCTGGTTTGCAAACTGTTTGATGCAGTAATCAATCCCGGTGGTAGTAATTCTTTGGCCGCGACCGGAGATGAACAGCGCAGATCCATGAGTGCTGCCGTATCGAGACTTGCGTTCCTTTGTCCACGCCGCCAGATAGGCTTTACTGTCTAGATCTAAAGCAATGGAGCGAGTCACACCATGCCTACTTACGAATAGCTGGTTCCGCTTAATACTGCCGATATCGAGCGCTGCCACTTCCGATATGCGGAGTCCGCACCGGAATAACAAACTGAGTATTGCGCAGTCTTTCGATTTCTTGTACCTAGCGAGAGAAGCAAGCAGGTGTTGCTTCTCTGAATTAGACAGCGCCTGGGGAAGAACAGGTGGATCGGGATTGCGGTTAGCAACACAAGCGCCAAGTCCGACGAATTTAAAGAATGAATCGAGCGTGGTCAGGTATCCGTTGATGGTGCGAGGGCCACAACGAAGTTCCTGCAGATACTTCGTGTAGTCATGAACGAGTTCGTCTCGGATCTCCACATCAAGCAAAGCATCCGGATAGAGATCAAGATGAGAGCCGAGGAAACCAAGGAAATTATTGAGCCGGCTGTTATACGCTCTGCGAGTTTGAATTGAAAATGGTTGATCGTCCAGCCAACCCGCATACTTCTTCTTGGCATCAAACACCGGCATCAGCCGCTTGAGCATCTCTTGCCTATTTACAGAACTCGGAAAAATTTTTGTCACTGATCAGAAACCATTTCTAGTGGCAATCAAAATAATACCAAAGAGCAAGCCCAATATCATAAGTAAGTTGTTGGTGGAAAAAGATCAAACAGCCGCAGTCGTGGGATTTCCAGTTTCAAAGCGCGCCCAGTTAAATGCAGCAACGGACGAAGAAGGATCAGAGATTTAGGGTGGTCGAACTACAGAAAGCCAGTTGTCAGAATAGGCAGGCAAACAAGATTTGAAACGAGCGATCTGACCTCGAACAAAGGACAAACTTTTTGAATCAGGCGCCGTAGACAGATAAGCAATCAGAAAGGCTTTAAGCGCAGTCACATTCAACAGCCATGGAGTTTCAGAGGAGTCAAGACAAGGAAGAACCGAAGTATGAACGACAGAACCAGCCTCCACCACGTTATAAACGCCCGGATCACTCGCCAAGTGGGAATGCTGGAACTGATCATAGGCGTCCTGCCAGAGATCTTGGTTTTTATAGAGCGTGTCCATTGAACACTTTGCTACCGTTTTTAGTGTTCTCAGGCTAAAGGGGTGGCCATTGAGTTTTACAACAGCATCTTCAATACGTTTGCGGCCATCCATGCTTCGCTTAGCATTGGCTTTTATCCACACTACTGGTGTGGTCTGGACATAGGGCGTGATCTTTTGCCCACGGAGGCGTGGTGGCACCCAGTTGGCAGCCCGCGTAATGTGCGCTCTGGCATCCGGCCGCCCCTTGTTTATTTCGTCTGAATAGCCGTTGTGTTTGGCAAAGA
>JADYXS010000098.1 GCA_021772155.1 Candidatus Obscuribacter sp.
CCGGAACCATCGAGGTACTCATGGTGATGCTTAACCGAAGGCACCGAGCGCGCAAGATGCGGAATCTCTTCAATCATCTGTGCGCTACGAACAGGATGCTCACTCATGATGGCAATTTCCTCTGGTTCCAGACGGGCCGGTTTCCAGAGTATGGATTCCGGCACTCCAATTTTGCCGATATCATGCAGAATCCCCGCGATCTCAAGATCGCGCAGTTCCTGCTCGGTTAAGCCGATACGCTTGCCGATGGTCACAGCATACCGACTTACTCGAAGGCTGTGCCCGGAAGTGTAGTCGCATTTAGCATCCAAAGCATCTGCAAGTGCGCGTATGGTTGACATTGAAGACAACTCAAGCTCGCCCAAGGCTGACTGCAACTGGATTACCAGCTGAGTGTTGCGATGACGCAAATCAAACGTTTCCAAAGCACGCTTCACGGTGAGCTTCAAATCTTCAGCGTCCCAAGGTTTCTGAATGTACTTGTAGACGTTGCCGGCGTTGATCGCATCAATCAAAGCCTGGATGTCCGTATAGCCGGTCAAAAGGATTTTTATTGCATCCGGTCTTATCTTCTGGGAGGCCTCCAGCACCTGAACGCCGCTCATGCCTGGCATGCGCTGGTCCGTGATGATCAATGAGACCGACTGCTCTTTGAGAATCTCAAGCCCTTCCTGACCACTTTGAGCAGCAAAGATTTCATATTCGTCGCCCAGGACGCGCCGCAACAAGCGCAGATTAGCTCCCTCATCGTCGATGATAAGTATTTTGTGCTTGACTTCTGTCATAACTGGCGCCCCATACCATTGCGAAAGACTTGTTGCCGCTGCGTCTTAGACGCTTGTGGAAGCTTGGCTCCCTTCTGCTTGAGACTATTCATGGCTCATGCCACATGTTGAACCGCTTCTTCCCGCTCGTCGATTTCTGCTTTCAGCGGAATGCGGACCTTGAACGTAGTGCCTTTGTCAGTTTCTGTCTCAAACCAGATGCTTCCTCCGTGCCGCTCGATAATCGAATGACATATGGATAAACCAAGCCCTGTGCCTTGTCCGACAGGCTTCGTTGTGTAGAACGGTTCGAAAATTTTACTCTGATCGCTGGTCTTTATACCAGTGCCGTTGTCTCGGATTGAGACAGTTACCCAATCATCTTCCAATTCCGTGCTGACTTTTACAACCGGATCTGGTCTGTCTGACACAGCCTGAGCGGCATTGGATAAAAGATTCATCCAAACCTGATTGAGCTTACCCGGGTAACATACCACTGCAGGCATATCAGCGAAGCTAGTATCGACGGGAATCTTGTCACGTCCGTAATACTGGTTAAGGATCTTAATCGTTGATTCAATGCCTTCTTGAATGGACGCTTCCTTCAACTCGGCTTCATCCAAGCGGCTAAAGCTGCGCAGGTTCTTGATGATCTGCCTGATCCGCTCAGCGCCTTCGCCAAGATCAGCAATGATGTTGTCCAGATCGGTGACGAGAAAGTCGTACTTGACGCTTTCTTTCGTTTCATCAATTGGACCTCGGTATTCAGCCGGAACAGAATCAATTGACTGAACGATCTTCTTCAAATCTTGGAAATACTCGCGCAAGTAAGGCACGTTACCGTGTACGAAGTTGACCGGATTATTTAGTTCATGGGCAATACCTGCCACCATGCGACCAAGAGAAGCCATTTTCTCCTGGTGAATGAGCTGCGATTGAATTGTTCGCAGTTCAAGGTTCTTCGCATCAAGGTGCAAGTTCTTCTGCAAAAGATCTCTATTCTTGCGCGATAGTTGGTCGACCAGTCTTCCATGCTCAATTGCTATAGCAACTTGCCCGGCAACTGCCTTCACAAGCTCGATTTCAGAGAAAGTCCAATCGCGTTGATGTTCTGTTTCGGCGATCAAAATCACGCCTTGCGAGTCGTTTCCGTACATTATTGGCTGAGCGATCATCGATTGTACTTCAAGCTTCTCAAGCTCGGGCCGCAGCAGCGCGAATGCCTCTTGCTGCAACGGCGCGTTATAGACAAATGTTCTCAGTTGCTCGCCGTGAGGCATCTCAATATTGTGTGCCAGATTCTCAAGTACGAACTGACAGAAACTAGAGCTGTAATCAGTTTCAGAAGTCTTATTATCAGTGTTGGCGCTGGCTTGCCACATCGCCGGAGCCTCGCCGGGACGATCAGCGGAAGTAATGATTGCGCAGCGACTGGCACCCAGAGCCGAACTCAGGTGGGCGACGGTCGTGCTGAGAATTTGATCGATGTCCAGCGTGCTACGAATCGATGAGCTGACAGCATTGATAAGTTGCTCTCGCGCCGCTTGCCCACGGGTCTCTCCAACCAGCTTGTTGTTAGCATCCAGCTGCCCGCGCAATCTCGTGGCGCCCTGCTGAGCAACTCGCGACATGTGCTCGCAGAACAGTGCCCAGATAACTGAAACACCCAGCAACATAGCTGCGCGCGTAAGAATGCGCGCCCAGAGTCGCTGGGAATAGGCGACCGTAAGCCCTTGTTGATCGCCTACCAGGTATTGAAGAAAGCTCCGGTTTTCAATGAACATGGTGCCGCCATAAGCAAAGGAAGCACCAAGCGCAGTGGCAAAAATACCAACGCGACCAAACGTATGGCTGGCCAGAACTATCGGCAACAGATAAAGAAAGTAGAAATCAGACTCAATTCCCTTGGTGAAATGAACAAGGGCGCTTAACGACACGATGTCCATGGCAATCATCAAGCCATTGATCGTCTTAAGCATTCTAATCTGGTCGGCGCGCGTATTTTTCAACGCCAGAAGCGCCACGCAGGTATAGCCAACCACCGCTGCGGCAGTGCAGAAAACTCCGATTGGCTGCTGCTCAACACCACCAACGGAAGTGACAACTGCACCGACAATAAGGCTGCACAGCGCAAACGCCATACGAAAGTAGACTAAATGCACCGATTTGACCAGCAGGTCGTTGTCGGCGGTGTTGTCAAAATAAGACGCTGGATGAGCTTCAATTTGGGCCATATTGCCATATTAGAGGATCGGCATGGCGCAACCAACCCGGTTTTCCGCACTAAAGGTAGTCAGCAGCTCTTTTGAATACGTCCCCGGCTTCTGCAAAGCGACCGAGCGTTTTCAGCGTCGCACCCCAGGCTTCGTAGGTATCATTGTCATACGGGTCAATTTCATTGGACTTCTGGAACTTCTCCAGCGCCAGTTCGTGTAGACCAAGAAGGCCTAAACATTTGCCCCAGCCGTAATAAAGCGAGACGTCACCTTCGTACAGCAAAGATGCCGCTCTAAATTTCTCGTCGGCTTCCAGCAGTTTCCCCTGGGAAAGGAAAATCTGACCTTCCAGAACGTGAGCAAAGCCATTGTTCGGGTGCTGTGCCACCATCGTTGCCAGGACAGACTCGGCTTCCTCGAAGCGATTCTGCGCCTTTAGAGCTCGGGCCAATGCCAGCTGCGTATCTTCGTCTGTAGGAATCAATTCCAAAAGTCGCTGCGTTCTGCTTAGCACCATGTCGTATTGGGATTTCTGCAACAAAAGCTCCAAGACGTCCTTTTCCGGCATCAAGCAGCCAGGATCCTTCTCCACGGCCGTCCGGTATTCGGTCATAGCGTCACCGGAGCGACCACAGGACTCAAGGCTGCGAGCCAGGTGTATGTGAGCCAGCCCAAAATTATCGTTAAGTCGCAGACACTCCTTAAACATTTCCACAGCCTCAAGCTGCCTATCTTGCATGGCAAGAGCAACTCCAAGTGAATCAATTGCAAGAAAGCTGCTCGGATTCATATGCACAGACCGCTCAAAGTGGCGCTCCGCCACCTCTAAGTTACCGAGTGCCATGTGTGTGTAACCGACCCATAAATCCAGGGTCGGGTCGACGTTGTCTGAGCCTACCTGAACACGACCGAGCATCTGAAGCGCATCTTCGAAGCGCCCCAATAAGAAATAACTGACACCAAGGTGCATGTTGGTCTCGGGCAAATCCGGATTCACTTCCAGAGCTTTTTCAAAGGCATCGGCTGCCTGCTCATACTCCTGCATCGCATTTTTTACAATGCCCAGGTTCAACCTGGCGGAAATCAACCCCGGGTCGATGTTCACTGAATGAAGCAGCCGCTCGGCCGAGTCCTCCGTGCGTCCCTGGCGGAAAAGATTCACACCCCAATCGTTGTAAATTAGCGCCCGCTCTTTGGCCTCAAGCACTTTCGGACTCATGTTAATGGCTTCCTGGTAATGCTTGGCTGCCTCGTCCAGTTGCTCCATGCTCACCAAAGCCGCGGCCCAGTTGCGTTGAATGATCGGCAACCGGTCATTGATTCCCCAAGCTTTTTCAAAACACGACAGCGCTTTTTCGTACTGACCTAGCGCCGTCAAAGCCACCCCAAGACCGTTGAAAGCTTCAGCCAATTGCTGATCCTTTTCGCAAGCTTCGGCAAAAAACTCCACTGCATCCGTGTTTTGACCCAGCTGGTAGGAGGCAATCCCAGCCTGGTATGCCGCAGCTACCAGCTTCGGATTCAACTTCAAGGCCTGCTTGAATTGACCAAGGGCACCGCGAAAACTATTCATTTGAGCAAGAGCCAGGCCCCACTGCAAGTGCCCCGAGGCAAATCCTTCCTTCTTTTCGCAGGCTTCTCTAAAACAGGAGATCGCCTCTGCCGGACGATTCAACTTGCACAGAGTCAAGCCCAGATAGTAGTGCCCATCCGGAGTTTCGATGCTAGTGAGGGCGCCGCGCAAGAAACGTTCGGCATCGGCAAAGCGCCCGATGGTGTAGCACAGACTTCCGACCTGAAACTGCACATCGGCGTCATTGGGCTGTTGCCCAGACCAGCGAATTAACACAGAATGAGCTTCGTCCCAGCGTCCTTGAGAAACGAGATCATGCACTAGTTGATTTACTTTTGCTGACAAGACGGTACCTGGGCGCGATTATCGCTCAACAAAGTATAGCGGTTTGCTGAAACCCTGAATGCGGTGGATGAGCAATAAAAGGACTTTGTTAGGATAACCCCTTAGAGGTACACCCCTTCCAGATCCATCCCTCTTAAGGTGGATTTCGCAGGATACACCCCGGATGTCTCCAATAGTCTGTAGCCGAAGGGCTGCAGAACTGGGTATAGTCGCAGTACGCAGGTGCATTTCGGAGTCCCCTAGCACCTGATGAAGAGGTATCCATGTCGCAAGATGAAGATCAGTTCCGCAAACAATTGGCAGGAATCATCCTAAATAAACGCCAACAGATGGGATTGTCCCAGGAAGAAGTAGCCAGACGGTCAAAACTGCACCGCACTTACATCAGCGACGTAGAACGCGGCGAACGCAACATTTCAGTTGAAAGTCTTCGCAGAATTGCAGCAGCGCTGGACATGCAAGTTTGGCAGCTGGTTCAATACGCAGAAGAAAAAGAAGCCGAGCAACTCGTTACGACTCCCGCTTAGAGCATTCGGAAGAGAACTAGGACAGCCGCGCAAATGGCAAATTGCGCCAGCCAGAATTTGGCGACTACTTTCCACTCCGGCACTCCTTTTTCTTCTGCAAGAGCTTCGAAGTGGTGGTGCAATGGTGCCATCTTGAAGTAGCGCTTGCCTTCGCCAGGCAATCTTTTAGTCAACTTAGTGAATATCAACTTGACCGGCGACATTGGCGGGTCAGGTTTATATTCTTTGGTGAGTTTGAAGTAGACAACCTGAATAATCACCGACAACGTCTCAGCAATGTAGATTGCCACCAGTGGAATAAACCAAAGCGTCAAATCACCGGCGACAACGAGCGCGGCCAACCCCCCACCGATGAACAAACTGCCGGTGTCGCCCATGAAAACTTTGGCCGGGTAGCGATTGTAGAGCAGAAATCCGGCAAGGGAACCAACAAGTGATGCCGCCACAAAGGCAAGTGAAACTTTGCCCTGCATAAGGAGCATTACTGCTACTACGACAAAGACCTGAAGTGAAGTGCCTGCCGCTAATCCATCCATACCATCGTGCAAGTTCAGGGCATTGGCCGTTGCTGCCACCAAGAACGGGATGAAACCAAATAGATAGATGAGATTTGCAATTGCAGCTGCTGTGCCATCGGGCAATCCCAGCAGATTCTGCGCGAAGTGGCTGCCTGGCAATTGAAAAACACAAATGCAAAGTCCAAGGACTGCGCCGAGAAAAAACTCGGTGAGCAGTCTTGTCGTCGCGGACAAACCGGCATTTGACTTGCTTGTGACTTTGGCAAAATCGTCTGCAAAACCGACTAGGCCGCAGAGTATCGCCACACTGGTGACCAGTGCAGCAAGCGCGACGTATGGATTATCACCGAATACGGTGCCATGTTGAAAAAGCAGTGCTCCGGCAGTCACCACCGAGCTAACTGCAATGAAGCAAAGTCCACCCATAGTCGGCGTCTTCGCTTTTGCCGCATGACTTTGCGGTCCTTCTTCCCGAATGAATTGCTCAATTTGCTTGCGCTTAAGCCAGCGGATATAAAGTGGAAATGTAAGCGCAGAAAGGACGAATGAAACAGCAAGAACCAAAAGCACTATTGCGAAGCCGGCAGGCAAATGAATCGGCACAGGCATATTGCTGCCTTCCAATCATCTAGTCCAGGAAGAACTGCGTGACAAGCTTGCGATGGTCTTTGGCGTAACTCAGTGATTCAAGCAAGGTGTAGCTTGTGTGATACAGGAAGCAAATAATTTGTTGGCAGCGATCGATTATTTCGTGGTTGCAAAGTTTGCTAGCGTCGGCAAGTGTCATCGACCTGCGATCCGGATATTCGATAATGTGCTTGACGCCAATCAGCAGGTCTTGAACTTCGGCCGGCTGCTGGTTGATTGTCTGCGGCAAAATAATTTCCAGTCGATCCGGGTTAGCTCGTTGAGCACCGCGAATCGCCGCCATATTTGTACCGTTTGCACCGCCACTGGTGACCACTTGGTTGCCCGACAATACCAGCGCATAGCTGAGCATTTCGACCAACTGCTGGTGCGTTAGAGGTAGGTTTCGCGAACCGATGATGGCTACGCGCCGTGGCCCCGACTGTTGAATCAGCAAAAGTTCTTGGGCTAGCGCATCTACGGTAGGAGCTGTAGCCGCTCCACGCTCTATAGAGCTCATCGAGTCACCATCAATCTGAGTAATAAGTAAGCCAGAATCTAAAGAGTGTACTAAGGAACGGGCTCAAAGTCCTTTGCTATTATTCCGAATCTCATCCGCTGCGTAGCGTATCTGCTCACAAGCCCGTTAGGAAGCCTTCAGGTTCGCTGTTTACATGTTTTAAAAAAGCAGCCAACGTCCGGGGACTAGTACTTGTGCATATACGATTAGCAGCCGGAAAGCTTGTCATGCTATCATCTCTTGAAATCCGGAGGCTCACTTGCAGACTACAGACGTGCAGCAGCATTGGGCAGTGTCTAGACAACAACTACTCGACAGATTGAATCCTCAGCAGCAAGAAGCGGTATCCCTCAACTGGGGTCCGTCACTTGTAGTAGCTGGCGCCGGCAGCGGCAAGACGACCGTGCTCACCCGGCGGGTGGCTTGGCTGTTGTCTGAACTCAAGCAGCCAGCCCATACGATTATGGCGGTTACCTTTACCAATAAAGCCGCCGGCGAGATGAAAACCAGGCTTGAGAAGCTGGTCGGAGAGCAAGTCGGAAAGCGGCTGGTAGTTGGCACTTTCCACAGTATCTGTGCGCGGCTGCTGCGGCGAGAGATTGCCAGCTACACCAGCCCGGAAGGTTTCAAATGGAAGAGCAACTTCGTCATCTACGACGAGACAGACACCATGAACGTGATGAAGGGCGTGCTGGCCAAAATGAACCTTGACGAAAAGGTCTTTGCCCCTAAGGAAATGCGTCACGCCATCTCGGCCTTAAAAAATGATGGCATCAACGCCCATCAGTTCGCCAAAGACGCGCGTAACTACCGCGATAATCGCATCTCGGAAATTTTCACCGCCTACCAATCCGCTTTAGCGCGGAACAATGCGCTGGATTTCGATGATCTCATCGCCATGTTCACAGACTTGCTCGAACAGAACGAAGAAGTGCGCTCGCGCATCGCCAATCAGTATAGACACTTGATGGTGGATGAGTTTCAGGACACTAACCAATCTCAATATCGGTTGATCAGGCACTTTTCCATCGACGCTGCCACCGGATTGCCACCGGGCGGAAGTTGGGAAAATCGCAGCTTGATGGTCGTCGGTGATGTGGACCAATCGATCTATTCCTGGAGAAAGGCCGACTTTCGAATCATCCTTGGCTTTCAGAAGGACTATAAAGAAGGCTGCATCGTTAAGCTCGAAGAGAACTATCGCTCGACATCAACGATCCTGGAAGTTGCAAACAGCATCATCGAAAACAACACCGAGCGCCTGGAAAAGACCCTGCGCTGCAACCGCGGACAAGGCGGCAAGGTGCGTTGCTATGGTGCTTCCGATGAGATTGACGAGGGCTTTTTCGTTGTCGAAGAGCTGAAGCGACTCTCGGCGCGCAATATCAAACTTTCAGATTGCGCGTTGCTATACCGCACGAACGCACAGAGCCGAGCCGTTGAAGAAGTACTAGTTCGCAGTCATATCCCCTACATCATGGTTGGTGGCACGCGATTCTATGACCGGGCCGAAATCAAAGACGTGATTGCTTACTTAAAGCTCGTCTACAACCCTGATGATGGTATTGCTTACAATCGGGTCGTCAACAATCCCCGGCGCGGACTGGGCAAAACCACTCTGGATCGCGTCTCTGAGTATGCCGATAAGCACGGGCTCAGCATGCTGGACGGAGCGGCCCACGCAGCCCAGGTTCCTGATGTTGCCGACAAGGCCGCCAAAACGCTGATCAAGTTCTCAAATGACGTACGCCGTTGGCAAACGATGTCGCAAGTGATGCCAGTGTCGCAACTGGTGGACGTCGTCTTGAAAGAGTCCACGTACCTGTCAACGATGGAGAAGGAAGCTAATGAATCGAAGGATGAAGTAGCCTTCGGCAGAGTTGAAAACGTGCGCGAACTGGTTAATGTCGCGCAGGAGTTTGAAACGAACGCCGATGAACCGACCTTGGAAGCTTTCCTGACAAGAATCGCCCTGGTCAGCGATCTCGATAACGCCGATCTGAGCAAAGACGCAGTCAAGTTGATGACACTACATGCCGCCAAGGGACTGGAGTTTCCAACAGTTTTCATGCTCGGGCTGGAGGAAGGGCTCTTTCCACACATGCGCTCGCTTAACTCGCCTTCTGCGCTGGAAGAGGAAAGACGCTTGATGTACGTTGGTATTACTCGAGCAGAAGATAGACTCTATCTGAGCTTCAGCCGAAAGAGAAATTCGTTTGGCGCAGGTGGATACGGCAACACCAGCTACACAGTGCCCAGTCGCTTCCTCAGCGAAATCAAAGCCGACTGCATGACCGGCTTCGATCCCGACCCGGAAAGTGCCTTCCGCGCATCCTCAAGCGGTCGCCAAGGAGATTCCGGAGGCAGTGGCGGAGGCTACAACGAGAACAGCTATAACACCGGTGGCGGTTACCAGCGCGAGAAAACTTACGACTCCAGCTCTGGCGGTAACCGGACCTACGGCAAGCCAAAATGGCAGAAAGAAGACGATGGTGAAACCAGCAAGAGACCTGTGCCGGCGGACAAGCGGCGCGTTCTTTCCCGTACTGCCCCTGGTGCTGACACCGTCATAACAGATCCCTCCGGTATCAAGCCAGTGGTGGTCTTTGAGCACCTGGCGCTAGGAGATAGTGTCATGCACGCCAAGTTCGGCGTGGGCAAAGTAACTCAAGTAATCGGCGAAGGCGATAAGGAGCTCTACAACGTGGAGTTTCAGACAGCCGGAAAGCGCTTGCTCGATCCGCGCTTTGCAAAACTCGTAAAGCTAGTTTGAGCCTAAGAGGGGAGGGCTTGTCCCCTCCCGTTTTTCAACGCATCACGGCGGGAGGGGGCAAGCCCCTCCCCTACCATTGAATGGTAACTAACTGATACGTCCGATTTGAGTTTGCCCTTACTCTCGTGCTAGCTTATGCGCTCAAAGCGCATAGCTATGCATAGGAGAAACTCAAGTGGCTGAAGTTCAGAGAACTTTTGTCGCCATTAAACCCGACGGAGTCGAGCGTGGTTTGATTGGCGAGGTAGTAAACAGATTTGAACGCCGTGGTCTTAAGATCGTTGGCATGAAACTACTCAAAGTCAGCCGCGAAATGGCCGAGACTCATTACGGTGAGCATAAAGGTAAGCCATTCTATGAAGGCTTGGTCAGCTACATTACGTCCGCGCCCATCGTTGGTATGGTGCTGCAAGGCAAAGATGCAGTCACTCTGGCACGCAATGTAATTGGTGCCACAAACCCGTTAAATGCTGCACCAGGCACCATTCGCGGTGACCTGGCCATTGAAATCGGACGTAACCTTGTTCACGGTTCGGACAGCCCGGAAAGCGCTAAGCGCGAGATCGGCATCTTCTTTAAAGATAGCGAACTGGTTAATGATTGGACCCGCACCGTTGAGAAGTGGATTGCCGAATAAAGGCAAATTGGATTAACCTTTGAAGCCGACCCAAATGGGTCGGCTTCATTTTTTGCCATTGGGATATCTTATTTAAAGGGATGTCCCTGACGACTTTTGACTTAACGAGGATAAATAGATGGGGATAATGGACAAAATCGGCGGTAAAATCTCCGATACCTTGAACTGGCGGAAGATTACGGTCATCGGTGGTGACATTCCCGCCGGCGACTGGGACTTTAACGGTGGCATGATCAGCGCCGACGCGACGATGGGGCATTCTGATGTGATCAGCCTGATGGGCGAGATCAAGAAACTAGCGGTGCAGACGCAAGATAGTGTTAAGGACCTGGAAAAAACTGCCTGGTGCACCGCCGCAGGGGCCGTCTTGTTCGGTCCGCTTGGTGCCGTCGCCGGATACTTCGCCGGCGGCAACCGCAAAGAGGTATTGATTCTTTGCGAGCTAAAAGACGGCAAGAAGTTTCTGGCGACCATGGATCAGCGAATCTACCAACAGATGCTCGGTCTGCAGATGATGGATGAAGACTTGGATGAGTAGGGCCGCGGCCCTGTATCGCCCCGGGCGGCGCATGGCGCCGCCCCGACAGGCGACATGCTGGCCTGGACTATAGAAGGTCCTTCGCCAAACCTCTTCCTATATATAAGTACGTCGCGCGGTATCGGTAATGGTATCGGGCGATTTTTCTTTCTGGTGGTGCAAGAAGGCACCTCGGCACCAGATGCGACCCCACAGGTGGTTCCTGCCACCAGACCCTAAATGTGGTTCTAGCCACCGGCACTGGTGCGTTAAATACCATACATAGCTACGGTAAAGGCACCAGATTTGGTCTGATAAACCTCATCAGGCGGGCAATCTGTCCTTAAAATTTCTAAGTTTTATCTTTTCTCCGCCCGTGATACCAGCCATCAAAAGTGGTGCGCACCGCGTGTAGAGCCACATTCCGAAGAATGGGCGCCCTAGCATGACGGATGAACCAATTGCATATACATTGGATCTCTTGGGTATAACCTTTGATAGAATAATCGTGCCACCTAAGGTGGTGTTAGGTGGAACGACTACAAAAGACCTGGGAGGCATCACCCTGCCTCTGGTCGCTACAGTTCGGCATTCGTGCCGAGCCGTACTTTCTCATCTCGGAATTTACTCATTAGCTTCCCACCGAAACAACAGTACAAAGGAGAGAAACATGCCCCCAGCAAAGAAGGCAAAGGCCAAACCAGTGGCCAAAGCCAAACCGAAAGCCAGCGCTGCTAAAAAAGCACCGGCTCGCAAACCAGCTGCAGCCGCCAAGCGCACGACCACGAGCAGCGCTCGCGGCAGAGGTGATGATTACGCGGATTACAGCGGTAAGTTCACCGTTCGCCTGCCGCGTTCGCTACACCAAGCATTGGTCGACAGAGCAGAAAAAAAAGGCGTCAGCCTGAACCTGTTCGTCACCAACGCGCTTTCCCGAACAGTAGCAAGCGCCGGTAAGAAGAAATAGAACGCGGTTTAAAGTAAGACTGAAAGAGGGGGCATCTTGCCTCCTCTTTTTTTGCGCGACAAAAATGAACCACTTTTCACAGTCGGTCAAAAGCGCCGCCACGTAACGCTATGTGATCCCATCCAGGCATCCCATTTGGCAACCTTACACGCTTGCACTTGGAGATCCGGCGCGTTCGATCTAGACTTTGCGCCAATTTGCAGGGCAACCTGCGACCATCGACTACCGTGCCAGGAGGCAAACCATTGTCGCCGTCAGCTAATTCAAACAACGTGCCGATCCTCGACCTTCAGGCTCAATACGAGCAAATAGGTCCCCAGCTTGAGGAAAAGGTTCTGTCCGTGCTTCGCAGCGGACACTACATCCTCGGCAAGCTTGGTCAAACTTTAGAAGAGGAGCTCGCCGCTTTGTCCGGGGTAAAACGCGGCGTCGGCGTCGCCAATGGCACGGACGCATTGGTTCTTGCCCTCTGGGCAGCAGACATTGGACCGGAAGATGAGGTCATCACGCCTTCCTTCACTTTCGCCGCCACAGCCGAAGCGATCGCCCTGCGAGGCGCAAAGCCGATTTTCGTGGAAGTTGACCCGCTTACCTTCAATATCAACCCGGCCCTGATTGAAGCGGCAATAACTCACAAGACCAAAGCCATCGTTCCGGTACACCTTTACGGTCAACCAGCCGACATGGATCCGATCCTGGAAATTGCCGACCGCTACAACCTGATCGTCATAGAAGACAATGCACAGGCTATTGGCGCCACATACAAAGGCAAACCAACCGGCAGCTTCGGAGACATGGCTTGCATTAGCTTTTACCCGACGAAGAATCTCGGTGCGGCAGGCGACGCCGGTATGATCGTCACCAAACACGATAGATACGCCGAGCGCCTGAAAGCGCTTCGCGCCCATGGCTCCAAGGTGCGCTACTACCATGACGAACTCGGCGTTAACAGCAGACTGGATGAAATTCAGGCCGCTGTCCTGCTGACCAAGCTACCGCACTTGCGCAGATGGAATGAACAGCGAAACCAAATCGCGAAATGGTATGCCCAGGGGTTAAAAAACACGCCTGGTATCACAATTCCGACGGTGGCGGCAGCTAATACCCATGTGTGGCACCAATATACGATCCGCGTTCACGCACAGCAGAACCCTGGTGACAAGACGTTATTCAGAGACCAGCTCATCAAAGAGTTAGCCAACCGTGGCATTGGCTCGATGTGTTATTACCCGGTGCCTCTGCACATGCAAGCAGCTTTTGCACATTTTGGCTGCAAAGCCGGCGATCTACCATTGTCCGAAACACTGGCACAAGAGGTTGTCTCACTGCCTATGTATCCGGAGCTCAAGGAGCACCAAGTTAATCAGGTCGCCAAAGCGATCCAAGAGATTATGACCGAGCGCCTAATAAGCACATCTACTGTCGCCCCCGTCCTCACCGGATTCTAAGAGGAAGCAATGAATACTTCTGGAATAACCAGTGCCGGCTGCACTGGCATAGCACCCGGCGTCAAACTCGGTAAGAACGTGCGCATTGCACCAGATGCCATCATTGGTGCTGGATGTGAAATTGGAGACGATGTAATCATCGAGTCAGCCGTAATCATTTATGAAAACGTCAAACTCGCAGACCGCGTCTTCGTTGGCGCCCAATGCATCCTTGGTGAACGGCTTGCGGCTTTCCGCAAAGATTCGGCATATGTCAACCCGCCTCTAGTCATTGGCACAGACAGCACCATTCGTTCAGGAACGATCATCTACGCCGACTGTCGTTTTGGAGTTAACTTCCAGACCGGACACCGGGCAGTTATTAGAGAACGAAGTGTGTTCGGCGACAATTGCAGCTTCGGAACTCTGTCTCAATCGGACGGTGACATCAAGGTCGGCGATAACTGCCGCTTCCACAACAGCGTGTTCATCGCAACCTATACAACCTGCGAAGACAACGTGCACTTCTATCCGATGGCGTGCACAACCGACAGCCTGCACCCGCCCTGTCAGCTCGGCAGGGAAGGTCCGTATTTCGAAGCCAATGTGATTGTCGGCGCCAGAGTCCTGGTTCTGCCGCGGGTACGTGTTTCCACAGGTGCCGTCGTTGCTGGCGGTTCGGTTGTCACTCATGACGTGCCAGCAGGCATGGTGGTTGCTGGCGTGCCAGCCAAAGTCCTGCGAAAGAAAGAGGAAATACGCTGCCATCTTGAAGATCGCCCGGCCTACGAAGTAGCGATGGAGTCTCATGCCCGTGCGGAGTCAACTAAATAGTTCGGCGGCAAAAGCTGCTGCAAATCAGGAATCATCACCGGAAAGCGCTGTCAAAGAGACATCGCGGGCGCAGCTCTTTGCCACCCTGGCTGTGATCACCTTAGCCACCGTCGTTGCTTACAGCCCGGTTTTGTTCGACTTCTTTAACGGAGACGATTTCGTCCACCTTACCTGGTTGCGGCATGCGATAACTCAACCAGAGTTGATCTGGAAAAACTTCTACTCCTCCTGGCTCGACGGAACCACAACCAAATTTTACAGACCTCTGATTTCCGTTTTCATGGTCACGGACTATTTCGTGTGGCGCAGCAACGGACTGGGCTTTCACCTTACAAATCTGGCGTTCCACCTGTGCAGCAGTTTCCTTTTGTTCGGCATTGTCCGTGGTGTGGTGCAACAGCTCACCGGTCGCAAAGATGACCGTGTCGCATTACTTTCAGCAGCGGTATTTGCACTTTATCCTCTACATCCGGAAGCGGTGTCATGGATAACCGGTCGCGTGGACAGTATCGTCACAACCTTCTCCCTTGCATCGTTCTGGGCTTACCTGCATTGGAGAGAAAGCACTAAAGTCAAATGGCTCGTGCTGTCGCTATTTTGCTTCGCCCTGGGTCTCATCTCGAAGGAAATGGCGATCACTGTGCCCGCTGTGCTCGTGCTTTTCGAGCTACTGCGACCGAACACATCATTCAAGAAACTCTTCGTCACTACACCTTTCTGGTTGGTTCTTGCCGGCTACTTCGTCGTACGGCGCCTGGCCTTGGGAACCTTCGTGGGCGGCTACGACGATTCGCTGCTGTTCATCGCCAACTTCAAAGAGTTTCTCCTCAATTGGCTGCACGCTCTTCGAATGTTGATCATCCCGATCAATAAAGAGCTCGTTGGCTCGCATAACCTCCTCACGAAGGCCTGGGAAGGCCTTTGCATCGGCGCAGTGGCACTGGGGATCTGGCGCTTTGCCACAGACAAAAATTCCCGTCGACCGATTCTCTTTACTCTCGGTTGGTTTGCCCTGTCGCTTTTGCCTGTGTACAAACTTTTTGCCATAGCCGATGACCTGCAGGGCAGTCGCCTCGCCTATCTTGCCACGGTGCCTTTAAGTGTTCTCTTTGCCTTCGCCTTAGGTTATTTCAGAATTCACGCAGTCCTTCGCATTGCTTTGCCTGTTGGATTCTGCACGTTGGCGGCAGTCCTACTCTGGATTAACAACCAGCCCTGGCGAGAAGCCGGGCTGCAAGCAAATGCGCTCAGACATTCCCTTCAGCAGATCTATAACGAAGAGAAAGGGGATCCGCAAACATTGCTAATTGGTATGCCCGATCACCACAAGGGCGCCTACATAAGCCGAAATGCGCTGTGGGGAATGACGAAATTCCCTCAGATGAAGGGTGATATCTGGAACTGTTTGATGCTGAATCAGTTTGAACCAGTGCACCCTTTTGGTTTCTTAAAGGAATCCCTTTTCAAAGATCGGGCACAGATCAAGGTCTTCCGTTGGGTTCCGGCCGATCAGAGGTTCTTGGCTGTCCCACTGAAATCGGCACACGTAGCCACGACCTTTAAGCTCGAAGGTCCTGCAAGAATTTCCTCCGACGGAAAGCTCCGTCCTGAGCTAGTTTTCCAGCCAATCACGGATTCTTGCTGGGATCTGGACTTCGTTCGTGTTGATTTAGATCTCGAAAATCCTGGGACGTTTCCCACCGGTGCAGACTTGCTCTATGCCAATGATATCAATCCCACGTTTCAGCTCGGGCGCCGCACACACTTCGATCTTGAACCAAACGTGCGCAAGCAGTCGCTTCTGTTCGCTCTGCGAAGCCTTCCGGAATGGAGCTTCGGGTCAAGCGGTGCACGGTTAAAGTTGCTCCTGCCACCGGGCTCCACAGCTGTCATCAAGTCAATAACAGCAGTACCTTCGGCAAGTGTCATGCCGCAGATAGACTTTGAAAATTCTGGTTACATGGGCACCAAAGGCTACCTTCATCTGGGCGCCGACAAGCCGCAAAACAAGCTGACCGTAGACGCTTCGTCAGTACCCGGTGCAACAGCGGTCGACGTGGAAATCACTCGGGCAAACTTACTTTTTGAAGAACAAAACAGTCCCAAGCCAAGCACCTTTGCCCGCGAACACAGACCGGCCGCTCTTAAGGGGACAATCATCCTGGACAAGAAAGATTTCTCAACGCCCGGGATATATGAGCTGCGCGCCTGGGCAAAAGACAGTTCAGGAAAGCTAATTGGGCGATCCTCAGACCATATCGTGATTGCGGTAGACCCTTAAGTGACACCACCTCCAAAACCTTCAAGTATCGGATTGATCGGGCGGCGCCTGATCGAGGCTGGACACCTGACGCGCGAGCAACTGCATGAGGCTTTAAAAGTTCAAGAGGAAACAGCCCTGTTGCTGGGTGAGGTCTGCATCCTGCGCGGCTGGCTCACCTATGACCAGCTTCGGGCATTCTTGCCAACTGTGCGTTCACGCATCGGCAACAAACTATTGGCAGCCGAGTTGATCACTATGGAACAGCTCTGGCTAGGGATCCTTGAGCAACGCCAAACTGGCGAGAAGCTCGGAAAAATCCTTGTGAATCGCGGATGGGTCGAGGAAAGAAACATCGATGCAGTGATGTAAAATTACCGCGTCACTGTTTCGAGGTAAGACACTATGCGCACGGCGCCTTTCGGCTCCTGGCTCTCGCCCATCACGTCGGAGCTGATCACAAAGTCGACTATCAAAGTTGGCAACATCAGTTGCGATGGAAGCGATGTCTACTGGCTCGAATCACGTCCAATCGAAGGTGGGCGATCTGTATTAGTCTCGCGCGACGCAAGCGGTAAAGTCTTCGACGTCACACCTGCCCCCTACAACGTGCGAACCACGGCCCATGAATACGGGGGTGGAGCTTATCTGGTCCAGGACCGCATCGTCTACTTCTGCAATTTTTCCGACCAGAGAATCTATCGCCAAGAGGTCGGCAAGACTCCGGAACCGCTGACAGTGGAGGCTCCGGTTCGTTATGCGGACTTCTGCTTGGACAGCAAACGCAACCGTCTAATTTGCGTGCAAGAAGATCATACAACTGCCGATCAAGAGCCAATCACGACGCTGTCTTCCGTGTCGCTAAAAGACGGGTCTGTTGAGATGTTGATCGCCGGCAACGACTTCTATGCCGCGCCTAGACTAAGCCCTAATGGGATGTTTATGTCATGGATGAGCTGGAACCATCCGAACATGCCTTGGGATGAATCGTTCGTATGGTGCGGCAATGTCGCGTCCGACGGGTCTTTGTCCAACATGCGGCAAATCGCTGGAGGGACAGCAGAGTCCGTGTTTCAGCCACACTGGTCAGCGGAAGAAGAACTGTTCTACATTTCCGATCGTAGCGGCTGGTGGAATCTTTACCGGCACACTGACTATGAAGGAGAGCAAGAGATCGCTGTCAAAGAGGCTGATTTTGGCTATCCTCTGTGGAATTTCGGCATGACGACTTACGATTTCGCATCACGGACCGAAATCGTCTGCGCTTACACCAGTGAGGGCATCTGGAAGCTGGCGCTGATCGATACAGCATCCGGTGAATTCAAGCCGTTTGCACTTCCGTACACAGACATCACTTCAATCAAAGCGGCCAATGGCAAGGCTTACTTCCGTGGTTCCGCCCCGACAGAACCTGGTGCAATCGTCGAGATGGATCTAACGACTGGTGCCTGCAAACAACTCAAAACTTCAGCCAATTTAAAGTTGGACCTGGACTACATCTCGCAGCCGGAAATTCTCAAATTTCCAACAACCGGCGGCAAGGAAGCCTACGGCTTCTTTTATCACCCGAAGAACAAGGATTATCAAGGTCCAGACAAAGCCCTGCCTCCGCTAATCGTCAAAAGTCACGGAGGACCTACGGCCGCAGCAACGACGGCTCTCGATTTGGGAGTGCAATACTGGACGAGCCGCGGATTTGCCGTAATTGACGTCAACTACGGCGGCAGCACAGGTTACGGTCGAGAGTATCGCAGCCGCTTGTACAGCGGCTGGGGAGTCGTGGACGTAGAGGATTGCGTAAACGCTGCCAAATATCTCGTAGACAAAAAGCTTGTTGATGCCGAGAGGTTGATCATTACAGGTGGCAGCGCAGGCGGCTACACGACGCTTTGCGCACTGACGTTCTTCCGCACGTTCAAAGCTGGTGCCAGCTATTATGGCGTGGCCGATTTGGTTGGACTAGCAAAAGATACCCACAAATTCGAATCCCGATATCTCGACCGCATCGTTGGCCCATACCCTGTGTCGGAGTGCGTTTACCATGAACGCAGTCCGATCGACAATGTTGAAAAACTCAACTGCCCGGTAATCTTTTTCCAGGGATTGGACGACAAAATGGTTCCTCCAAAACAATCGGAGATGATGGTGAATGCCCTGCGTAAGAAGGGCGTTCCGGTTGCTTATATTGCCTTCGAAGGGGAGCAGCACGGCTTTCGCAAGGCTGAGAACATCAAGCGCGCCTTGGATTCTGAGCTGTATTTCTACTCGCGAATTTTCAACTTCGAGCTTGCCGAACAGGTGGAGCCAGTACAGATCGATAATTTAGACCTTGTCCGGTCCACGCAATAGAACGCGTCCTGCATCTAGCCTGCGTGTAATCTTGGCATCATCGAAGTGCTGCAGCAGAGCCATCGCATACTTGCGCGTAGTTTTGAGGCCTTCGCGAAAATCAGTCGGCGCGATGTTGCGCTTGATTTGCCAAATATCCGCCAGCAGCCGGTGCGCTGTTTTAAGGTTATCGGTTGTGATAACAAACTCGTGGCTGATGACCACAACCTGCCCGGCCTTGGCCATGGACTGAGCGGCGTTCTTCACCTTATTCAAATCAGCGGCGCAGGCTTTTGCAATCTCAGTCAATTCAAGACAGAAATTCTCCTCAAGCACCTTTGCGATGTTTTCTTGTAGTTGAACCGATGCGGCATCAGCTACTTTGGGTGCGCCGCTGGAGATGAAAGAGAGTTGATCACCCTTACGCTCAATTTTAGCAAAGGCAACTTCATCTTCAATTAGGGCTTGATACGTGGCTCTTTCCAGTTTTGGACTGAGAAGCGTTCGAACAACTTCCAGAGACACAGACTCAACTTCCCGCCCCTCAGCTTCCTGTTGTTGAAATGCCTTTTGCATTGCGTGCTTAAGTCGTGTCGATAGTTCTAGCCTGGTTGCAGTGGACATTAAGCTTTCGCCCAGAACCAGGACTTGCCTTTCCGCAACCAAGGAAGCGATCAATTCATCACCTTTTGGCGCTGGCAAAAACAGCTCCACCTGATTTACTTTAACAATTTTTTGCGGGGCGGAGTCCACATACGTCAAAGCAGCCTGTCGGAAATCGCCTGCCCATGCCTGACTGGCAAATTTCAGTAGATCCTCATGCTTCAGCCACTTCGGCTTCTCACGCAATATGACTTCGCCACCAAAAATTGTTTCGTCGCTAAGTCGAATCACGAATTTATCGCGAGCAAGCGCAACAGCAGGATCATCCAGAGCAATCAAAGCGATCGCTGTGGAAGCCAGTTGTTCATCGGATTGTGTCGATGCAGCTTTGGCCCACCTGATGTATCCATGACACTCGGCGGTTCCATGGTAGAGCCGAATAGGTTGTTCTTCCAATCGTTGAATGAATTTATCACCGGCAACACGGGGGCGATCGACCAGACTCACTAACATCATCTTTGTAGCGGGCAACTCTGCACCCATGATTACATGACCGCGAGTCAGCGCCTTGTTATCTTTGAGCGCGACGTTGCATGCCACGCGCTGCCCCGGCACAGCTTCATTCACCGGGTGCCCAAACGTCTCCAGCCTGCGCACACGTCCACTTGTGACATTGGGACCAACAACAAACTGGTCACCGACTGCCAGCCTCCCGCGCACAACGGTGCCTGTAATCACCGTGCCGAACCCGGTCTTACTGAAAACACGATCGACCGGAAGATATGCACCACCTTTGGTATCGCGTGGAGCCATCGTCGAAAGGGCATCTTTCAACACAGATTTGAGTTCGTTCAATCCCACATTTTTGGTTGACGACACCGGTACCAGGGCAAGCATCTCAATTCCATGCGCAGACAGTAATTCACGAATCTCAAGCTGAACAATTTCTCGATGCTCGGGATCGTCGATCATATCGATCTTAGTCAATGCAACTACAGCACGGTTGACGCCTAACAGACTGAGGATCCTCACGTGCTGACGCGTCTGCGGCATGGGACCTTCGTCCGCTGCCACTACAAGTAGGGCCATATCTATGCCGCCAACTCCAGCAAGCATATTCTTCAAAAACTTACCGTGTCCCGGGACATCCACAAAACCAACGATGGAATGTTCGCTCAACTTTAGATGAGCAAACCCGAGGTCTGTCGTCATTTGTCTTTCTTTCTCTTCTTTTAGGCGATCGGGATCGATCCCCGTCAAAGCTTTGATAAGGCTAGTCTTGCCGTGATCAACATGACCGGCCGTGGAGATAGTAAAAAATCGTGTATCTACAGGAAATGGGGCGGCTGTCGAAGTCATAGTACAATCGTCGATTGGATCTGGATCCCAAGGATAGCCCATGTTACATCAACTGATAGACCCGATTTTAGTCATGATTCGGGAAACCGTCGCCCAGTGGGGCTATCTCGGTGTCGCCGTAATGATGGCGATTGAATCTGCAAATATCCCCTTGCCAAGCGAAGCAATCATGCCGACTGCCGGAGTCTTGGTCCAACAAGGGCGTATGGACATCAACCTGGCGGCGTTAGCCGGAGCAATTGGTTGCGTTCTCGGCTCTGTCCCTTCGTATTTTTTAGGCATGTATGGCGGGCGGCCGTTTGTTGAAAAATACGGCAAATGGATTCTTGTCAGCCCTGCAGACCTTGATACTGCCGACAAATGGGTCGCTCGGTGGGGCGACTGGACATTCTTTATTTGCCGGATGCTGCCTGTCGTTCGCACATTCATATCATTTCCGGCAGGAATGCTACGCGCTCACTTCGGACTCTTCGTCCTATCGACTTTCGTTGGCTCGTTCATCTGGTGCTGGTTCCTAACCTGGGTGGGCGTGAAGTTTGGTGAAAACATGGAAGTGTTCACCGACGTCTGGCACAAGTTCGATGTCGTCATTGTGCTCGTGCTCGGTGGCGGCTTCGGCTATTACCTCTACCGCCACCTAAAGCATTAGCGTAGGGCGTGCGTCATACGAAATTGCAAACAGGAAAATTTTGTCCGGCTCTTAGAAAACACCGCGAATCTGCTTTATGACATCTAAAACGTTCGCAAACGTGACGTCGCTGTTGTTGCCATCGATAATACTGAGCAGCTTTCGCCGTTGATAATATTCAATCATTGGGTCAAGGCGGTCACAGTACCCTTTCAATTTAGCTAAGGTGAGATCTCGATTTAACTCAGGGTTAAGTTGAAAAACGACTTCACTCCTGCACAAATCGCAGTGATTGTCTTGATGCGGCGGCGCAAGTTGATGGTAAATTCGGTTGCAGGATTTGTTCGAGCAAATTTGCCGATTGATCATCCGTTCCAACAAAATCTGTGCACTGACCTGCACATGCACAACAAGAGTGAGCGGTCTTCCTAGCTCATGAAGAAGCTGATCCAGGAGTTGAGCTTGAGATGTGTCCTTGGGAAAGCCGTGCAGAACGAATCCAGCAGAACACTCTGTTGTTTTCAATTTCTCATGAATCACATCGATGAGCACCGCAGCGGGAACCAACTCGCCCCTATCAATTAGATTCTTCAGCGTTGTACCCGTTTGGCTGCCACGCTGTGTCGCTTCGTTCAGCACTTCGCTCAAGGTCAAGTGGGACAGCTGTAGCTGATTTGACAAACGGGTACCTATGGTATCGATGCCAGCGCTTGGATGGCCAAACAAGAGTAGTTGCATTAAGTTCTCCGCTGCTGTTTGCTGACAAACATCTTCAGTCTAATGGCTTGCTGCAACCACCTGTGATCGCCAGCCTCAAGGGCCGCAACAGCAAGAGAAACCAGAGCAAGCCCAATGCTGCAAGCATCAGTCCACCGCTGACACTGTTTGGCTGGTAGGAAAAGCGCACTTTGTGCAACCCTTTAGGTATCAAGACACCACGCATGAATCCATTGCATCTGATCAGTTCCGCTGGCTGTCCGTCTAAATCAACTTTCCATCCCGGATAGAACTGATCCTGCAGTACCAGCAAGCGAGCTGCCGGCACGTCGACCGTCATTAGCAGTAATTCCGGCGTAGGCTCGTCAACGGCAACCGCTGTCAGTTTGTTCGAGCTGCCTGATGAATCTGATCCTGTCTCTGCTGCTTCTATTTCGGTTTCCACCAAAGTCTGGTGCTCCGGATCGAAGCCTGATTGCTGAGCATTTTCCATCCTTGCAATCAGCGCATCGCGATCGGCAAAGTAGCGCCAGTTGGCTGTGAGATAGGCGCGGGGCAGAGGGCGTTTTAACTTGTAGACTTGTGCATTGGACTCGGTGCTGTGAAACACCAGCTCGAACATCCGAGAATCTAGCGCTGGAACTTTATAGGCCGCGCCTTGAACTACTTGCCTAATTTGAGTGATTACATGCGTTGTGCTTCCACACTGAAGAAGCCGGTACAGTTGGAGATCGGTGCGATTATCAGGAGCCAACACACCCGATTGAGACGAGCGAATATACGAGTTCAAGAAAAAGTAATAGTACTCGCCAACCATAGAGCCTTCGAACCCGAATGCCGAGGGAACACGAAAGTCAACGTTGCTGAACGGCTTAGCCATGCTGCGTGCGTACTGAAAATCGGCAATGGTGCTAGCCAGACGGTCCTTAGTATCAATCCCATCCGGCACCGTAAAGTGCTCAAGATACAACGACGTTAGTCGGAATAAACCCGAAGGCTCTTCGAGCCTTCGGAGCCCTTGTAGAACCGGGGAAGGCTGAGCAAAATACCCCGGCGCAGCGCCATATTTGTAGTTAGCAAAGGCATTGTATGACAGGGATCCTATGGCAATAACGCACGCGCCAGTAAGCGCTAGTAATTGTTTCTTCCTGCCTATCAGCCACCAGGTTGTCGCGATAGACACAACTACTATCAGGCATTGCACAACAGCGCCCTGAGCAATAGCATTCTGCGCGACCAATTCCAGAGAGCTTTTCTGGGTGTTGAGAAACGGGAGAAGCGTTTGCTTTGCCATCAACATGCCGGCAAACAGAACAGTGCCACCGCTCCAAAAAATGAGGTGCGGAAGCAGCTTGATTTTACCGGTTAGTAGCCTTTCAGCTCCTCTGGCAGCCAATAAAGCCAGACACAAAATGCTGAAAAACAGTAACTTTGATGGAAATCGGATGAAGGACGCTCCAGGCAAATTCACTAGCAACTCGCCTAAATAAGGCAGATTACCGCCCAGCGAAACAAGCATGCTGGAAACTAAAACCAACACCGTTGACCAATAAGCCAGACCCCCGCGCTTGGTCAAACCCATTAGCGCAAGTGCCACAACGGGTGCACCAATGAATGCAGAGTCGTAGTAGGGCACCAAGCTGCTCGATAGCACTAACTCAGAAAAAGGCGAGTTGCGCAATTGCAGATCGCCTAGCGGTTGCGGAACCCAGAGGCAAAGCAGGTTGTACCAGTTTGCGCTGTACATAAGGATCTCAGATGAAGGTAAACCCTCCGACCTGCGCGACAGCGGCAACCATTCCAGGGAAGGAAGAATAGTCGGCATTGAAAGCAGTACGCCAACAGCTGTTCCTTTCACCAAGACCGATAGTTGTGCCGAAACATTTGTTCCTGTCGACGAACTTTTACGTTGCTGCCACCAAGCCTGGAACGCCACGCCTGCGGACAGCACCAAACCTGGTGCAGACACCTCTGGTCTTCCAGCGCTGAGAAGAAAGAATACGGAAACGGTCTGAGCACTGAGCCACACGATTGTGCCGCGCAGGACACATTGGCGCGTGCAGTAAAGTACCATCGGTATCCAAGCGGCATTAGCTACGAGTGTGTAGTTGCTAGAAAGAGAGAACATATAGCCGGACAATGACAGCGCGGCGCCTGCAACCCAAGAAGCAACTGGACTCCAGCCGAGCGAGCGAACAAGTAAGTATGTGCCTATTGCACAAATCAACTGTGAAAATAGCAAGATTGCAGCCAGCGCTTGGCTAAACGAAAGTACCGCAAATAGCCAATCGGGCGGAAAGAAGATCGATGGCGAACTGATTGCCGCCTGAGACATCCCACAATAGCCATAGGGATTCCACAGCGGCAAGCGGCCAGAGCGAAAAGCATCACCTATGAATCTGCACAGCGGCTCAAAGAATGTTGTGACGTCTTTGTAGAAAAACTCTTGTTGCCCTGCCAGCCACGGCCAATAAAAAGACAGCAGTATGCCTGTCATAGCAAGTACAAACAGCATCAGCGCTTTCTTGTGCGACTCCAAATCCACCTCTGAGATTGTTTACTATCAAACACGGACAAATTACCCGCCATTGAGCTTGACCGTGCGCCACAGATCCAGCTGCATCCTTATGAGATACCGAATGTTGCGCGCAAAGCCTGGATAAGCCGATCGATGTGCGTCTGTTCAATGGATATATGACACGAGAATCTCAATCCTTGTCCTGGTGCACCATAGCAAAAGTCTGGTTGCGTCCAAATCCGATACTTTTCCCACAGATGATCGCGCAAATGTTCCACGCGCATTCGCTCGTTCTCCCAAGAGACGGTGAGCATGCCGCTTGTCTCCCCTTCGGCCAACGGTGTGCGAATCTTGGCTCCCGGCAATGCCCGTATTCGCTCTGCCAGAATCAGCAGCAGTTCTTGCTGGCGCTTAGCTATCAAAACAGGACCGAGCTCAACCTGCAGTTCACAGGCGGCCGCAACGCCAAGCCACTTAACTACATCTGGAGTGCCCTGGGATTCAAAACGCCCTAATGGGTGTGTACTTGGTTCGTAGAATTGATCAGACAGCCAAAGTGGTTTTAAGAGCGCGGCCCCTTCAGCATCGGCGCAAAGAAAACCAGTGCCGTTAGGCGCGCCCAGCCATTTATGACAAGAGCCCACATAGAAAGCAAACTCGTCAGCACGGCACGGCCCCTGCCCAATGGCATGTGCTCCATCAACAAGCAACGGAATCTTGCGCTCTTTCAAGTAGGCTGCCAGTGGCGAAAGATCCGGTCGCCAGCCGGAATAGCAGCTAATCTCGCTCAACTGAACCAAGCGAGTTTTATCGGTGATTAAGGACTTGATCTGCTCGAAAAAAATTCTCTCTCCGTTCAAAGGCTCAAGAGCAACCTCTCTGATCACGACGCCGCGACTTTCATGGAGGTGGCGAGCAATAGTATTCATACTGCCATGCTCATGGGATGTCGTAATCAACTGATCCCCCGGCTCCTGCAGAAAGCTCTGCAATACCAATTGCAACCCTTGGGTGCTGTTTTGGGTAAGCAAAACTTTGCTAGCCGGCGTTCCCAACAGTCCTGCAATTGCCTCCCTGGCGGCATCAAACGGCTGCGGATCGCAGAAGGTCCGCAGTGTCGGATTTAAATTCAGTCGGCGCCAACCGTCTTCGATCGCCTGCAAAACGCGCCTGGGCTTTCGCCCACAGCTTCCCGAGTTGAAGTAGATGGAGCTGTCATCCGGCTCTGGCCACTCTTCTCTAACAAGAGAAAGGTTCAATCCGCTCGAATCGAGGTCAGGGCCAGCCAAGGCTATTTCCTATATTGTCGGCGGCGAGTGTCCTGACGAATCTCCAATAAATCTTGGAGCAGCTGATTACGTTCCGGTCCATCCCACCTTCGTAACCAATCCGTGATTGCTTGCTGAATCATGCCGCTCTTGTCAGGCGAATGGGCGCCATACAACCGTTTTAACTCCAGCCAGATCGTCTGCAGCGCGGCCAGCTGTTCTGATGGAAG
>JADYXS010000703.1 GCA_021772155.1 Candidatus Obscuribacter sp.
AACCATCATGTTCCTCAACTATCCAAACAACCCAACCGGGGCGGTTTGTGATCTGGCTTACATGGAAAAAGCCGTCGCCTTCGCCAAGAAGCACGACATTTTACTGGTACACGATCTGGCTTATTCAGAAATGACTTTCGATGGGTTCAAAGCTCCGTCGGTATTTGAAGTTCCAGGCGCCAGGGACATCGCAATTGAATTGCACAGCTTGTCCAAAACCTTCAACATGACCGGGTGGAGAGTAGGATTTGCCATCGGACATCCGCAGCCCGTTAAGGCTCTTGCTCAGATCAAATCAAACGTTGATACTGATGTGTTCCGCGCAATTCAAGTCGCGGCCGTTGCGGCCTTCAAAGGACCACGCGATCACATCGTCCATTGCAACAAGCTGTATGAAGAGCGCCGCGATATCGCTGTTGCAGCGCTGAGAAAACTCGGTTGGTCGGTAACACCGAACAAAGCCACCTTCTACATGTGGCTGCCGGTTCCCACAGGCATGACCTCGGCCGAATTCTGCACATTGATGCTGGATGAAGCAGGAATTGTGGTGCCGCCAGGCACCGCATATGGTCCGAACGGTGAAGGATTCTTCCGTATGTCGCTTTGCACAGACAAAGTCAGGCTGCAAGAAGCCTTCGAGCGGATGGCAAAACATTCGATTACGTTCGACCGTTCAGCGGCGCGCGTGTAGCAGATGGAGCAGCATCAGCTTCGCGAACAGACCATGGAAATCGACTGCTGGGGCCGCAAGATGCCCGTCTTCGTGGCTTCCCCGGAAGGCTCCGGCAAACACCCGGCAGTGATTGTTGTGCACGAAATTTTTGGGCTCAACGATCACATCCGAGACGTTGCTCGACGATTCGCCAAGCTAGGCATTGTTGCTTATGCACCAGATTTGTTCGAGGGTACTTGTGGGTTACCTGCAGACCGAAATGACTTAAACGGCATGCGCACCGCATGGTCAAAAATTCCTGATTCGATTTTGATTGCTGATCTGCAGACCCTACTGGCGTTAGCACAGGCAAATGATCGCGTGGATTCAGATAAAATCGGCACGATCGGATTCTGTATGGGCGGGGCAATTGCCTTCATGTTTGCCTGCAGTTCACCGAGCATTGCATGGGTAGTGGACTTCTACGGAAGAATCTTCTATCCCCAGCTGAGTGACACGAAACCGAAGCACCCGATTGACTACACCTACCTGTCTTGCCCGGTCCTTGCTCTTTTTGCTGGCATCGACGAACTGATTACGCCCGAGCACGTTGAAGCATTCAAAACCAAGCTGGCAGAATCAGGAAAGGCATACGAAGTCGATGTGTATCACGATGCGAAACACGCATTCTTCAACGATCAACGAGAGTTTTACGATCCAGACGCTGCAGAAGACGCATGGAAGCGCACTTTAGAGTTCATCGCCAAGCATACGCGTGCTACGGTGATTTGACATGGTGCTCTCAAGTCAGGCAGCAAGTCTCAACCAACTGCGCTACTTGAAGCAACTATTGCGTGATCGAGGAGAACTTCTAGACCACAACTGCCTCCTGCCATTGCTTTTTTCCTTCACCGGCTGGCGGCTCAAAGGCACCAGATTTGGTGCTACAGCAGAGCAAGTGTTTGCTCATCTGGGCAAAGAATTATCAACCGCTGCGGAACGTCGCTTCGAGGGAATCGAGTGGGGGCAGTGCGATGAATCCGTCTTGGGACATATTTATCAACTAGCCGGCGATTCGGATAGAATTGAGTCCCAGCAGCGTGTCCAGCAACCGAACAAGAACACGATTCTGGCCGATATGATTGCCTTTACGCAGTTGTATACTCCGGATTGGGTGGCAAGAATATTACTGGAAACAGCTGTTCCTCCTGATTCTAGACCGTTCGCCAGAATTTTGGATCCGTCGTGTGGCGCCGGAAATTTTCTCTTGCCTGCGGTCGATTTGATTTACTCCGCCCGACTGAAGCTTGAAAAACCGTCCCAAGCCATGACTGCCGCGTTAACACAGGTAAGTGGTTGCGATATCGACTCTCTCGGGCTGTTTGTCTGCGCCTTGTCGCTTACGCTGAAAGCCTCGGAACACCTCCCCTTGGCGGATATTCCGAAATTGCGGCTGCAAAATGTGTTGGAGTGCGATCAATCCCCACTTGGTTCTCTTCGTCGAGACATCGCCGGTGACAGCCTACTGAATGACCGATACGACGCCGTAGTAGGCAATCCCCCCTATCTTGGACGTAAGCTGCTTGATCGGCGCCTGAAAGAAAAATTGAAGAAAGCCTATCCAAAATCGCACCAAGATCTATGTACTGCTTTCATAGAGCGCGGTCTGGAATTGCTCAATCCTAGCGGAAAGCTAGCTTACATAACTCAGGCATCGCTGTTATATTTGCCGACGTTCGGCGGATTACGGCAATTGATATTAGATAGGCATCGCATCGACACCGTAATTGAGGCTGGCCCGCATGTATTTCCCATGCAGAGCGGAGAAAAGGTAAATAGTGTTTTGCTTGTAATTCAGGAAGGGCAATCAAACCCTTCACCTTCCCGCTTCCTCAATGTTACAGCCCATTCAGAAAAACAAGCAGCCATCGCTTTAGCATTCGATGGCGATTCATTTATTACGAAGGAACAAGACTCTTTCAGAAGCTTTCGCCGAAACGCCTTCAACTACGACTGCCCAACAGCATTCCAGATAATTAAGGACTGCCATCAGAAGCTATCCGAGCAAGCTGATATCAGGCAAGGACTTGCCACCACAGACAATGCCCGGTTCGTCAAATGGTGGTGGCAGGTACCGGCAAGAGATATTGGCAGTAGGTGGTTCCCCTACGCGAAAGGCGGCGGCGGAGAACGCTGGTTCAAGCCGATCGACACTGTCGTCAACTGGGAAGATGACGGCTCTGAGATCAAGCGCACCGTTTCTGAAACTTACCCATACCTGAATGGAAAAACAGAGTGGGTAGTGAAGAACGAACAATATTATTTCCGCGAAGGGTTAACGTTCTCCTTCGTGAATTCGAAAGGACTTGCTGTTCGATGGCTCCCTGACGGCTGTATTTTTGACGTGGGGGGCTCAGCTCTTTTCGTGCAGGAACAGGAACTGCACGCACTTCTGGCGTATCTCAATTCTTCGTTCATCGCTTCATGCGCAAAATCTCTAAATCCGACGATCAACTTCCAGGTTGGAGACCTTAAGGAACTACCGTTCCTTAACTGTCAAAAATCGGAAAGTGTCGCTTTAGCTACCTATGCACGAGAATGCATCGACATCAAAACATGGTTATCCGCTTTCCTGGAAACTGCTCGCAATGCCAACGCGCCGGTAAAATTCAGCGAACAGCGCCCGGAATCGGTAATTGCACAGGCGACGGCGAAAATTGAACGACTGACAGCGGCAGAACAAAGCATCGACGACCTTGTTCTAAATAGCCTCACTCGCACCGCACAGCTGGATGCTGAAACCGCTAGGGACTTGCGCAGGGTCTGTGGTCTGGCGGCAAGAGACAGAAAACTCGTAAACAATCCAATCGAAACGGCAGAACAATTTGCCTATCGCTGGTTGAATGCACTGCTGCTTAGTAAATCGTCAATTGAACTTCCTTTATCAAACGATGAGTCCGTCCGCACTGCACTCAATTTGACCGATCATCAAATCCACTGGATGAAACAGGCAACCGGTGAGCCTGTTAAAGATTACCTTGCCGGCAGGTTCATGACCCAGCATCTAAAAGCGCATCATGGATATCCACGACTGGCAGTTGAGTCGCAAGAATCGCTATTGCGGCTAACTCAAGTCGCGTCCGACACGTAGGGCCGCCGTTGAATTAATTTGCAATCGCTGGGGATCGTTGATGGACAAATTGTAGCTGTTCAAGAACTGATTAAACTATCCGGCAGCCATCAGAGCCGCTAGATTTTGATTTCCCAGCTCATTTTGCGACAGCCGATCGCCAAAACCACCACGGCGTAGCTGTTTGGAACGGTTGTATTTCTGTTGAAATTGTCCGGCAGGAGCGACATCAAATCCACCAAAGTTATCGCCCTGAAACGTCCTGCCACGATGATTATATTGCTCGTCTTGATTATAACTGCCACGATTTGACCAGCCACTGCGGTTGCTATTGCTGTTATCGAAGCGATAACCGTCGCGGGTTTGTTGAGCTTCTGCAGATGGCGCAGTTGCAAGCAAACCGCCTCCGCCGATTACTACTGCCAACATCAAGCTGGCGAAACGATTCAATGTAACCATGATTTGGCTCCTGATCCGTTAGTACGCGGCGTCCGTAGACGGCGAAGCTCCATGCCGGCACCAGCAAATGCCGTGTCGAACTAGTAGCTCTCTCGCACTTTTTCATAATCGTTCTTGACCCAGCTAAAGCCGGGCGTGACATCTGAAGCCGCTATGTAATCGGCTTCAAAACTTACATGCTCTCTTACGGACTTGGCCGGAAACGTCAAACCTTGATTGCTATCTATGCTTTGAATAGCCGCAAGTATCACTGTGTCGAAGGCTCGTCCACCAGTTGAGCGCAATATCTGCGCTCTGATCGTCCGGTTGCTAGTGACTGTAATTCTCACCGTTGCACGACCTGGATCTTGGGCCATACTTTGCCAGCGAGTATAAATGGTCTGCGAAAGCTGTTTGTGCCAGCGCTCCCACGCAAGGGTCATCTCGCGCGAACCACGTTCGGCTCCAATATCGAAATTCTGTGGAGCCTTGGCAAAGTCATTTGTGTTCAACACTCCTTCCAACGGGCTTGTGCGGGCAGCCATCGGAGCAGCAAAAGCGGTGGCGTCGACAGCACTTCCGCGCAGGGCGCTCGGTGCTCGCTGTATTCGTGTCCCATCGGTCTGCCCTTGCAAGACTCTGCCAGATGGAGCAGGAGCCAAACGCAAATTCTCTTCGGCAACACCGCCCTTCAACACCTTTGCCGCCGACGCAGGCAACATAGTTGTTGCCGCAATCATTACCACTAGCAGGGTCGCGCCGAATTGTTTCAATTTAGAATGCATAAACATCTCAGAGAAACTCCATCAATTTCGATTAGAAGCTAGTCAACAACCCAAACAAACCACCAGTCACTGCGCCTCTCATAGCACCGGATTTGGCACCACCGCCACCACGCATCATGCCTGATACGGCACCGGCTGCAGCACCGGCCAGACTGCCGGTTACTGCGCCGCGAACCATGCGAGTTCCGCGTCCGCCAGAAGATGACATGGTCCGGTTACCCATCAACGCGCCCAGTCCGCCACCGAGTCCACCCAGGCCTAGAGCTGAACCAAGCCCTCCGCCCATGCCGCTCATTCCGCTCATACCGCCGCCGGAGGCACTGCCATACAGGCGTTCGTCACCGCTGAATGGCGTAAGCTGACCCGGTTGAGCGTAGTCGCTTGCAACTTGTGGTTGTTGTCCATAATCGCGACCGCCGGACGGCAATGGTTCGCTAGACGAGTTTTGGGTTTGCGGTGGCGGTTGGTTCGCAACCTGTTGTTGTTGCTGAGCAAGTTCGCCAAGACTGTTGCGATAGAGTTGGTTGTTCGGATCGATTGAGGCTGCAGCTTGTAGATTCTGATTTGCCCGTTGCATGTCGCCCTTACCGCGGTAAGCTTGACCCAAGCCATATTTGACGTTGGCATCGCCTGGGGCTTCGCGGTCGATCTTCTCAAGCAAGCTGATTGCTTGATCGTAACGTCCAGCTTTGTATGCGGTTGCAGCATCTTGTGCTACTTGCCGCAACTGATTCTTCTTCGCAACTTGAGTGGCTGTTTCGCGAGCCTGATGTTGCTGACTCAGCTTTGCGTTGATGCTCGCAAGTGCATCTTGAATTTCAGAGTCGCCCGGGTTGCCTTCAGCTGCGGCTTTGAAATAGCGTTGAGCAGCATTCAAATCACCAGAATCCTCTGCCATTGCGGCCAGATTAAAGTTGGCATCAACGTTGCGGTGATCGATGGAAAGCACTTGTTTAAATAGCTTCTGAGCCGCGGCGGAATCACCCTGAGTGTGCTTCTGCAGTGCCTGACGCAGCAAATCTTTAACATGGTCGGCTGGCTCAGTTTGCAGAGCACGAACCTGTGAAGGTGCAGACGTATAATCGGACACAGCACTACTTGTGGTGACAGGTGCAACTTGCTGCGGGAACGCAGAGCTGTCCATTTGAGCAGCCATTGGTGGCAGGTAGTCAGGTTTTTCCGCAGAGGCCGACGACGGGCTAATCAACTTGGCCATGGCATCTAGTCGTCCTTTAGCCGAACCGCTCTTGGTCTTACCAAATAGATTGGTTTCGAGCGCCCGCAAGCGTGCTTCTTCAGCCAGGCTCGTTCGGGTACTGCCGAAGACTGTCTTTTCGTACTGGTCAAGGCGTGCCCCGTCCACGGCTGTCAGTGCCGCCAACGATGGCAGCGGCAAGAGAAGCATAGAAACAAGGCAAATCGAGATTGCAGCTCTTATACTGGACACCGAAACTCGCATATTCTTCACCTGTAGTAACTATGTGCAGCCACAACTTGTCGCTATCGCGACCCAGCGCCGCCAACCAAGCAGTTGCTTGATTGCCACAACTGAACGAATAGACGCCCGGCCTAAGCCAGTGTTCCGGTCGAGTTTATCGAGCTTCACAGATAGACCCAATTAGATCACTTTTTGCCACAAAGCTCATCCATTGGGCATCCACACCCATACGTAAGATCGGATTATGCCACAGCCGTTTTGTTGGCGCCGCAGACAAAAAGCGTCATGTGCGGGGCTGGCTCTTAGCTTCTGCCACCTTTTGGTAATCAGCCTGTGTAAGCAGGGCGACCTTGCACGAAGAAAACGCTTTCGCTTGCACCAGCCGCATCTGCCTGCGCGAAAGAGCAATCTGCTCGTTCGTTAAAGAATGATTTGAATTTTCAGCTGGCGTTTGCTATTGCGCCTTAGGGACAGCAGCCGGATCAGCTGCTTTGACCCGGCTTCGCCAATCGTCGAGCAAATCCTTCATCGTTTGTTCGAACTTTATCTCCGGCCGCCAGCCGGTGGCGGCGATAAATTTTGATGGATCACCATACATGGTCTCTACGTCGCTGGGACGCAATCTAGCGGGGTCTTGCACCACTTCTATTTTCACACTTGTCAAACTCATGAGCAGATCCAGAATGTCAGCTATGCTGCGGCTTATGCCGCTGGCGATAATGTAATCCTCGCCGGCAACGCAATGTTCGGTAGCCAGATAGTACGCTTTCACAATATCTCTTACATCGCTCCAATCACGTCTGGCTGCCAGGTTGCCCACATACAAGATTGGCGGTCTGATACCAGCTTCGATTTCGGCAATCTGTTTGGCGAAATTGCTCGTTACAAAAATCTCTGGGCGCCGTGGCCCTTCATGGTTAAACGCTCGTGTTCTAATTACTTTAATACCATAGCTTTGATGATACTGGTAAGCCAACATGTCCTGCGCTACTTTGCTGACACCATAAGGATTGAGCGGACGAAACGGGTTTTTTTCCGTAATCGGCAGTTCATCCGGGTAGACTCGTCCGTATGCTTCGGAACTAAGCGCCACCTGCATTACAGGATCAAGCTTCAAATGCCGAATAGCCTCAAGAATGTGCAATTGCATTGTTATGTTATTGCACAATGTCTCACGGGGAGCAGCCCAAGAGTCAGGCACATGGCTGAGTGCAGCCAGGTGATAGATAACATCGGGACGTACAGAATCGAGCATGGTCATGCATTCATCAGCATTCACCAAGTTACAGTCTCGTAGTTCCACACGATCAAGCAAACCCCTGATGTTTGCCAACTGGCTACGCTCACGCTTAATACCAAAAATCTGCCAACTGGGCTCCTGCTGCAGGAGGAACTCTGCCAGATGAGAGCCGACCATGCCAGCGATGCCTGTAATTAATACCCTCTTGGTCATTGAGCTCCCTCTCTCCCAGTTGCTCTCTTGTCTATCTCGGCAGCACTCTAGCGGCTGAAATTGGTCGTTGTCCAGCAATATCGACCCAAAAGACCGCAGTCAAGCAGACACGATCTGCTGCGTCAAGCATACCTGCTATGATGCGTCACTTCCTCGGGCTGCCGATCGATGATCATTTGCCGGGCCGAAAAGGGTAGGACAGATACGCGATAGACAATATGGAAGCGATATGCTGACAAGCAAATTTGATTTCGATTCCACGCCTGTCTAAGACCGCAGTAAAAAAGCAGATTTCTACAATTCATGCAGCGCAAAGCGATCTTACTTCACAATCTGGACGAATTTGATAGCTTTAGCATGCGCCGACTGGCAAGTGAGTTGTCGTGTTCAATGCAGGCTCTGGACCAACAAGTCTGGCAAATCGAGGATCTTCATTGCGATCAGGTCCAGTCGATTGCCAGACTCATGCCGGGAAAGGTTGGGCAGAAGTTGGCAAATACGCTAGGAAGGCTTGTCAAATACCCATTGTTGGCTTCACGTGCTCGAGCGGACCTGTTTCATATACTGGACCATAGCCATGCCGAACTACGATTGGGATTGCCCGGCAACAAAACGGTGATCAGCTGCCCTGATGTTACCCAGCTGTTGGCTGGAACTGCGGAAATAGATCTTGCTCCAGTTTCTCTGACTAAGTACACCTTTCCACTGCGTTTAGCTTTAGCTAGATCCTGTGCTCGAGTAATTACCATCTCCGAATCGACGAAACGCGATCTCATCCGCCTGGCCTCAATACCGGAGGAAAAAATCACGGTCATTTATGTTGGCCTGAACGAAATGTTCAAACCACAAGCAGATGTCGTTGAGATTCGCAAAGAAGTGCGGCAAGAGCTGGCGGTGCCACAAGATGCAATTCTTGTTCTCCAAGTGGCCGGAAGCTACAGATACAAGAACACAAAAGCAATTATTGAAGCTTTGTCCGACATGCACGCGCGCGCGGAATATCAACAAAAAATCTGGCTTGTGCGGGTGAGTGGCGATCTACTGCCAGACGAACGAGCGTTGCTTAACGCCCGAGGTTTGCAAGAAAGATTTCTATTCAAAGGGCGGCCCAGCGATCAGGAGCTGGCAAGATTGTATTGGGCCTGCGACGTGTTGGCGTTTCCTTCAATCTATGAAGGATTCGGCTGGCCTCCAGTGGAGGCGATGGCCTGTGGATTGCCGGTGGTCACCTCTAACGTGGCATCTTTGCCGGAAGCCACCGGAGATGCAGCAATAATGGTGAGCCCTTCGGACTACGCTGGCTTAAGTCAGGCATTGCAGGCTGTTTTGTCGCAGCCAGCTCTGCGCACGAGCATGATCGCAAAGGGTCTCAAGCAGGCAAGTAAGTTTGACTGGAAGATATCTGCAGAAAAAACGCTTGCTGTGTACGACGATGTTGTTCGGCAACAAATGCCTCAGGGAGGTTGAATGCGCTGTAAATCAGCGCATTCAACGCCCGTCGATTTTTCCATGCTGGACAAGTCGACCTTGTAAAAGCATACAACAACGCTTTGAGCGATCGCCCCAAGAGATTCTGGTCCTTCGGTAGCCTTGAAGGCAGGGTCAAATATTGGCATGCCAGTTATCTAAGGCATGGGAAGCATCCTGGTCAGGATTAGGTGACAACCGTTTTCTTGCCGCCCCAGACCAAGCGTTTCAGAAGTGGCGCAGGTCGGAACCGCTCACCGTGCTTTTCAAACAGCGCTTCGATCTGACTCAGACACTGGGGCAGTCCCATTTCCTGAGCCAATTTGAGCGGCCCCTTGCGCATTCCAAGGCCCGCTTCCAACGCTGGGTCAATGTCTTGCGCCGCGCAGACTCGCTCTTGAAGAACGAGAAATGCTTCGTTAATCATCGCCAGAAACAGACGCTCAACTTGGAAATTTTCAGAACCTGAGCCATTCCTGAAGGAAGCTGCCAATGCTTCCACGTCGCTGTTCGCCGCTGTCCGCTTCTTGGTTTCAGAATCATATATGTAGAAGCCGCGCCCGGTTTTCTGTCCAAGCAGCTTCTGCTCGACCATCGCGGCTAAAACCGGAGCCGGACGGAATCGCTCACCATACTCTTGGTAGTTAAATTTTGCCACTGCAAGCCCGATGTCTGCACCATTCATGTCTCTAAGTGCAAAAGGCCCAATAGGCATCACATAATCACAGACAGCTTTATCAATCTGCTCTATGGAAGCCGAGCCTTCCTGTAGACAATAGAGGGCTTCGTTCATGTA
>JADYXS010000704.1 GCA_021772155.1 Candidatus Obscuribacter sp.
GAGCGCCGCCGTCCCGGCGGCTCGGTGCCAATCAGTTCTTAGATCAATGCCGCCGGGACGGCGGCGCTCTCAGCGCAGATGTTGCGCCGGTACAAGCTAAGCCGTATTTGGCTGATGCGCCAGCAGCTGGGCGCTTGCGGAACAATCCATTCAATTGTGGCGACTACGTTGCTGTTGCGGGGGCAATGGCTAGGGTGGTGATCTGTGAAAATCTTCGAAAAAAACGAGCGGCGTACATTTGTTCCACAACGGCCTTATCGTGCACCATGGGTCGTCATTTGGCTGACCGCAGCGACAACGGCATTCCTGGCTGGACACATCGTGTCCACCGGCATCGAAAACGGCGGCGGCGGATCGGCTTTGACCGACGGTGGCTTTCGCGGTGACTCGGCGAATCTGCAACAGCCTTCCATTGGCCCCAATAATATGAAGTCATTTTTCCCGAGTTCGGATAACCCCGTGGCTGACATAGTTGCCTCGTCCGGTAAGTCCGTGGTCAGTATCGACACAACCATTCGGCGCACTTCTTCCGCTGATTTACCGGACTTCCTGTTCGCCAGCCCGGGAGGATCCCCCACTTTTCGTGAGCCGAGAAAGTTCGAGGCGCATGGCTCTGGCTCGGGAGTGATTATCCGTCAGGATGGATATGTGCTTACCAACGCGCATGTTGTTAAAGGCGCGCAAGATATTAAAGTGACGCTCAGCAACAAGCGCGAGTTCAATGGGCGAGTAGTTGGGCGTGATGCATACTCCGATGTGGCTCTGGTAAAGATAGACGCGAATAATTTGCCAGTTGCCCAAATGGCCGACGGTAAGAAAACTCGACCAGGCGATTGGGCAATTGCCATCGGCAGTCCACTAGGGCTCAATCACACCGTCACAATGGGCATTGTCAGCGCTGTTGGCCGCTCCTTGGCCGATTTGAATAACAACGTCGATTTGATCCAGACAGATGCCGCTATAAATCCAGGCAACTCTGGAGGACCTTTGCTGAACATTCACGGTGAAGTGATCGGCATTAATATGGCCATTCGAACAGATGCGCAGAACATTGGCTTTTCCATACCTATAGATATTGCGCGCGATGCCGTCAATGCCATGCTGGCGCACAAACCTATCCAACGACCGTATCTGGGCATTTCGATGGTCGACTTCGATCCGCGGTTAGCCGCGTCCCTGGACTTGCCGAAGAATTTGACCGGTGTGCTGGTCTCCAAAGTCGTGCCGCAAGGCCCTGCTGCCAGGGCTGGCGTGAAGGAAGGCGACATGATTCAGAAGGTGAACTCGACTCCTGTGAAGACAGGCAATGATGTGCAAACAATCGTGCGCTCTCAGAAGGTTGGCAACACCATCGATATGCAGGTCTTTCATGCCGGCACGGTGCGGAATTTGCGCGTGGAGATTCGCTCCTTGCCGCAGAATTCGGACGTCGGTTAATTAATCTCTTCAGTACTTAAACATCTGGTCCCAGCGGAAACAACCGTTGAACGGGTGCGTCTATTTCAACAGTTGCACCGGAAGGGAGTTTAAAGTCCCACCGGTCCTAATTTTCTACGAGATGCTGCTGATTTTATTTGAGCTGCCAACTAATCTGTTCGGCTGCCCGGTTATCCATGTGTGGTTATGAGGATCAAGACAATGTTCAGTCAACGGCATGCCATCAAGCAAAACGATAAGGCGGCACTTGCTGTTGTCGTGGACAGCATCGGTCGCAACTTGAATCGGAGTGTACCGAAACTGGTATTGCGCCAGCCTGTGGAAGCCGTCACTTTAAGCCTTGTGCCGAGCCCGACCGCGGAAGCGGTTGCTTTAACCGATGTGCCCGAGTGCGAAAATGGAGTTTGCAACCTTTCCTGGAAGCCACAAAAACCAGCTGCCTAAGTTTACCTACCGCGCTTGAAATCGACGACCGGCAGAGCTATTTGCTCTGCCGGTCGTTTTTGTCGGACTTGGTTCTCAAAGGAACTACTGTTGATTCAGTTCCTTGCCGTGTTTGCGCAGTACCTTGTAGACGGAACGGCGTGTTTCATCCAGGTCTTTAATGCTTTTTTCCAGGGCAACGCAAGAATCGGCTATAGATTTTTGATCATAGGGGGCAGTCTTGGTCGATGCTTCCAGCTGACTTTCTTGATCGGCAATGGTGTCGACCGTTTGAACCCAAGCTGTTAGTTGCGGCTTGAGCAAGGTGATGATGTTATCGGGCAAATCGAGTTGTTTGTGGCCGCTGACAAATCCATCGACGTTCGATTTGAGCATAGCCACAGTAGGCGTGATGTGCGACATTGCCAGATCCACGCGTGCTTTTCGCGCAGGTGTTGGTGGACCGACCGGCTGTGTGCCAATTGGGATGTTGATAACCATGCCGCGTCCGATGACTTCTGGCTCGGTAATCAGCGAGACCGGTTGAATGGTGACTTCATCATAGAGGCTAGATGCGCCTTTCAGCAGATTTTTCAGGTCCAGTCCAACGGTCTTTAGGGATTCAAGACTGACATGGATCTTTTGCACGCCGCCTTCCAAGGGCGCCGAACCGGTTGTGCTCGGCGCGACCTCCGGTACTGCCTTCGTGGCATCGGACGCTATTTCGACTGTGGTGGCGTTCGCGGCGCTGGCTCCGGTCGTGGCAGGGGCTGTGCTAGAGGAGGCGGACTGAGCGAGCGCGACCTGGGTAAAACAAGTGTATGAGAAGGCCAGGGTTAGAAGTGCCGAGTTACCCAGCAAACGCTTGGGCATTAAGAGTCCTCCGAGGTACTAAAAAATGATGCCACAGTATGCACTACCTGTGCGCAATTGCACAGTCGAAAATTTGGCAAATTCGTGTATTTCTTGTTAGTAGGGAGATTGCACGATGACACTTGAGCAGAATAAAATCGCTGATTCTAAAGTAGACCAAACCGACGCAGAAGTCATTTCCAGCAAAGCGCAAGCGCTTTTTACCCCAGTTGCCTGTGGTGATTCGAGCAAGGAGCTGAGCGAGAAGGAAGAACTGATGTTCGGAGATCTTCAACTTTGCAGCGCCGATCCCGTTGACGTCTCAAACGAAATCTACAAGCAGTTGCCCGGCAAGATTGCTGTTGTTGCAGATAAGCAACAAGTGTCACTTTCCACTGATAGTGCCGAAAAGTTCCTGAAAGCTATTCCGGGAATCAAGCTGAACGACGGTGTCGACATTTCTGGCATCAAACAAATCAAGCTTGATGGCACCAGCGTTAGCCTCGAAGGCAAGGGCAAGTTTGTGGCCGATGATGGGACAGGCGGCAAATTGACCATCAACCTAGACGGTTTGAAAGCCGAGTTGAAGCTTGATCCGATGGATTCATCCAAAGTGACGCTTTCCAATATCAAAGGATTGTCGGTCGACAAAAGTGGTGCATCGATAGACATTACTCAGATGTCGCTTAAGTTGATAGAAGATAAAGAAGGCAACCTCTCGTTGCGTGTGACACCAGATAACATAGCTGGAAAGAAACGCGAATCGAATGATTTACTAAGTCGCTTTAAGGCTGGCTATAACAGTGTGGCTGCGGCCATTGGTGAAAAAGTAATCGAACCTTTCGACGTTCCGTTATGCAACAAGAAAGACGCTCCGGTCAGCGAGGTCTTTTCAGAACTAGGCAAGTGGGTGGCAAAACCTGAAGCCCGGGACGTGAATAAAGTTGCTGAAGCAATTGCAGGGCTGTACATCGATCCACAGTTCAGTGGGCTTTTCCGAGGCATCAAAGGCGTCGAGAAAGACGGCAATAACTTCGTACTAAAGAGCGATGGTGGCGACTTGCACAACATCGGCGGACTGCCGGTGGCTTGGGACAAGGAAATCAAAGCGAAGATGGAACCGGGCGTAGCCCCGAAGTTAACGATTGAAAGCGGCATGAAGATTAGTCTGCCGATCCCGAATGATGTGGCTGAAGCTTGCGGCATAAAAAATCCGCAGGAGTATGCAATTAAAGAGGTCTCGCTCTCTGAGCCCGATAAGAGCGGGCACCGAATTGCCACAGTGAAGATGGACGGACCGGTTGAGTCTGTTTCTATGAAAGTTGATTCGCGCATGGAGCCGGTGCCGATAGACGCTAAAGGCACAGTCCAAGTGGATGCTCGACTGAAAGAAGGCAACGTCGGCCTGAATTTGCAGTTCAATCCGCGTGAGCTTCGTGAAGGAAAGCGCGATCAGATCAATTTCAAATTGAGCGTCACAGACAAGCATGCTCAGCTGCCTGATGCGCTCGAGAAGTTTTTAGGAAATACCCTGGATCCTAACTTACGAACGATCCTTACGGGCATTCGCACCTTCGAGCGTGCCGGCGATAAGATATCGATCGGACGAGAGGCAGCCACGTCTCACGAAATTGGTGGACTGCGGGTCTCTGCGGCAAAGGACATAACGTTCAAAGTTAAGTCCGACGACAAAGGTGTTGCTCTTGATTCCCTGTCTGGTGTTCAAATTACGGCACTGCCAGGTTTTGCCAATACCATTTATCGTACACGCTTGCCGATAACCCTGAACGGAATCAAGCTGAGCACCGCTGATGCCGATGGCAAGCGTTCCATGAAGGTAAATGCTTCCGGCGCCTTGCAGAGCGCTACGATAGAATTCGATAAAGAGATGAAACCGCAAGATATCTGGGTGACCGTTGAAAATCCTGTCGATGCGTTCAAAGAATCGTTGAAAGGCGGGGGCC
>JADYXS010000705.1 GCA_021772155.1 Candidatus Obscuribacter sp.
CCTGGGAGCGCGACCGTCTCGCCTGCATTTGATCGTTGTGACGTGGCAGCATAAGATGTGCCACCACAAGTGCAATCAGGTGCCGGCGAGACGCCGGCGCTCCCAGGTTCAGCAAGCAGCGCGATTACATGAACCACTCAGGTGGGAAATGCGCCAGAGTCTTGAAGAAAAGAATGATAGATGGTGCAAGGACAATAACCATAAGCGCCGGCATAACGCAGAACCAGAGCGGAAACACCATATAGATGGATAACTTCGCCGCTCGCTCTTCTGCCTGTTGGTGTTGGCGAACTCTCATAAATTCACTTTGCGAACGTACCACTTGCGCGATGCCCAAACCCAACTTGGACGATTGATTGAGCGCTGAACCGAATGACTTCAATTCTTCAACACCACTGCGCTGATAAAGATCCTCATAAGCGCGTTCGCGGTCCATGCCTAACAATATGTCCCTGTTCAGCGCTGACAGCTCGTCGCTAAGGGCGCTTCCAAGAGAATGGTGATCGCCGGCGACTCGGTGCAAGGCCGAATCGATTCCTAATCCGGCGTCGATACACAGAACCATTAAGTCCAAGGCTTGTGGAAGCGTGGTGACAATTTCACGCCGGCGCGATTTTCGGCGACTGGCGACCACTACATCAGGAATGAAGAATGAAAAAATGGCGACCGGTACGGAAAGTGCAGGATGTAATATCGTCGACAAAAGGGAAAGAACCAGTGCCGGATACACCTTGCTGGCGCAAAGCACCCCAAAAGCGCCTGGTGAACGCCAGCCGGACCAGCTCAAATTCCGCTGCAGCCAAGTCAGATACCGTTCGGGAGTCAGGTAAATAAGCGTCTTGGCAATATCAAGGAAGAGGGAAATTATTGGTGAATTGACAGTATTCTGGTGGCGCACCAATAGAGCAGCGGAGAGCACTCCGGCAAGAACAAATTCAGGATACTGAAACAAGAATTGCATATTGCTAGACCTTAAAGCTTGCAAGACGACGCATGACGAAAACACCGATCATCTGAAGGACTAGCGCGATCACGATGAGCACATTTCCCACGCGCGTTGTAAGAATCGGCGACAGATAACTAGGAGACACGAGATAGAAACCGCCGGCCATGACGAAAGGAAGCAGTCCGACGATGGTGGCAGAAAGCTTACTTGGCCCCGTTAGAACTTCAATATGGCGCTTTAGTTTGATACGCTCCTTGAGCGTCTTGTTGGTCTTCTCTAACAACTCAGATAAGCTTCCGCCCACTTCCGCGTGAATGGCAAAAGCGCGACGCAGCAGATCCAACTCGAAGGAACCGTACTTCGCGACGGTATAGGTCAATGCCTCCGACAAGCCCTGTCCTAAGTTGATCCGGTGCAAGATCTCGCCAAATTCTCGGGCGCAAGGTTGAGGCATCTCGTTTGCAACGGCTTTGATTGCCTGCGGCAAGCTGTAGCCACTTTTCAAAACTGATACCATCAAATCCAGGGCATTCGGCAGCTGAAAGGTCAACTTTTGCCGCACGCTGTTAGCTTTAACGGCAAGGAAGATCCAGGGAATGCTGGCTAGACACAATCCGGCAACGACGCACAACAGCGGATTGGCATCGAACAAGGCAAAAAGGGCAACTGCAGTTCCGCTGAACAGACACACCGAGCCCATCAAGAGTTCCTGCGGCTGGGCATTCCAGCCTGCAAGGTCGATCATCTTACGAACCTGGCTGTCAGTCTGCGACGGCAAAAGCTTCGTCACTGGTGCCTGTTCGGTATTTACAGCAACGGGCATTGACAGAGGTACCAGCGCTTCCACGCGGTTTCGCAAAGCTTTTTTCTTGTTGCGTTGCACAACTATGCGCGTCGAGACTGCGCTGATAGCAAGTACAAAGAAGCAAGCGATAGATACTATCTGCCAGTCCATCAATCACCTCCAGCCGAGGCAAACAGCGAGGCTGGCAGCGTAATACCAGCATCACGGAACTTCTCCTCGACATACGGGCGAAGGTTCAACGGAGCATGATGACCAATGACTTTGCCGTCCTTCGTGAACTCGGTCTGCTTGAAGACGTATAGTTCTTGCAAGCTGATAACAGCCTCTTGAACTCCGGTGATCTCAGTGATGCTTACAACTTTTCTGGTGCCGTCAGGTAGCCGTTTCACCTGCACGATCAGATCCAATGCAGATGCAATCTGTTCGCGAATACTTCGTTGATTCAGTTCGACACCACTTAACAGCACAAGTGTTTCCAGGCGGCTAAGGGCATCTCGTGAGCTATTTGCGTGGATCGTTGTTAGCGACCCTTCGTGACCCGTATTCATCGCTTGAAGCATGTCCAGAGCTTCCGGACCGCGCACTTCACCAACGACGATTCGATCAGGCCGCATGCGAAGCGCATTTTTCACCAGCTCCCGTTGCGGGACCGCGCCTCTACCTTCTATGTTTGAAGGTCGCGATTCCAACCGCAAAACGTGATGTTGTTGCAAACGCAACTCAGCCGTATCTTCGATGGTTATGATTCGCTCTTCGTCAGAGATATGTGCTGAAAGGACATTCAACAGAGTCGTCTTTCCAGCAGATGTACCGCCAGAGACCATGATGTTCAGTCGGGACTGCACGGCCAACTGCAGGAACTCAGCCATTTGCGCTGATATCGTTCCGGCCGTGACCAGATCTTCGAAACGAAACGGTGTCGGGCGAAATCTTCGGATAGAAAGCAGGGGGCCATCCAGCGAGAGTGGCGGGATGATGGCGTTAACACGGGAACCATCAGGTAAACGCGCGTCCACGATAGGAGACGATTCATCGATTCGGCGACCAACTCTTGCCACCACCCGATTTACAACGTGGAGCAGGTGTTCTTCGTCCTTAAACTTGATATCAGTTGCATAGAGCTTCCCATTGCGCTCAATCCAGACGCTATCGAATCCATTCACCAGAATGTCGTTGATATCCGGATCCTGCAGTAATGGCTCCAGAGGTCCGAGTCCCAGTGTTTCATTCAAGACAGCATTGGCCAGTTCTTGCTTCTGCTCGGCACTTAACGGCAACTTCTCTTCAGCTAGGAGTTGTTGAACCGTTTGCTCAATCAAAGTCGTTAATGACTTTTCGTCCTGCAGCAACAAGGATGACAACTCCAGACTTTCTAAAAGGCGGCGGTGAATTCGCGCCTTCAAGGCATCCTTGAAATCACTTCCAGGTATTGATCGCCGAACAGCAGTGCCCGGTGTTAAGGAATAGCTACCCGTGGCAGTAGCTGTGCCAGCTCGATGCTCACTGCTTGCGGGTTTGGCTCCAACTGGAGGCGCATCCTGCTCAGAAAACAATAGATCTCGAAGATTACTCATTTTGCGCTCCCCGAATTCGATCTGCAATTTCCACTACGAGGGCGCTTATTGACCGGGAAAACTTGTGCCGCGGATTTGCCACTACAGGCGGTTTGCCCGAAGCCATGCTATCGTCAATCACTGAAAAGCAGTTCGGCACTTGAACACAGCCAGTCGGCAATAGTTCGGCGACCTTTGCTTGTGATGCTCCCGTGCGACTTCCGCTTCGATTCATGACATAGACAATGCGCTTGGAATTGTACCCAAGATTGACAAAGGTATTCCACCAACGACGGACGGCGGAGATACCAGGCATAGTTTCTTCAAAGACCACCACAATCACGTCGCAAGCATCAAGCATGTTCACAAGGTGTCGGTCGAGATAGTTGGGCAGGTCGACGACCCAAAAATCTGAATTAGTCTTTGCGAGCGTCACGCAATTGGCGATATCGCTCAACTGAGTTTTTTGGGCTGCCTCTCCGCTCAAAGGCGGTGTCAAAAGCGACCAACGGAATCGCCGTTCGTCCAGCAGCACGGTGCAAGCGTCAACGGCATCCGGACTGGGTTCTGCAGCACCCGTGACCAGTTCGAGAAGCCCATACTGCACCGTTTTCCCAAGCATCAACGCCGCATCAGGATGTTGCAGGTTGGCATCAACCAAAACAGTGGACCCAAGGCTTTCAGCCAGGCATGCAGAAATGTTGATCGCCAGCGTTGTGGCACCACACCCACCCTTGGCGGACAGGACCCCGATAACGTTTCCACTATGCCGCGGGCGAAGTACATTCAAAGACTCAGCCGGTGCAGCAGCGGAAACGGGGTGGGTCGAAATTTTGTGCTCTAGCACTCCGACGCGAGCAGCCATTGGCTTGAAAACTTCGAATACCATTGATTCCTCCAACTAAAGCGATCGCGCAGACGTTACCGGTGCCATGCAGACACCACGAAAGCGACGAGACAACGAATTTGCTTGTAAATCCATCGTGCGATTTGCGAACGGACCGCCGGCAACAGGGGCCGGCAGCAAAGTATCACTGATGTTCGGAACGGCTGCCATTGTGCCACTGGTGGCATTTCTAGCAGGTAAAGAATCGCCAAACTCAACCTGGAAAATGAAAGGATTTGAGTTGCCTTGCCCAGGGTTGTTTCGCACAGTCTGAGGCATGCGCAAGTAAGCGAATCCAATTACGGTCGCTTGTTGGCCAACAATCGGATCGCCGCTGATAACAGGGATTATGTATTTCCTTGATGTAGGCATCGTCTGAACTGCCAACGCCAGCTCCGTACGCCGACTTCGGAACGTAGCGTCACCGCAGTCAAACAGAGCAAGTCGACTCCCACGCTCCACCACACCCGGTGGCACGGCTGTCACGTCAACAGCGTTGGAAAAGTATTTGACAGTTGAAACCAGCTGATTGATTGCTACATTGCCCTGCCCTGAACCGTAGTATCCGGAACCAGCGCCTTCATGCACTACATTCACAAACGCCGCTCTAATTCGGTTCGGTTGGGCGTTCGCCTGATAGGGAGAAGTAGAATCAAGCAGGTCGAGATCATAGTTCAACCGCGTTTCACTCGGGGAACTAGCATTCCCGAACTGGGAATAGCTGATAGCCAGGGGAAGCACGGCCCACCCTGCCAGGGACGACGGTAATGCAGCCGTGCGAGGAGCGCCGGCGCCGACACGCGATGCCGGTGCACCGATGACTTCAATGGTTCTATATGGACTGGCACTTGCCGCGTCTGCAGGAACAGCACCACCGTTCATCAGGTCCATAGCAAAGATCGCCGGCAAAAAGAAAAACTTCAGTGCTTGAGCACCATCCCTGCGGGCAGTCACACGCAAAACGGGCTCACTTGGATCCGCTGGGTTCGAGCCGGAAGCGACATCTGACGAGTTGATGGTAACGCCACTGTTGTATGGACCCTGCTGGTCTGCTGGACCGACTGGAGCGGAATTCCACGGCGCCGAACCATGGGATGATGCCACCGCAATCTGGGCGTTCGATAGTCCGTCGGCAATCGTGTACTGTCCATTGCTGTTGGTCACTTTGGCCAACGCGTCCAGACCAGCAGATTCAGCTGCGAACTGCAATTTCTGAACAGCCAAGATGTTTCTAGTGACATCAACCGAGAACGCGAGGTATGCCACCAAAAGCAAAGTTGCCACCACTACAATTGGCAGCACTGCTCCGCTTTTTGAACGCTGGCTTGTTCGCGTCATCAATTACTATCTCATTTCAATTTCGTGATTTTCTCTGCGGGAACCGGAAAACATTTCCACGACCCATTTCACTGGAGCTACGGCAGCTTCTGGCAGTGCAGCAAATACGGAATCTGCGGCTGACAGAGGCGGTGGAGGAAGTGGCGGCATCGCGGCAACCGGACTCTGTCCTTCCACGATGGCCTTAGGCGGCTCTTGACGAAGCGCTTCATGTGGCAGCAAATCCCGTTCGTCACTACCTTGGAGAATTGCTTTGGACAAATCACCGAAACTTCGCAAAGTCAAACGTAGCTTGCTATTCTCCACAGCTTCACTCAGCAACTCAGCGTCGGTTGGACTGACAGCCAGAGTGACTTTGTTGCCATCCTGACTGTGCCCGGTCTCGGATAGCAGGGCTTCTTTGGGTGTCGACAGAACGACGAGCAGATTCTGAGCGATGGTCTTGGTGTACTTCTTGCTTTGATAAGTGCTTGTGGCGACAACGTCGACGCGATCGCCGGAACGTACCTGTGAATCAACAGAAGTCTCATCGGTAAACTTTAGCGTTATCGCTCGGGACCCTTTAGGTAAATCGCCTGTCAGACCACCATTGCCAGACATCAGTGCATTGATTGCAAATGGCTCACGTGCTGACACGAATGTTCGCGTATATTTCCCAACTACGTTTTCGTAGCCTTGCAACATGCCTTCTTTAAAGTACTGCTTCGGCATCTCAACATAATGTAGGTTGGCGAAACTCAACTTACAGCCGGCTGGGATATCCTTAGCTGCAGCAACAACACGCACGGTTTCGGCAGCTTTAGGCGTGGTGAGCATGCGTCCAACGCCAATTGCCAGTAAACCAAGCACTGATGCCATGGTCACCACCAGCATCGTGTTGCCTTTCTTTTTGGTTGAGCCGAGATACCCTGGGCGGGACGATAATGTCGGATTTTGCGGTGTTACGACTGGTGGCAACTAGATACCCTCCTGGTAGATTTGCGGTGAAACAGTTGCGCTTTGACGAATTGAGAAGTCCTTGAACGGGACTGGATTCGGATCGTCAATGCTCATCGCAATTGAAACGCTAGTGGTCTCTCCGGCCGCTTGGCCGGTAAATGGATTAATAAGCAGGCTAAACGGATACTCAACGACCACAGTGATGGTGCCTGTGGGCGTTACATCCTCAGGCGCAGCAGCATCCCAGGGGAGGATTTTCACGCTGGCGCCTGGTGGTAGATCACCGTTACGGCCATTTGAAAGGAGATTTGCGCCGCCCAAAACGCTGTAAACAATTGAGTTTGGGTTGGTGGCAGTGCCGCCGGTTGAAAAACCGCGAACAAAATCTCGATTGGCTGAATCACTAAGGTCTGGAAGCCGAGCCGCTGTTTTGGCCCCTTACTGCGATGCAAATGACAGCGTCTGAGTGATGAAATAGGCCCGTCCGAAATACATAATCGCTAACAAGCAAAGCAATAAAAACGGAATGGACAGGGCCAATTCAACAATTGCCTGTCCACCTTTTCTATTAGTTCGCTGCAGTTTGCGCATCGTGCTTGTGATTCCGTTTTTACACCGAAGGGGCTTTGATACTTTCAAAGCCCCTTTAGTGCTGATGACTTTAAGCCTTAGTCAATGATCCAAGG
>JADYXS010000099.1 GCA_021772155.1 Candidatus Obscuribacter sp.
CCGGGGAAAAAGGGGCTGAGTAGTGCCGCATTCGCTGGGTAAGCCCCTCCCGAATCCACAGCGAAGCTCTCTGCTGCAAGCTGGACAGCATGCATGTTGCTTTTGACGCTGGCTAATTTTGACTTATTCTGTGCGCCGATGAAGTTCGGCAGCGCAATCCCAGCCAGAATGCCAATAATCACCACTACCACTAACAGCTCTATTAACGTGAAACCATTTACAGGGCGATGCTTCATGCTGTCCTCCACGCGCAAATCATCTACCTTCGAAAGAAAGGTAAATGCACGATGTGCTCAATGAGTGCTAACGACCATTGAAGATTGCCCACAAAGACAACTGCAGTAACCATCTGACTGCTGTGTCACCACAATTGCACCGCTGAGACTCGTCGATCGTACGAAGTTAGAACGTCTACGACTTAGGCCTGGACACTGTTGTGATGTAAGTTATTCGGTTGCAATTTTCAAATTTTGGAGGCTGCAACATTCGGTTACCATGCAGGGATTGCGGCAGGATCGACAGCGAGCGCGGGCGGCTCGAGCCGCCCGTACAATCTGCCTGAAAGTAGGCTGAACGCGGGCGCTCCCGGGATCGTATCGAACTTTTTCTGAGTAATTTCCGATGTTAGAGTAAGCAGCGTGGGTACATCGAGGACAGGCAAGATTTCGTTGGTCGCAGGAGCGATGCAAGAAGCAGCATGAAATCGAAATTGGTTTTACATGGACTGTCGTCCTTCCTAATTGTGGCACTGAGTTTTGCGTTGACTCCGGTTCGCTCGGAGGTACTTCCCACTGCTCCACAGAAAGTCGACGGGGAGCCTGTGCTGCAGACGGGGTTGGTGAAAACTGATGGCACATCTAGCTCGAAGGGAAAAGACAATTATCTCGATGAGGCCATTAAAGACGGCGCGGCCCGGTGGAAGTCCGAGAAAATGCCGATCCTTGTATTCGTAAAACCAGGTACTGGTTTGAATGGCTACAAAGACAACTTTGACGGGATTCTCAAACAATCATTCGCGCAATGGTCTGATGTTTCTGGTGGAAAGGTCGCGTTCAAGTTCACCACGGATCCGAGCCAAGCATCGATTTCATGCGCATGGACAGATTCGAACGATACGATAGACCGTAGCGAGGAAGGTCTGGCTTTGCCTAAAGTCTCTGATATGGGCGAACTTCAGGGAGTCGAGATACTGATGTTGACGGACTTTCCAGAGCAAAGTGAAGGAACGACCGACGATCACGTAAGAGGAATTTGTTTGCATGAGGTTGGTCATGCGCTCGGATTAGATCACAGCTCCCAGCCAGGCGACGTGATGTTTGGCGGCGCATCCTCAGTGGCAGCTCTTTCTGAGAGGGATAAGAAAACTCTGTTCTCGTTGTACGCGGCGCCGGACTCGTTTCTCACTAGCCATCCGATGCGATTTGATAAGGTAACCGGTAACCAGTTGGATCCAAAGATTCAACAAATGAACTTCAACAATCAAGGAATAGCGGATGCTAAGGCTGGAAACTTCAGCAGAGCGATTACTAATTTTGAGGCAGCTTTAAGGCTTGCTCCTGGTGATTCTTCGATCTCTACGAACCTTGGTACTGCATACTACGTTCGCGCCAACAAGGAAATAATTTCGCAAGATGAGCCTGCGGCAGAAAAAGATTTCAAGAAGGCAGTCGAGTATTTGAGCAGAGGCGGTCGGAAAGCTTTGGCTGCACAGCTCTGCGATACCCTAGTATTCATTGCGCGAAGCCATAAAAGAGAAGCTGATGCTCTCAAGTACGAAGGGCTCAAACGAAGTCTTCAGTCCATGAAATAGATTTGGTGGTGCACTTGTCCGAGTTCGAGTTGACAATTTTCTACCTGCAGATTGCCATCCTGGCGATTGGCGCTCGCATGGCTGGCGAGGCGGCCAATCGCCTTCGCTTACCGGCAGTCGTTGGTGAGATATTCGTCGGGATAATTCTAGGACCAACCATCTTCCGGCATTTTTTGCCAGCCTTGCAGCTCACTCTGTTTCCACCTGCTGGTCCAAATCATATTGCTCTTGTTGCAGTGTCCACGCTCGGCGTATCGTTATTTCTGCTTACTGCTGGCATGGAAATTGACCTGCCGCTCGTTCGCCGAGAGGGACATGTTGCTCTGCCCGTTAGTATCGGCGGAATTGTTTTGCCGTTCGCTCTGGGCTTTGCTCCAGCATTCCTGTTTCCACAGTTGTTGGGCGGCCATGAATCAACGCATCAGATTATTTTCGCACTCTTTGTTGGTGCAGCTCTGTCAATAACGTCCTTACCTATTCTCGCGAAATTATTGATTGAACTCGGGCTATACAAAACTGGATTTGGAACGCGCGTGATATCCGCTGCTGTGTTTGACGATGTCGTTGGATGGACCGTAGCCGGATTCGTCTTCTCTCTCGACAGGCTTAATGATGCCGGAAACTTATCGATTTCGCCGGTCATCACCATGGTTGTTTTAACACTAACCTTTGTTGGGTTGATGCTCACCGTCGGGCGCTGGCTGTGCAACCGCATTCTCTTGCTGATATATAGGACGAGCACTGACTCGGCTGCGGCGATTGGCTTTATCATCGGGCTGGCGGCTCTGGGTGCATGCCTCACGCAGAGCATCGGCATGCATGGGTTATTCGGCGCTTTCATTGTCGGTGTCGTGATTGGTGGCTCTCCGCACCTAAGAAGTGATACTCGCAAAACGATTGAAGACTTTGTCTCTAATTTCATGGCACCACTGTATTTTGCTTGCGTTGGGTTGTCTGTGAACTTCATCACAAACTTTGACTGGCAAATTGTTGCTGCAATAGTTACGATTGCCTCTGTTGGAAAGATAGTCGGTTGCTATTCGGTAGCCAGCTGGAACGGACTGTCCAGGCAGTCTTCGATTGCAACAGGCGTAGCCATGAATTCGCGGGGCAGCATTGAGATTGTGTTGGGAATGATCGCGCTGCAAGCAAAAATCATAGATGAACGACTGTTTGTCGCTCTTGCGATCATGTCTCTCATCACCTGCTCATCAACCGGTTACTTTCTCAAGAGCATGAGTGGTGCGCTCAGGAAAGAAGAGCCTTCCGTTACAAGCACTTAAATTGCGGCTAGACGCTATCCAAGAGTTTCGCAACTGATGCTTTCATTTGCGCCGCTAGATTTGAATGCAGAATTTTTTCGATTCGGGCACGGTCTAAACTGAAAAATGAATTCCCGACTTACCGCTATGCATGAAGCGCTTGATGATGTCGGGTCGCCCCAATTTTATCGCAAGTTTAAAACACGGGAGTCTGGGTTGGCATCGAACCGTCTTGTGGACTTAGGGCGCACGCCCCTTGTACATTTTACATAGGATGGCGATTCATTACATAAGATCGCGCCGAAGATGATGCCAGGCAAAGCGAATGAATTGCCGTGCGGGTTTTTCTGTCTTTCCACGAATCTCTCACGATTTACTCACACGCCCATCGTAAAGTGTCCTCGCCTCAGTTTTTTGAACTGTTTTTCTGCATCCGAATTTTTTCGGAGGTTTCTTACTATGGCCGGCGATTCCCGCGCTACTGATCAAATACAGCCACCCGACCAACGTGCAAGTGATGCACTGTCGTCAACCATATGGGACCAAATGCGCTCGCTCCCACGTCCATTGGCAGAGGCTGCTGGCTCACTGAGATCAAAGACGTCATCGGATGAAATTGTATTTTCACCGATGCCTCAACTTACTGCTGATAAGGGCCCCTCGATTGCTCGAGACGGAGCAAGCAATATAGTTGAGAATAAAGCGGAGGGCGCGCTTGCAAATGATCGACGGACCGAGTCGACGGCTGATCCAGAAATCGTCGAACGGAAAGAACGAATCCTTAGAGCCTTGAAGAATGCCGGTGAGGACCCAGCTGCGCTTGCACAGACGTCACAGAACATGGACAACTTTGAGGCGAGACAGTCTCAACTCGAAGCCATGTACGCAAAGGGCGGAATGCCACCGGAAGTCGCCGCGAAGAAGGCGCAGGCGGAAATTCGCGATACTTACGACCACATATGCCATTTAGTTGAGGCTGGGGACAATCCCTACGTGCCTCTATCAAAAGCCGAACGCGCGCACATAGCAGAGCAATTAATATCTCAAGCCGCGGACCCGAGCACCATCTCTCAGGGATATCACAGCACTTGTAATGTTACTACAGTAGAGGTGCGTACATACATGCGGCATCCAGCAGAGGCCGCAGCTCTAGTCGTTTCCGTAGCGATGACCGGTGGATACACCACAAAAGATGGAACGCGCATCGTTCTCGACAAAGACAGTTTGACCCCACATGACAGCGCGAAATTGCCGCAGCCTCTTGATGGTCAACGGAGTTTGGCTAGCCAGCTTTTCGAAGTAACTGCCGTAAATATTGCATACGCAAAAAGTAACCCGAACATACATTACGTCCAAACAGAGCCAGTCGCTGGCTCTACGCCGCCGGATACTGGCGAACGCTTGATGGACTATTCAGAGTCGCCGCCGAAGGAGTGGGCCATCGGATCGGTAAGTCGCTTCTTTGGAACCGCCGAAGCTCCTTACCGCCAACCCGGACTCACTGCCGACAAAATCGTTCAAGCATCAGACGCAATTATTGGACCACAAAAAGAAAAGTGGTGTGTCGTGCACCAGAATAGACCGGGCGAAAAGACCGCCAATGTGACCAGCGAACAGGAGCTGAAATTTCTATTGCAAGGAGCTAAAGCCAAAGGCACTTTTCCGATTACGATTGTAGTTCACACAATGAATGAGCCTTTTTACACTGACTCAGGTGCGGGGCAAGCGGGGGGCAGTGGTGGCTGGCATGTAGTGAATATCATGGATTACCAACCTGGTGCTTGGGATAAAGTGTTAGTCGACAACCAGTGGAGTTCTGATGCTGACCACTTAGGCACCAAACCGATGTTGCTGCGCGACCTATTTGTAAGCATGCAAGACGTAAAAGATACTCAAGGCGGTTCGTTTAGATGGAAACAAGTTGAGACTTTATCCCAACAACACAATACAAAAAGAATTCCTGAAGCAAACTACGAGCTATTACTAAAGGCACAAATTGAAGGCACTGGGGCCGAGTATAAGAGAGAAGCAAGTCCTCATTCTTTCGAGATGGAAAAAGCGAAAAAGTGTTTGGTGAAGATGATCGCTGATCATCCGCCGCTGGAACGGCTCGACCTGATTGAGCGTGCACATAAATTCGGACTATTGTCAGCCGATGAATGCTCGTTATGGATGGCACAGCAGCAGAACAAATTGGTCCGAGGATCTTCGGGGGTCGAGGAGAAAGACACGGATAAAGTATATGAGCGCATCCAGAAAATAGTCGGGCAGCTCCCGCAGAAGTCCCGAGATGATTTCGAACGAAGCTACCAGAAAATGGTGACAGACGGTCTTGCGGTTTACGACAATCGACCTTTCCCTGCCTAGTCAGTTAATGACACGATCCACTCGGCCCTATCAAGGATGACTTTGCCATCTTTAACCGGGATGAAAACTTCTGTTTGCACGTTCCAGGATTCGCGCATTGCAAGCCAGAAGTGACCAGTCAGTTTGAAATTAAGAGTCTGTACTTGTTTCGGTACCTGGTCGCCATAAATTTTCGCATGTAGTTCAGGAACGTCCGCCAAGGGGAGTTTGTAAGAGACAAGTATGACTTCGCTTTCCGGTGTAATCTCAAATGCAGCCACGTGTCCTTTAATGCATGCGGTGTTTTTCGACGATTGGCAATCAAGCGTGCACTGCGGCAAGGCACATGGTGAGTCGTCTGGGATGGGCTGGCACCTCTCACCGACAGAGCCGCGCAAGCAAAATTGTGCCGGCTTTCCCACTGGTTTTTCCCGATAAACCTTTTCTGGTGGGCAATTGTAATCGACCAGAATATCGAAAAGCAGCAGCCCGTCGATTTCCAAAGCGGAGCAGTTGTTGATTACCTGATCTGGCATTTGAGCTGTCATTACGGAACCAATCACGAAGGATTCTGCTTAGAAGTGCAACCGCCACCTTGGCAGTCTTACATGGAATCTGATCTTAAGGATTATCGCATGCGGCAAGGGTTGCGCAAAACTGAAGCGAAACTGCACGTCACGTTGTGGTCGCTCCAACGGGTTCCCTGTCCTGTCACGAATCTCTCACCATTTGCTCACAGGCTCCATTGTAAACTCTCCTCACCCCCCAGATTTTTGAATCTAGTTTCTGCATCCGAATTTCTCGGAGGTTTATTTACTATGCGCGGCGACTCACCCGTCAGAGAACAAATACAGCCACAAGAAGACCAGCCTGCAAGTGATGCACTTTCATCAGCCACATGGGAACAAATGCGCCAGTTCGTACCGCCAACGGCAGATGGTGCTGTTTCGCAGCGATCGACAGCGTCACCCGATGTACTTGTATTTTCTCCGCTCCCTCAACTTACCGCTGATAAGGGCGCCTCAGTCCCTCCAGCCGTAGCAGACAAGGCCGCTGATAAGAGCACCTCAGTGCCTCAAGTCGTAGCAGACAAGGCAGCTGAAAAGAAATCCGAAGTCGCGCCTGCGGGCGATCGACGCACCGACTCAACGCCGGAGCCAGAAACTGTCAAACAAAGAGAACGGCTCCTTCTAGCTATGAAGAATGCCGGTGAGGACCCCGCGACGATTGCGCGGACGCGGCAGGAAATGGAGAAGTTTGAGGCGAGACACACTCAACTAAAGGAAATGTATGCGAAGGACGGAATGTCCCCAGCGGAGGCGGCGAAGCGGGCGCACACGGAAATTCGCAGTACTTACGTGCATTTATGCCATTTGGTTGAGGCCGGCGACAATCCGAATGTACCTCTATCAAAGGCCGATCGCGCGCATATAGCAGAGCAAATAATAACTCAGGCAGCGGACCCGAGCACCATTTCTCAGGGCTATCACAACACATGCAACGTCACCACAGTAGAGGTGCGTACATACATGCGGAATCCGGCAGATGCAGCAGCTCTAGTCGTATCCGTGGCAATGACGGGTCAGTACACCGCGAAGGATGGAACGCGCGTCACTCTCGACAAAGACAGTTTGACGCCGCACGACAGCTCAAAGTTGCCGCAGCCTGGCGATGGTCAGCGGAGTCTAGCGAGCCAGCTTTTTGAAGTAACTGCCGTGAATATTGCATACGCAAAGAATAACCCGAAGATACATTACGTCCAAACAGAGCCGGTTGCCGGTGAAACGCCACCGGATACAGGTGAACGATTGATGGACTATTCCGACTCACCTCCGACGGAGTGGAGGATCGGAGCAATAAAACGCTTTTTCGGAAGTGCCGAGGCTCCTCGCCGTCAACCCGCATTGACCGACGACAACATTATTCAGGCCGGCGATGCAATAACTGGAACGCCGAAAGAGAAGTGGTATCTCGTTCACCAATCCCAAGCTGGCGAAAAGGCGGCCACAGTGACGAGCGAACAGCAAATGAAAGTCTTATTGGCAGATGCGAAAGCCAAAGGCACCTTTCCAATAACGATTAAGGTTCACACAATGAATGAGCCCTTTTGGAGCGACTCTGGCTCGGGGCAAGCCGGGGGCAGTGGTGGCTGGCACGTAGTGAACATAACTGACTATCAACCTGGTCCTCCGGCCAAAGTGCTCGTCGACAACCAATGGAGTTCCGACGCGGATCATTTAGGTGCAAAACCGATGTTATTGCGCGACCTGTATGCGAGCATGCAAGACATAAAAGCTATTCAGGGCGGACCATTCAGGTTGAGCCAAGTTGAGACGCTGAAACAACAGCATGAGACTCAAAGAATTCCTAAGGAGAACTACGAGCGATTACTCAAGGCACAAATTGAAGGGTTCGGGGCGGAGTACAGGCAAGAAAAAACTCCTCATTCGGTAGAGATGGAAAAGGCGAAAAAGTCCTTAATCAAGATGATCGCTGATCATCCACCAATGGAAAGGCTTGAGCTGATTGAGCTTGCGCACAAGTCCGGATTGTTGTCTCTGACCTTTCCCCGGTTTAACGGACAGTAACTAGAGCTGAGTCGCTCCATGACATAAAATGTCAAAAGGAGAGACTTATGACTAACAAAAAACAGCAGA
>JADYXS010000706.1 GCA_021772155.1 Candidatus Obscuribacter sp.
CTGTATCTTTCTTCATTAGGCGTATCTCCTTCACTTAGCGATTGAAAGAATACGCCGCCTTTTTCAATTAATCAAAACACAACTTCTGGCAAAAACTCGTCTTTAGGAGCCTCTACGGGCTGCGAAAACCGTGACGACCGAGCTCTAAGCATGACAGGAATTGCATCAGAACTTGATGGAGTGCCCGATTCAGACAGTCGCCACCTCTACTCCGGAAAGTACTTGGAACGATGCGACAGCCTTATTGAACGATAGAGACCTGACATTTTAAGCTGTTGCCAGGAAATGGTGCGTTCTTACGCCCATGAAGCGGAATAGTCACATAACACCACGGCGATAAGGAATATTCGCCCTACTGCGAAACTCACTATTTCGTGAGGCACAGACGATTGCCCGACCCGACCTGTCGCTCCTCTGCTGGCTCAACCGCGTGCGCCTGCTTTACCGCGGAAACGAACAGCTGCAAAAGGCGCCGCCTGCTATCCGGGATGGAACGCTCTTCCCTGCTCAGGGCTAACAACTCATCAGCGCAATTGTATTGATCGATTCATTCGACTAGCTCATCATCGAGATGGACAGTCGATGGACAAAGCAGATAGACAAAACGTGTTTTGGCACAAGGCTGGCAGGACGTTTGCCTATCTCCGGGGCGAAAATCGTTTGGACAGAGCTTCAAAGGGTAATCTATTGTCGAGTAACCAATGGCACGAGTTAGACATTCACACTGCAATGGCGACCGTTGGCACTGCTTTTGGGGACTTGCAGAAAGAGGTGCCAGCTCTTCTGCTGCCAGAGCTCGCACATGATTCTGACTTGTTTCAAAGACCAAATTTTCGATTTCTGGTCGATCCAGGGAGGAAGGCTGTTCATCTTTCCTCACTAAGCTGGCATTCTTCTGTGCAGGTTGACGTTGATTTGAGCAGTTTTGCCATTCGCCGAATTTCAAGTGCGAATCTCCAATCGAAACGAAACGAGGTCGCAGCATGTGTCTACTCCGAAGTCGATTTCGATGGCTCGATTCCTATTGAGCTGTTTTCTACCTGTGAACCAAGCGAACTAATTATTTCATTTCTCAGGGATTTACCTGACTCGGGAGTCTTGTAGCAAGACTTGGCGGATGTTGAAGGACAGTCACTGGCATAACGGAGGCGCCAGTACAAAATCCAAAATCCACAACCTTTCGGGGAGCGGACCCACCGGCAATACCCTCGCAGAGGGCCGACTTCAGACCACCCGATTGTAATTAGATCGTACAATGCGGGAACTTATCGAGGCTTTGGCATGACCACGAAGTCGATACTCCAGGCCATTCATTTCAAACGCAGTTTTTATCCCTGCACGTTTCTTTGGATCGCGCTGGTCATGATGGCATGCTCACCCTTGCGTGCACAATCCGCACATGACTCCACTACTAACCCGACTGTGAATGAGAAGCGTGATAGCGTACTCGTCGCTTTAAATCACCTTCTAGAACGACATCCAAACAATCAGACTGCGCTCCTACGGCGCGCCGCAGTCCATCTGTCGCGACAGGACTTCGACCTTGCTCTTGTGGACGTCGACAGAGCCATTGTCCTTGATCGAAGATCTCCAATCCCATACAGACTTCGAGCGGCAATACGCGCAATGACAAAGAAGTATCCAGAAGTAGTCGATGACATGACGAAAGCCATTTCGTTGTCACGAGCTAATGATCCAGATACTGCCCAACTGTATTATGAGCGAGCACGAACTTACCACTGGATCAAAGATTTTGAGAAGGCGCTCGAAGACATCAACAGAGCCATTGCCCTCGATCCAACAACTTCGAGTTATTACAATATGCGCGCCAACATACAGGAATTTAGAAAGGAATATCCTCAGGCTATTGCCGATGCGACCAAAGCAATTTCATTATCACCAAGTGACGCAAAATCATATTATGGACGTGCCGAGACTTATACTCTGACTAAGGACTACGAAAAGGCGATTGCAGATCTCGACAAAGCAATCGCTATCGATCCCAAATCTTCAAAATATTATGCGCTCCGTGCATACGTGCATCACTTGCGAGAAAAATATCCACAGGCGTTCGACGATCTGTCAAAAGCTATTTCTCTGCCCGCAGACAGTGATCAACTTTCTCGCTACTACCTTGCTAGAGGCCAAGCTTGCACTCACCTCAAGGAGTATGACAAGGCGATAGAGGACTACTCGAAATCCATAGAGCTTAGTCCCTCCTCGACTGACGGATACTGGTATCGCGCTTATGCGTACTACCGAAGGAACAAGTACGATTTAGCTATCGCAGATTGCAATAAGATGATTGAACTCAATCCAAAACGGGCTACCTTCTACCACAGACGCGGGCAAAATCTTGCGGAATTGCGAAAGTCTGATGCGGCGCTGGCCGATTATGACAAAGCGTTAGAACTTGATCCCAAATATTCCGAGGCACGATTGGCCAAAATCGACATCTTAATGTGCAACAAGAATTTAAACAAGGCGATAGAAGAAGCCAGCGAGATGATTGGCGAACACTCGGCAGACCTAGATAAAGAGCCCCTCGGGGAAGCATATTGTCGCCGCAGTGAAGCGAACTATTGCCGAGGCAACTACAAGGATGCCATTGCCGATGCTGACAAAGCTATTGAGTTGCTGCCGCACTGTTCCAGTGCTCTCCTCAATCGAGGGTATGCTCAGCATTGTCTGGGTGAATATGACAATGCCATCGCGAGTTACAACAAAGCCTTAGTGCTGAACCAATCTGCCGAAGCATACACAGCCAGGGGAGCTGCTTATTGCCAACTGCATCAACTACAAAAGGCGTTGGAGGATCAAAACCACGCCCTTCAAGTTAATCCACAACTTGCTTGCGCTTATTGGGCAAGAGCAGTTGTCTATACCTGCCTGAACCGGTTCACTGAAGCGCTGTTAGATGCTAATAAGTCAATCGAGCTGGACTCAGCGTCGGACCAGGCATATGATGCCAGAGCTCAGATCTACGCCTCGACCTCGAAAAACATCCTGGCAATTGCGGATTGGGATAAGGCTATCGCACTCGCTCCGGCCAATTCAGCATACTTCTTGAAGAGGGCTGTCTCTCGAGGACAAGTGCATCGATTTGATGATGCTTTGGCTGATGTAACCCACGCTATTGCATCAATGCCTGCTTCAGCCTACGCATACTCGGTGCGAGCAATTATCTATTCAGAAGCGGGGCGATACAAAGAAGCAATGGCCGATGCGATTAGGGCTATTGCAACCGATGATAAGTATGCTTTTGGCTATTGTGCGCGAGCCGAAGTCTATATACTGACTGGAAGACATAGCGAGGCTTTGCGAGACTGCGACAAGGCTGTTAGGGTCGCGGCTCCGGCGGAAGTCCCCAATGCACATTGCCTGCGCAGCTTCGAACTGTCATTGCGTCGTCAATTTGCCGAAGCACGAACGGAGAGTGATCAGGCTGCTGCCGCAATGCCCTATTCTCCCGATTGTTATACGGGTAGAGGAATCTCGTTCTTGGGTTTAGGACGACCAGCTGATGCCATCAAAGACTTCACAAAGGCAATGTCATTGGCCGAGGTGCCCTCGATTCTGAGCTTGCTCGGGCTTAGTATGGCCTATCAGATGAAGGGTGATACCAAACAGAGTGCGATCTGTGCAACTAAATTAAAAGCCCAGCCGGATTACCGCACGAGTGTTTCGTTCATCCAGGAGATTCGCCGCGCAATATTTCCGACTCAACGTCGTCATGGAAAGATGTAAGTGAGATTGCCCGAGAAGCAATAGCCCTGCAGAATGGCTTTCGCCCCTTCGAGAAACGTGAGTGGGGCGTCGCGGCCTCTTCCGTGAGTGTAGTCAAACAAATTGACGCGGTGTGATCACGGACAATTACTTTGACCTCCGAATTGCCTAATTAGGCAATCGCACTCCAATATTGTCTGAGGCTAGGCTTCCGCCCAATCCATGCCATCAGGAAGATCGCTAGCAGCAGACTCCAAATGGAGAACGCGTCGATGCTCTGGCGCGTCTGACATCGAAGAACTGTGAAGGATAAGCGGCCGCATAATGATCACGTCACCGCGTTCAGCGGGGCAGCGCATAGATATCTCCTTACTTCGCCACTGCAAGACTTCGCCTTGGTCCATAATTCCGTTGCGGTGCGAACCCGGAATAAATTTGATTGCCCCATTTTCGTCCGAGCAAGCGTCCAAATGTATTCGTAGGGAAACCATGTTCTCCAAGATCTCGACCGGCGGCTGAACGTGCAAGATATGCCATCCTTGGTGGACCAAGGTCCGAAGCCTGGCACCTCAATTCTTGAATTAACGGCGATCGTCTGGTCTTGGTGCCAAGTAACGTACCAATTCGATTCCGGCGTTTTATCAAATAAGATTGACCTGACTGGTTTAGCGGCTGTTCCAAGGACTGCCGACACAATTTGCCGAACAGCTGCAGAATCGGAAAACGATCGCACGGCCTCGCATCGCCTGAGCAAATGCCGCAGGCCAGGAGCGCCGGAAGAACCATGTGACTTCCGGCTGGCTTCTATAAATTCACCCAATTCTGAAAGTTGATTATCCGGCACGACCGACTTCAGCAACGCGAAGCCGTCATGCTCAAAGCTTATTGGAATAGCGATAGGGGCTGCCAACATGCCCCCATATTATCATTCGGGTCCTATGGTAATCTGAACATATGGACATTGAAGTGAGATGGCGTGAAGAGCTTAACCCGAAACACTTTGCTAATAATTTTGGTGTTCCTCGGTGAGCGTGTCCACACACAGGCGAAGGCTTCGACCGACAAGAATCACGAAAAGCAACAACATAATCGAACTACAACAATTAGCCAAGGCAAGTTGTGCGATGTCAATTCGCAGTCGGCGCTGTTCGACCAACTGTTTGACGAATTCGACCGGCTAGTCAAACAGCGAGAGAAAGAGCGGCCTAACCAAGAGTCAGATAAAGGCAAGTCGACTGCCGCGACAGCTCGAATGCAAATCTTGGCAAAAATGACGCGCTCTTTGGTGGAAGGTAAGGCAGCCTCTAGTCTTAGTCAGCACATTGAACTCAAGCTCGGCAAGGCAGACGGAATGACAAGATTTTACTATTGCTTGTTATCAGGCGATA
>JADYXS010000707.1 GCA_021772155.1 Candidatus Obscuribacter sp.
AGTCGTCGCCGGCTTGGTGACGGGGGGCTGTTGCTCGTTGTTGCAACAAATGGAAATCAGCAAGAGAGCGAGGCAGAGGGCACAGAAAAACCTTTTCACAGCTTACTTTCTTCGGTTGGAAGTTGGTGGGAGAGCGCACCGGTGCAACATGAGTTCTAGCTGTGGAGTGTGCCACAAGAAGTAGCACACTCCACAGCCATCAACGATTCGCAATGCCGTCATCGGCGATCAGAACGGGTGCCAGGTCTTACCGTTCGAGTTGAAGCAGCCGGTCATGAGCACCAGCGACAGGATTCCGAACACGATCGAATAGAAGGTGAGTTTCAGTTTGCTACGCATATCATTTTCCTTGGAAGGGGTTTTACTCGGACGCCAACATGGCTCCAAGTGGAAAACGGCAAAATCATCCTCGGCAAGCAGGCATTGAATACATCTTGCCGATGAAGCGAGGAATTTTCTAACCGCTACTGATTGGTTGCGAGCATCTGCTTCAGCCTCCGATGACCGAGCATCCTGTCGCAAAGCAACTCTCGCGCAACGCGCTCGATGTCGCAGCGTTGCTCGCTAATGAACGCCCGGGCTTAGAACCGGGTGTGATGAATAACCCAGAGCTACCACAGGCTCAGTTCCTTTTGCTGTTTTTCAACTCGCGGAACCGGCCGCAAATGGTGAAGATGTCGTGAATTGCGCAGGGCACCGCGGCGATGGTGAAGGCGACCAGTCCGAAAAGGAAGGTCCCATTGTCTTCGGTGGCGAGGCCAAAGATTGCAGCGAAACTCGACATTGGAAAATCCTTTGCTTGTATTGTGAGAAAGTGGAAAACGGCGAATCGTCCTCGGCAGGCTAGGGTTGAGTTTCCATCACTCACACGTTCACCAGCGGCGGATCGTAGTCATCATTGACGTTGAAATACTGGCGAATCGTCGCCTTGAAGTCTTCGTCGAAGTGCTTCCAGAGAAACTTGATGTTACGCAGAAAAACGCACATGCCGTGCATACCGACGAACGGGACATCACCGACGGAAGACAGACCCGGGGCATCAAGAGCGAAGCGATCCAGAGCGAAGCGCCACGTGTCGAATTCCTCGCGGAACCGACTCACCGTCGCCGGAACTTGCGCCCAGTATCTGAAGTTCGACTCCTCCGCAGGATTCGCCACGGCTTTCTGTGCTGCCTCCAGCGATGCGATGTAAGAGCGGGCGGCTTGCAACCGCCGGGTTGTCTGCTTGAGCTGAGGAACAAGCACAGACAGACACGTGACGAATCCCATGAGCAGGAATCCCACGAGTAGAAGAACGTATTCGATGTTCACAGGTACACCTTGGGTTTGGGGAATTTGAATCTGTTCATAGGACGGCATTGCTTGGCGATTGACGGAAGTGTTTCCGTTGGTTTCCTACCTTGTGTGGATGAAAACCATTAGGCGGTACGACTCTGCGCCGTTGTCGTCAATTACTCGGTGGACGGCGAGAAGAACCCCTTGGAGAGCTTCTGATTGACGTCTTGCTCCAGGGTCGTCATGTCCTCGGCTGCCGGATCCGGAACATTGCCGTACAGCCGGTTGAACTTGCCCAGGCTCTCATCATTAGCCGGCATCGAGACACAGTAGGATTTGCCCACCTGAGCGATGATGCAGAGGCCAGCGATGTCGGACTTGATTTGTTCGATGGTGGGCCCGCAGTCAGGGAGGCTGAAAAAGAAGGTCTGGCAGTGGGTCCCGACGTCTGCCCAGAGCCTCTCCAACTTCTCCGCATCACTGGGTTGTGGCAGTGCGTCGAGCTGGCGCTTGCGGTCGTCGAGCAGCTTCTGGCGGCGATACGATTCCAGTTCCTGGATGTCGGGCGAGTGCAAGCCACCAGCGTTGCCGGTGGCACCGTTCTTTTTGTTGCGGATGCTCATGGTATTCACTTTCGTTTGGTTGGTTGTGATTGGTTAGACAACGGGCAATTAAGGTAGTCCTTTGCCTGGCTGCACGCATCACCGCAGGTGGTGCGCACAACGTTTCGGAGAGCAGATTTGCGTGAGTCCACGCGAATTCCAATACCGGGCGCGCGCATGCGGGCATCACCCCTCACGATGGCACAAACCCGTACGCGGGGCAGGCACCAGGCATTTGCGAAAGGCCGGCAGCCGGTCGCGGCCGACGGCATTAACGTTATTGGCCGTTACTGATTGGTTGCGAGAATCTGCTTCAGCCTCTGACGACCGATCGCCTTGTCGCAAAGCAACGCTTGCGCAACGCGCTCGATGTCGCAGCGTCGCTCGGCAATGAACGCCCTAGCTCGGATACGCAGATCCGCCACCATGGTCCGCTCCGTGCGTGTATCGCCGATCGCCACGAGCTTGCGAACTGCGGCAAGGGCATGCTCAAGCGGCTGAGTGTCATAGCTCCCGTAGCCGGTGTCACGGCTGTCCGAAAAACTTTGAGCCATCGCGAACCCAGACAGGTGCATCAGGGCCTCGGCTTCGAGATCACGACAGGTGGCAAGCGCCAGCGGCTCGAATATGATGCGGCCGATCCAGCCGGGTCCATGAACGAGCGAAACGAGCAAGACGTCGCGCCCTGAGGTCATGGCGTAGACTACTTTCGCACTCAGCCCCGCCACAAATTGCTGGGGGTACTTGAGTTTTGGAACAGAAAGAACGCAGGCGCCGCAAATGGCTTGCGGGTAATCATCAGTCACTCCCTTAAGAAAGGGCGATAGTGACATTGCCCGTGGTGATGGACCAGATACAGGCGCGGCTTCCTTGGCGCTCTGCAAATGGCTCTGTTGTCATTTCTGCTTGGGTCGCCCAGGCGTGGACGGTGCTACCATCCCACGCATGAATGCTGCTGCCGGCGTGTGCGTTGACCAGACTGCCGGCGTGCGCGTGAACGATGCTTTTGACGTGTGCGTCGAAGACGCCCATTTACACACGGGGGGCAAGAACGCCGCGCTTAGCGACGCCAGCATTGGCTTGGACGGAGCTGTCATTCTGTGCGTTTGTCACAGACATTTCGTTATCCTGGAAAGGTGTTAGAACGGCTACCTCGTTTGAAGGCAGTGGCGATAATCAGTAGCGAACTGCCAAGCAACCCCTGCCGAACCAGAGGCAGAGCAACAGCACCACCACAGGCCCGACGGCCGACACGAGGCCGCCAAGATGCCGGGTCCCCCAGCCTTTGTGCGCCTCCACGGGTACCGGCAGCAAGGGGACAGGCAGCAAGCCCCGCAGCAACGGGATGACCTCCAACCGGTTATCGCGACCCAGCAAGGTCACGTATGCATCACCATGCAGGCGGATCTCCATGAGCAGTTGCTCGGCCGAAGCGTAGCCGGACCGGATCAGCAACTGCCGCTCATTGAGAGTAAGCGGCAGGGAATCAAGATACTCGTATGGTTTCACAATGTCTCCGTAACACTGGTTCTAACGATTGCGCCCTTGAAAGACCGGGCGGCAGAGGTCTACCGTTTCTTGGGAACGTTGGAAATCTCCGAGCGGCTGAATTTGCTGGTGCTTCCATCGGCTGACGTCCACTGGAGTTCGCTCTTGCTGACCTTGATGATCGTATGCACTTCGGCCTTCTTGATGGTCAGAGTTAGCCCATCGAGCTTGTAGGTTCCTTCTTCATAGCTGATCGGATGCTTCAACTCGGCGGTGCCTGCAGTCGGTTGGTGCACAATTGCAAGGATGCATTTACCGCTGGCAAGGAATTCGTATTGCGTCGTCACGACCTGTCCATCTTTCTCGTGATCGAAACGTAGCGGCCCACAATCAGGTGAGAAAGCTTCTGTTCGATGGTGATGCGCGAAGGAAACTTCTCGTCCGAAGCGACAGCTGTGACAGTTGACCCGCGCTCTGTTTCCACCTCTGCGTCCGGCATCGCGTAGACAACAGACCCTGACTTGGCAATGACCTTGGAGCCGTTGCAGGCGTAGACAGTAGCTCCTGTGGATGCCGCGACCACCGAGCCCTTCTTTGCCTCAACGACAGAATCTTTGAAGGTCTCGATGTCGGCACTCCATGCCAGAAGTGTTGCGCCATCGGTGTAATGCACCGTGGGTCCACTGCGCGCGTTGACGCTGGAGCCAGCGTACAGATGAATGAAGGAGCCCGATTGTGCATGAACAGATGCACAACCCTTTACCTCGACATATGAGCCGGCCTCAGCGTGCACGATCGAACCTGCGTTGGCGGTGACACTGGAGCCATCCTCGGCATGTACGGTCGACCCCTTCTCGGCAATCACCCGGGAGCCGCGCTGGGCGTGAGCGGTAGACCCATCTTTCGCGCGAATGGCAGCCACGCTTTCGCCTAGCACCAGAAGCGGAATGCTGCAGAGAATTAGCAAGGTGAAAGCGCCTCGGCGGCGACAATTTGACGGGTGCATGATGTTCCTTGGTTGTTAAAGATGAATCAGGTGCGCATAATGCGCACCTGATTCACCGGGTTTTTTGACCTGACTTGAGCGGTTCACAAGCTACCGCTCGATACGGCAGCTGTTTTTCTTGCGCTGACTGTCAGGTCCCTTCTTCTCACGCAGCAGCTTGCCCTGCAAGTATTGCTGCCAGGCGTCCATCACGATCTTCTCCTGCAACTTGACAGTTGTGAGTTTGCTCTCCGCCTGACGCACGCGGTCCAGCGCGATCGCATCATGATCGTTGGTCGGGTCAAACTTAAGCTGTTCGAGCCGCTCCTTGGTCACCGCGATCAGCGACTCGTAACTCCGCACGACGCACTGGAGTTTGTCGACCTCGTCTTGCCCTTGCTTTAAGACCTGAGCACGTTGAACCTTGAGATCGTCGTGCACGTCCGCGCTGAGCTGATCGTCCAGAATTCGCGCCGTCAGCACCTGTCGCTTCTCCTCGACGGCATAGAGGATCGTCAGGCAGTCGTCGGACCATTCGTCCGCTCGCTCTGTATTGCAGTGCAGCGACCACGTCTCCATGCGCGCATCGCGTTTGTCAGAATTGGTGCGCGGCCCATCTGCATGGCATCCAATGCCGAGCAGAATGAATACGAACACAACCATAGCGAAAGCGAGATAAAAAAGACATCTCATGGCTTTTCTCCTTCGGAAGAATGTAAGCCACCACCTCTCAGAAAGGTCGTGGCCGGTTCGGACACAGATCAGCCGGTCGTGCGAACTCGGTGATGCCAACGGTCTTGCGACTGATTTGTGCGGCACTTGTTTGGAAATTACCGCACCACCAGCGAAGTAGCCAACGGTTGCAATGAGAAGCAGCGAGAATCTCGACAGCCTGCCATGCGCTTGCTCCTTGCAGACATGAAATTTGACAGCAAAGCCACTGCCACCTCATTTCAAAGGTGGCGGCGTCTTGATGAAACGGCTGAAGACTGCGCGCTCAGCCTGGAAGGTCAGTTAAGCGCGCAGGCTTCAGCCTCCCGATCCGTCCTTCGAGGTAGCGTAATGGATGGAAACGCCGCTCAGCGCCATAACTCCAAGCACCATCATGATCGTGACCAGTTCGAGCACGTGGTACCCGAAGCCAGCATCGAAAGAAGCGGAGCGGCCGGGTCCCTGGGTAACACTACCCAGCATGAATGCCACCAGCGCAGACGCGAATCCCAGAGTGCCTTGAATCATCATCTGTCCCCGCGGCAGCTTCAGCCTGCCGCTTTCAACCCCGGCCACCACATAAGCCAGATAAGCCAGAACGAGACCCGTGAAAAGAGAAATCAGCATGAGCATAGCTTGCCCCTTTGTGTAATGAGCCAGGCCATCGGCTTAACAGAGCCGACCGCCAATGGCGAAACTGAGAGTGGCTGTTGAAGGTCAGCCAGATTACAGACCTTGGTGCATAGAGAATCCCAGGACAAAGAATCCCATTAGCAGTTCAGCGTGTACGCGGCGATAGGCTCGATGTTTGCACGGACAGATGCACGACTACGATCTGAGGGTCTGGTCACTTAGAGCCCTCCCCGTGCTGAATCTCCCTTCCCCGGTTAACGGAAACCAGACCGCTGAAACAGCCCGAACCGACTGCCAGATGGAGCAGCAGAATTTGGTCGCATAACTCGACCAAGTCCATTCCCCAGGTGAACATCGTAAACATAGTCCCCGTGATGACAGCGAGAAACAGCCCAAAGCGCAGCGAACTGCCGAATCCCAGCATTTTGGCGGCCCCGTTCAAAGACAGGGAGACCGTCGCCGCAATGACAAGGATCAACCCGAATAAGGTAAACACGTCCATAGTTGGCATCCAGAGAAAAGTGGTGTTTGGACGGACGAATGAAACCGAGACTTTTGCACCACATTCAGCGCAATCAGTCTCCGGTGAAGATGTACATGAATTTGCTGTCGTGTTGAGAGAAGCAGAGCGGCTACATGCAGCCCTTCATCGGCCGGATCTCCGCAGAGATAGAGCGTCCATCTGCGGTCATTTGAGCCAGCCGTGCTTGACCCGTCCCTGGAGAACGGAAAACAGCCCGCTGAAACAGCCCAGACCGAATGCCAGATTGACCAGCAGATCTTTGTCTTGGTCCCTCCGTGACTCTGCCAGAGCCAGTCCACACGTGCCCATCGTACAGACGATCCCCACACGCGATTGCAGCGCCGCGCACCGTGTGGCACCGCACATAGTGATGGGGGCTAATCAGCCCTTCTGCCGTGCCTTCTTCCACCACGTGGACAGTCGCTTCCACGTTGCGGCCAGCGCCGGCAGGTAAACCATGAATGCGAAGCCGGTCAAGAAGCACGTGCCCACGGTGCAGTGCACCGCGTGGATGTTACCGTGAAAGCCCCAGACAGCGCCTATGGCCACCAGCACCTTCACGCTTTGCAGGACCTTGTGGGTAAAGATCTTGTAGAGCACGACGATGCAGATAACCAGCAGAAGACCGCCTGAGTCGCGCGAGCGGTCGGCGCCGTCATCGGCGCGCAAGCGCGCAAGGTCGAAAAGACCACCGAGAATACTGCCGCAGAGACCGGCGAAGTAGCCAATCGCGACAAGAGCAAGAATCGACATGAGTGAACTCCGTAAGTTGGATGGTTGAGGAACAGGTTCAGCGCGAAGTGACTGAACCTACAGCGGAACCCGCCATGTTGCAGCGGCAACAAGAGCGGCCGATTGACCGCTCTTGCGCAGACAGCCTGCCCCAAGTTCAGTGGGTGCTGCCAACGTGGATATAAACGGTGCAGCCAGCATGGACCTGGAGAGTGCTGCCGGGTTCGGCATGAACAGTGCTGCCAGGACGGGCATGAACGATGCTGCCAGCACAGGCATGAACGGTACTGCCAGCATAGGCATGAACGATACTGCCAGCATGGGCATGAACGGTGCTGCCGGGTTTGGCATGCGCGGTGCTGCCATTGCACGCGTGAACGATGCTACCGCTGTAGGCGTGAATGAGACTGCCACCATAGGCGTGAATGATGCTGTCGATGTGTGCGTAAACGATGCTGTCGATGTATGCATGGACAGTGGTACCGTTCCACGCACGGATGGTGCTGCCATTGTGTGCGTTGACGCCCCCACCGCCGTGCGCGTGGAAGACACTGCCTTTGGGTGCGTCAAAGAAGCTGCCCCTGTATGCGGAGTCCAGAATGCCGACCGGCGTGTCGGCATTGGCGGCACTCTTAGGAACCGCGCTGTCGTCCTGTCGGTTTATCCCGGTCATGACTGTTCCTCCTGTGTTATTGCTTGGAGAACTACACACAGCCCTTCATCGGCCGGATCTCGGGGTCGGTCAGTCCGAATTCCTTCTTCGTATTAGAGACCCACTCGGGATCAGCGAACTTCGGAAAGCGTTTTGCAAACAACATCGAGATGGGATTGTATCCGCGGGAGAATCGATTGATCTCGTTGACGGAGTCCATGGCGTTTAATACCAACGCGGTTGCTTCGCGGATATCGTCGGAAAGCACAATCAGATTGTGTCGCAGCAAGATCCACTGCTGGTATGTATACGTCACCGCACGCCCAGAATCCACATCGCGGTCCCAGCGGGCCTCCAGGCTGAGTCGGCGAACGCAGCGAGCGGTGTCCAGATACTCGGAGTTCAGGTCGCCGTAGGCAACGTACACCTCACTGATCCTGACGGCCAGGTCACAATACGCGTACGCGAGTTGACCGTCGTCAGGTAGGCCCAACTGTTTCGGCGACCGAAACACCATGCGCCCACTCTCTTCAACCTCCAACCCATGCGGACAGCGACGCGAGGCAAGCAGCTTATTGTACACAGCATAGACGCTGCGATACGCCTCCTGTGCAAGAAGCTGCTTGCCTGTCAGCACTTTCACCTTCTCCGCAAGCCGGTTGTGGGCCTCCGTCGCATCACGGAGGAAGTGGTGATCGGTATTGGGGATGAACGGGGTCATGCTGGCTCCTGATCTTGGCTTTGGAAAACGGAAACCAGCCCACTGAGACAGCCCAGACCGAATGCCAGATTGACCAGCAGATTCTTGTCGATGTCTCTCCGTGACTCTGCCAGAGGCAGTCCACACGTGCCCATCGTACAGAAAACCCCCGCGATGACAGCGAGAATCAGCCCATAGAGCAGCGAATTCCTGTATCCCAGCATCTTGGCGGCCCCGTTCGCAAGCAGTGAGATCGTCACTGCAAGACTCAGCAGCAACCCGGAATACGTATTCAAGTCCATCGTTAGCCTCCAGAGAAAGAGAGTTATTGGTTTTTCAGCGCGGAAAGGTGAACCCGCCATCGGCTCAACGGAGCCGACAGCCACTGGTGAAACGGATTGTTCGTCACGGACCTTGCTGGCACCCTTCAGGAATAAACCTGCCGCGGGATCACGGCCTGAATTACGCAGATTTCTCCCCACAGACCCAGGATGAAGGCCACCAAACCGACACAACCGACCGGCACCGCCCAGCCAAGAAACAGGAGCGGCGCGGTAAGCGCCAGGATGAGCGCGCAGAGCCCGCCGTTGCAGACTGCACGCAGAAGAGCCGTGTACATTGCTTGCAAGTACGGGGAACGTCGCGACATGAATATCTCCTTGAAGGCGGCTTCGACATGCGGTGACCGACGCGAAGCCGTAGGTTGAGCCCAACAATCAATCGTTAGGCTCGGATGCGATGCGCTTGTATTTGGTGGTGACACCGAAACGCGAAGTCCAGTGCAGCGCGTCCTTGGTGACTTTTGTTATGGTGCCTTCGGGCGCCCCATCGATTGAAACGTTTCTGCCGTCCAACTTGTAGCTGCCGTGGTCGACGGTGCTAATGTCCCCCCACCCAGATCCTCTGGCCGGGTAAAAAGCGAACCGATCGTACTGCGTGCCTCTACCAAAGACCACGGTGATTCGACTTGGGTTTCCTGCTTTGTCTTCGTTCAGCCACCTTCCTGAAATCAGCCCGGGCAGCTTCTGCGCGAACGTGGTACGGGAAGGAAAATCGTCCTCGGAGGCAACGGCATTGACAGTCGACCCCTTCTCGGCATCAATGTCAGCGCTGGCGGTGGCGTACACCGTAGATCCAGACTTGGCCGTGACTTTGGAGCCGTCGCAAGCGTAGACGGTGGCTCCGGAGAAAGCCTCGATGACGGAGCCCTTCTTCGCCTCCACGACTGAGTCCTTGTAAGTCTTGATGCCGGTGCCAAAGGCAAGGAGACTTGCTCCTTCGCAGTAATGAACGGTGGGTCCGCTCAGTGCGTTCACGCTTGAATCGGCATTCAGATGGATGATGCAGCCCCCTTCAGCATGAACAGTTGCAGCACCATTCACCGTGACGAGTGACTTGTCGTGGGCGTGCACGATTGAACCGGCGTTAGCTGTGACCTGGGAATTTCCTTCCGCGTAAACGGTCACGCCCTTGTCTGCAATGACCTTAGAGCCACTCTTGGCGTGGATCGTTGCACCATCCTTACCGCGGATATCGGCCGACCCTTTGCTCGCCGCCAGGACCAGGACACCGCCGAGAATCAGCAGCGCGAAAGCGAGCTGCCGAACGTGATTTGACTTTTGCATGCGTTCTTTCATTGGTTAGAGGTATGTGGACACCTGGGCGGTGTACTTCACCACCCGTCGATTCGCAGAGCCTTGCCGAACCTGGCTTCAGGCGGCCGATTATGGGATGTTTTCACCCATGAGGATAGGAAGCTTGGCTCCGCTCAGTTTTGATGAGCGCTGTTCAGTCGCTTCCACTGCGTGCCAGCCGCTCAGCCTGCTCCTTGTTCTCCTTCTCCAACGCCTCGACACGGCAGCGAGCAGCGCGCAAACGCCGCAGGTTAAACTCCGGCAGCAGCAGCGCGAGGATGATTAGGGAAGCAAACGCCATGAATGCCACCGGCACGAGAAGGTAAACGCTGTTCATCAGACAACCTTGGGTTGCAGAGGGAATTGACCACGAACGCTGTCGGCTGACACAGCCGACAGCAAGTCAGTCGCTGATTACGCGGCAGACACTGCAGGGTCTAGGCGGCGACATTACCTAAAACGCCGATGAAGAACGTCAGGAACCAGTGCTCCGGCTAGCACCACCGACGGTGGCAGCGCTCATCGACCACCGAAATGATGCCCGATCAGGTCAATAGGATCAGGCATCCGAGTACAACCGCGATAGCGGCTACTATGAGGAAAGCGAAACCAATGAACACCGCACGCGGAGGCGCGCCCTTCCCTTCGGGCGAAGGGTTCTTGCCCTCGGGGTCGAAGCTCCCAGTAGCCAGGTGAGCCTGCAGCTGCTCCCGCAGCATGGCTAGCTTTTCCTGACTCTGTGAGAGTTTCCGCCGGCGGTCCTTTGCGAGGATTGAGCAGTTCCCCGCGTGCCGTGGGTTCGCCGGAATGTACTCGTAGAGGTCATGGAACACGCCGTAAGAGACGACATTCCGCCCTCGCGACGCCTTCTCGAGTTGGTCTTCCCAGAACACTGCGTCCTTCTCCAGGGCTCGGGCGTTTGCAAGCTCGGCGTTGATTAACTTGTTCATCATGTCCGCGTATTCAGTCCGGCTCATGCCTGTAAGGGCCACTTCGCTTCTCCTTCAGTAGGGATAGGTCGCTTGAACTAGCGTCCCATCGACATTTTCGGTTGAGGTTGAGTTACTAACGGTCGCTTCTCGCGTGCTTACAGCCGCGACTGAGCGACGCCTATGCTGGTCGCACCGACTTGCACGGAGAATCCATCAACTTGCGCGGGAATGCCCTTGGTGTATGCGTTGAAAGGAACGCCAGCGACGTTGCCGGGTTTCTTCTTGCACTCCGAACCGCACTGCTTACACCTTGACCTGCGGCTGGTCGTACGTCTCATCGACGATGAATACTGGCGAATCGTCGCCTTGAAGTCGTCGTCGAAGTGCAGCCAGAGATTGTTTGATCCACTAGTAGCGAACTATCGCTAGTCTAGATAGCGCAGGTTCAGACGCGACGACGATGTCACTTTCAACGAAGATTTCGAAGAAGGAAAACTAGGAAATCACCATCGCGAAGAATTAGACCAAGCAATGCTCAGTCGCTGACATTATCGCGGGTAATCATGTAGACAAACCAGAGCAGCAAGAAAATGATCCCAATCATCGCGTTCCTCCTTTCATGAAACACCCGTCTGCCCGGCAAGTTCTCGGTCCACCAATGGACTAACGAAATACTTGCGACAGCGCTTATCTATTGACTTAAAGGTGGAGGGCACCGGGTGTTATAGAGGAAACTGAAACATGATCTAACCCTAGACAATTCAAGTGCTTCAGAAAATGGCAAAGTGCCTAATTCTGTGCGATTGCTACGCTAGCGCAGCGGTATTAGAGTGAGAACGTCAGTGCATGGCAAACAATATTTGATCCACTAGTAACGGTTATCGCTAATTTCGCCCAAAGCCAGAATCTGCTGATTTGCGCTGTCCGAACTGCCGCTGACTGGCTGATATGACAGTGCCTGGTACAACTACCAGCAGCGAGTCAACGCGTCACCTGAGGATTACAGGCAGCCTCATTCGGGTGTGGCGATCTCGTCAGGCTGTTTTGGATTGAATTATTGAAGTTTCTTATCGCGTTACTGCCTTTGGCTTTGGCTGCATCGCATAGCGGCAACGGCTAGTCGCTAACGTGGTGCCAGATTGAAGCAACATTCTTCAATCCGGCTAATTCAACGACAGACAGCAGATCTTGTCCGCTGTTCAATAGCCACTTGATATAGGTGTTACGAAGAATCCGTGCAGACAGAAAAATTCTCGCTCGCTGCCCGACCGTTTTGACGATGAAGTCCAACCCAGCGCTGCTTATGGCAAGTCCATTGGAGTTGACGAATACAGCGGTTGTTTGGACAGCAATTTTCTCGCGCTCCAAAAGCCATGTACGCAGGATCTGGCAGCTAGCATCCGTCAACGGTATGAAGCGTTGGGACTCTGGCTGGCGGATCTGGATGCGATTTTTTTCAATTTCTAAGTCTGAAATTTCTAAGCCACGCAGCTCTTGTGGGCGCAGTCCTGCCGTAAGAAACAGCGTGACGATACACTGATGCTTAACCGAACAATCCGGCAACAAGTCCAGGAGCTGCTGAAGCTGTTCATCGGACAGGCGGTCTGGACGAGCACATACTGGTGCTTGCTGTAGCTTAAAGTGGCGACTATGCCCTTGGATAGAGAAGAACCTTGCCACCGCAGACAGCGCGGCATTGGTGCTGGCAGGTTTTTTCTGTTCTTCTTCCCGCATATAGCGATTGTAGGTTTCAACTACTAGTTTATCGCTTCCATTATCGGTAAACGGCTTCCAGTCTGGGAACCTGTCATTCACAAAGCCCAAGAATTTTCCGACCAGGTGCCTGTACGACTGACGAGTCTTATCGCCATAGCCGCGACTGATCAAGCCGTGCTCGAATTTAATAATCGCTTGCTCACTGAAAGGCATTTGCTGAACCAACCAAGCTCCCCTTCACTATAGGGGGCTTCTCTGGACCCAGGTATGTGTAATTGTTCAGTGACGTCCTGTATCTGCCAGCGCTTTGTATTTGCGGATGTAGTCCAATTCGAGCAACCCCATTGGTTTCTTGGAGGCGGAAACGATCGCCTCTAAAGCGTCAAAATCATGCCACGCCGCATCCATATTGTTCAAATCTCTATTCAGCCGAGCTCTGATCCACAGCGCCATCGCATACTCTGTGCTTTCGGAACCGCAAGCCTTACGCAAGCGGGGTAGATTAGCGTCGTAACGTGGCAGCAGAGCCTGCAGTTTGGATTTGTCATTCGATAAAGCTCCGAAAAGTCTATCGAGATAAGCCTGGTAACAGTGCGGCCAGTCTTTCTTCTGTTGAAATCGCTGCTGACACTTCTCGACCACTTGCTCGGCGGCGGCAACATCTTGGTGAGCTAAAAGGTACAAGGCCTCGCTCATTTCCATCCACATCATTTCATCTCGCGGGATGATTTTCGCTAAGGACAGAATGATTTTGTGCTGCAACGCAAGATTTTTTGAATTGAGGATTCCAGCAACCCCAAGAAGTCGCTGGCGTAGTGCTGTGTCTGGCGAGAGGCCAGTTTTCTGGTGGATTTTGCCCAAACCATCAAGACACTGCAAGTAAGTCGCGGATTCCTCAGCGACGATAGCATGATCAATCAGAAACAGCATGACCCACTGTGCTTGAGCGTCGGACAGCATGGAAAGATGTTGCTCGGTCACTTTTCGTGCTGTTTCGGTGTGCAGCGTGATTAACCTGGCTATGGTTTGGCCGTACATATTTCCGTCAGATGCGTCAATAGAATCAACAAGATAGTTGCAAGCACTGATTCCGCGACTTTCTGCCTCCTTAAGCCGCCCTTGCTTCATGTATTGACCGCAAAGTTCTCCATCAGCCCTCCCCGCATAGCTGCGGTTACCTGCTTTTGTGGCAAGCAAGAACAACTCGTGCAGGAGCGCCTCCGGATCCTTTCCCTGCCTTGCCAGAGTGAGACATAACGCCCATAGCGCCTTCATCGCTTTTGAGGCTCCCTCCCTTCGGCCCATCGCTACCGCTTTGCGAAGATAGGGCTCAGCGGCAGGAGGATCTAATACGGTAACGCTACCCAAGTAAGCGTCGTACAAAAGACCGCTGTCTGGATGGGCTTGAACCTCCTCAGCTAAGATAGTTTCTTTAAGCAGATCACGAGCTCGCTCTTTGCCGTGACCACCGTCCTCCGCATACAAGCTAGACACCTTAGCTAGATTCCGCTTGGATCCTTTCACCACGCCACTTCTGGATTCTTCCGTTTCGGGTTCCGGCATTTTTGATGCTGGACGAAAGACTAAAGCAAATCCGCAGATCAGCATGACGGCTGCGGCAGAGGGAATAGCGTATCCGAAAAGTTGCCTCCATGAAAGGTCTGAAACGGGTTTCAGTATTGGCACTGGCGCGTCAGGATCGTCCAACAAATCGCTTAGTGCTAAGCCGAAGTCTTTGGCTGATTGATAGCGAAGATTTGGGTCTTTACTTAAAGCCTTCCGAATGATGAATTCATATCCCGGTGGCACCGAGGCATAGTCTTCCAAAGGTGGTGGCAGCTGGCTTTCCTGTTTCAGCATTACGCTGGCGATCGTGTCCCCGGAAAAGGGCGGTATGCCAGCGACACACTCAAACAACGAACAGCCCAGGGCATAAATGTCCGAACGCTGATCAAGGTGTCCAGCGGTGCATTGCTCAGGGCTCATATACGGCGGCGTACCCAAGGTCACGTGCGCCTGTGTCAGTTTCTGCGCACCTTCTGAATCGAAACCGGACAATCCGAAATCAAGGATTTTTGCCGTGCCATCCGGCATTAGCATTATGTTGTCGGGCTTTATGTCGCGGTGGATAACTCCCTGTTCGTGAGCTGCCTGCAATCCAGCGCACACCTGAATTCCGATTTCTGAACTTTGGCGCCAGTCTAGTTGTTTGCCGGTCATGATATTGCGCAACGTAGGGGCTTCAATCAGCTCCAGAGCCATAAAGGGGATTCCCTTCTCGACGCCGAACTGAAAGCACTGGCAAATGTTCTTGTGCTTTAACTGGGCTAGTATCTGCGCTTCTCTGTGAAAGCGAGCAAGAGACACTGCATCCGTTTGCTTAAGGACTTTCAGAGCCACAAAGCGGTCCAGCCCGAGGTGTCTAGCTTTATAGACAGTGCCGGAAGATCCACACCCAAGTGGCTCGATAATCTCGAACGATTCTCCAGATAGTTGCCCGAATCCGACGAGATCCATGCCCTGCCCCACGCCTATACGCCGAAAGTTATACCACTG
>JADYXS010000708.1 GCA_021772155.1 Candidatus Obscuribacter sp.
AAGCAAGTGCAATCAAAGAATTTTGCCAGGACCGGGAGTTCAAAACTAACGTTCAATATTTGTTCGATAATCCATGGCACGATCGCGAAAACAATCTGGAAACGAGGCGAGTTGATGCTTTACGGCTGGCGCAGAGCATTGCTCAGTTATCAAATGGGGCACTGGAACCAGACACAGTCGATCAACTCTTTCAATTGGTTAAAGAGCTGGCTGAACAGCCATCAGCTGGCAACTCTGGTGGTCCGAAAGGCAAGGAATTACGCCATGTTATTTCCGCCGTTCGAAACAGCGCCAAAGATATGATTGAGCGCACCCCAGATGCCGTCACCGAAAGAGACGAACATGCAATTGACTTACTTTTCGCCTTGCTCGGATTGATTGACGACGCCATTTGTCACTATGAAACGCTGAAATCCAATTCGCAAAAAGCTGACTACAACGACTTGATTGCGCGCACACACAAGTTAGTCACTGAGCCAGGTTCTATTGCCCGCAAGCAGATGGGCGAGCGCATTCGCGCCTTACTGGTGGATGAGTTTCAGGACACAAACCACACTCAGGCGGAGCTACTTTCTTGTTTGTGCGGATCCAAAGCGCGATTGTTTCTGATTGGGGATGACAAACAGTCTATCTATAAATTCCAGGGCGCCGACGTTTCAACTTTCAATCAATGGAAGAAGCTTATGGCTGACGGTTCCCACGGGCTGGCAGGCGCCAGTCAGCAGTTGAATCTCAGCTACTCTTTCCGCAGCCATCCGTCCATTGTCGACTTTGTCAATCGCTTCTTTGGCTTCTATTTTAGCCGCGAAGAAAAAGTATCTGATGGACACAAAGCGCGACACCAGGCATTAATTCCGTCGCGGAAAGATACTAGTGAGGCGTCGCGTATCGAAGTCGTTCTATATGACTGCAGCGACCCCGAAGAAAAGCGTCAAACTGAGGTGGCCCGCTCGTATGAATCGCGCGCGATTGCTGCCTGGATACTTGAGAAGATCGCAAGCGAAGTTGAGATCTTCGACAAAGAAATCGGCTCCACTAGAAAAATCGGCTTCGGCGATTTTGCAGTTCTTGTTCAGACAAATGGTGACTTTGGCATAATTGAAGCCGCGCTCGCCGACGCGGAAATTCCTTACGTAACCTTTGCTGGAAGCGGCTTCTTGCACCGGCAGGAAGTTTACGACGTGGAGAACATGCTCCGTTGGATTGAGTGCCCGGAGGATAGCCATGCATTACTTGGTGTGCTGCGATCGCCATTCTTCGGAATCAACGACGGTATCCTGCATCGCATGTACACCGAAGCCAACGGTAGTTTGTGGCGCTCGCTCCAATGGGCCGTTAAGCAGCCTGGCTTCGAGACCTTACACAAACCGCTGGCAGTATTGCGCAGGCTAAAGAAAGAGTCGGAAAATTCCTCCTTGAGCGAACTGATTCGAAAAATCATCACCATCACCAGTTACGATGTGATCCTTCTTTCTTTACCCAATGGAAAACAGAAGTCGCGAAATGCCTGGAAGATGGCTGGCTTTGTCGGCGAATACAGCCACCTGAGCGTTGCCGACTTCCTTCTGGCATTGGAAACGATGCGCGAATTGGGCGTCAACAGTCACACGGATGCGCCCCTCAGTTCCGAAGCGGCTGTGAAATTGATGACAATTCACAAGTCCAAAGGACTGGAATTTCCGGCAGTGATATTGCCGGTGATGGGTCGCAAAGTTCATATGGCATCGCCGAAACTGCTCGTGCATCGGGAGTTCGGAGTGGCATTAGACACCAGCCGCTCGAAGGACGATCCACGACCATCGTTCCACCGGGCCGCTACCGTGTTAACTTGCGAGATGGATGCCGAAGAAAAGAAGCGGCTTCTCTACGTCGCCATGACACGCGCCCGCGATTTCCTTGCCATGTTCGTGGAGCGCGGAACACGCAACGACCTGTCGTTCCGCTACTGGCTAACTCAGGCTGCCGGAATAGATACCGATTGTGAGGACCTGACTCGGCGGGCACCGCTTACAGACGGAGAACACTTTGTCTCACGGTCCTTCGATAGAGAAGGTATCGAGGGTTGGGAATTAGAGACCAATGGGCTTGCCGGTCGACTACTAAATAAAGACGGTTTGCGCAACCTCCATGAGGCAGTCGGATTTGATCTGATGGGAGCTGTCGACGTAGCTGGCGCACAAAGGGAAGCTGCTGTTAATTGGCAGTCGTTGCGCAGAATCACCGCTACCAACACGGCTGACGACCTTCACCCGGTTATTGTCGGTAACCTCTTTCACGCGGCAATGCAGCACTATTGCTTGCGCCTGAATCTGCCGAACACGACTACTTTGGAAACAATGGCCTTGGCACCGGGAATCGGCATAGTCGACAAAGACGTAAGGGCAAGACTGGTAAGAGAAGTAGATCAGTTGCTGGAGTTATTTAGGCGCAATAGTCGCTTAGCGGAAATGCTACAAGGAGCGCGACGAGTGCTGCCGGAAGTGTCTTACATGCTAGTGAAGGACAATATTGTCAGCGACAAACGTCCCGATTTGATCTTCCAAGATGCACACGATGCCTGGCACGTTGTAGATTTCAAAACTGACCGAATTGCAGTATCTGATGTCGCCAACAAGATCAACGAGCACAGCAAACAGGTAATCGAATACGTCTCAGATCTCGAACAAATTACCGGCGCCAAAGCGGTCGGATGGCTCTATTTCGCACACCTCGGCTCGCTGGAAGAAGTGCAATCGGGCGGTTATGACGTTGGCAAAAAAGGGCAGCTAATGCTACCGTTCCCGATGTAGCATCAGTTCCTTTCTAGCGTTTCGGTAAAGTGCCATCGACGCCTTCAACGAACCAGTTCATTTCAGACATCAATTTTGGATCTGCTGCCTGACCGGCTGCCAGGCGATGTTTTCCTTCTCTATCCTTGAGCGGCCCAAGAAAAATTATCTTCTTACCCTGTTTGACTTGTTCAGCGCTAGCAGTGGCCTGCTTTTGCAAGGCTGTTGGAACAAGTTTACCGAAGGAACACAATTCGACGGCGCCCTCTTTCATGCCCAGCATTTGAGCTGTTGGCTTCCACGTTCGATCCTGAACGGCCTTTGCGATATTGAAATACGTCCTATCCCAATTGAAACGTGATCCGGTTAGCCAGTAATTTGGTGCAATCTCATGCAGATCTGCTTGCGTACCGAAAAACATTATGTGATTCTTCTCTGCTGTCTTTGCCACGGTTAGTGGGCTATCCAAGACACATCCGAGCATATCGACGCCGGAGTCAATTAGTCCTTTGGTTGCTTCGGCCTCAGTGGCAGGATCTGACCAGGAGTTTGTCCAAACGACGCGCACTTTGACTTTCGGGTTGACCGATCGGGCTCCTAGCGTAAAAGCATTGATATTCTGAATTAGTAACGGGACCGGGTGTGCGCAAACGAATCCAATACTGTTCTTCTTGGTCATTTTACCCGCCACCACACCAACTGCATAAAGTGGTTCGTATTGATAGGCGGCATAGCAACCCATATTTTTGAGCTTCGAAGGACGCCACGTTTGCATAAAAGTTACTTCCGGATGGCGTTTGGCTACTCGCTCTGCGGGTTCCAAGTAGCCATAGGAAGTTGAAAAAATGAGGCGATTCCCCTGAGAAATCATTTTTTCCATCACTCGCTCGACTTCTGCGCTTTCCGGAATATTCTCGGCGACAGTTGTTTGGATATTCGGAAGATGCGATTGCAAATAAAGACGCCCTAGATTATGAGCGTGATTGTATCCATAATCGGTAGCAGGACCGACCATGACGAACCCTACTTTCAAAGGCTTATCGGTGCTTGCACAATGTGCTGCAATGCCCGATGCAGAACCGAGTAATATCAGCAAACCGATGATCAGCCGTTGAATGCGCATAATCTATCCCCGTGCAATCTGTTTCTTGGAAGCGAGACTATCTCACTTGCTCCAAGTGCTCTACAAAGTTAGCTGTACTATCCCGTCCATTAGCTAACCTGCCGGGTAATCTTAGAACATAGAAGTCATTTTGTCAGGCCGCCCCTGATTCGCTTTCAGCATTCACATGTTCGAGCGCCTGCTGATATTTGCGCGCGTGGAAGGCCTCCACGAGAGTGAGCGCCTTAAAGCGTTTTGCTGCCTGCTCAAAAATCTTGGCATGCTCAGCGGATTCAGCGCCTTGCTCTTGAAACTCCTCTACCGCCCCAGGTTGCCCTTCTTCTCTGGCCGTGCGCTCGAAATCCGGATACATTGTATTCGTTTCGTAGAGCTCACCTTCGATGGCAATTTCCAGAATTTTTTCGACCGTGAGTTCAGATGTTGGATACATCAGCTCTAAATGACTGAACGCATGCCCGGTTTCCTGGTGCGCGGTCTCCTCAAAGAGTCTGGCGATTTCTTCATTACCCAGCTGGCGAGCCAATTTTGCGAAGTACAAGTACTTGCGATTCGCCATTGATTCTCCTGCAAACGCAGCCTCTAAGTTCTTGAATGTTTTTGTGTCGTGACCGATATGATGCATGCGAACCTCCTTGGATTGAATACTTGATGGAAACTTTGTCGATCTCGGAAAACTCTTCGACACGGAACGGGGCATCGTGAGGGGACGAGCCTAATAGGGGTGGCTGTGGGGGTGCGTCGCGACGCGCCCTCATAAGGAATACAACCGACGTGCGGTTGACTAAGGATTTTGGAAAAAATTGAACCCGAATTGGTTGAACTTCAGGGTTTACTTCTCTTCTTCAATTTCGCCGTAGAACGTAACGGTGTAATTGTGGACTTTGAACTTAGTACCAAGCTGTTTGGTGAGCTCGGGCACCATCTGTGAGGGGATGTCCATAATCCTTCCAGTTTTCACATCAACAAAATGATGATGTTCATCGATATTCGCGTCGTAACGCGCTCGTCCTGGTTCGGTATAGACCTCTTGGATGACACCGGCATCAACCAGCGTCTTGAGCGTGTTGTAGACGGTGGCTCGAGACAAAGCTACCGGAAGCGCCTCAGCTACGGCATCGAGCACCTGCTCGGCAGTGGGATGACTCTGCGTGCCAAGAATGTACTCAGTAATGACAACTCGTTGAGCAGTGGGCTTCACGCCCCGCGAAACTAACATTACTTCCGCCGCTGACATCGGCATTGACTTCCTCCCGTACTCTGTCTTCACTTAGACTAAGTCTAATTGCAGAATCTGTCAAGCCGAACCAATGGGTGAAGCTCAACCGATATCGGCCAATGGCAATGGTGGGGCGCAGGGCCTTGCCGATGTTCCAGCAAGAGCCTCGGCTAGCGGTATTTCGCGTGCGGAGGGAATTCCATATTGCGCCTTTGCCTGCACTATGAGCAATACCAAGACAGAAAAACTTCTGGTGCCAGATAACTTCACCGGAGGTTGGCGTGCCAATTTACACCCGTCGAATGTACGTGACCTTAAAGGAAGAACCATGTTTTCAACGGGGTTTGCCTCATGAATTGTCGGGTTATTCCCGCTAGTCGCCTTGTTTAGGGTTGATGTATACCTGAATTCGTGGAGCCCCACTTACAGTCTGTTCACGATGGTGCGAGCTTACAAGAGCAGAAAGGAAGTACCGTTTATGCCGACGTATTCTGATAGTTCACAAGATTCACTGCCTGCGGATTCCATTGCCGAATTAAGCCGCATCGCTTCGTATTACTTTCGTCAAGGAGATCAAAAACGAGCAGATGAAATCGGACATTTAATTAAATGGATTAGTCGCTCAAGAGAAATTGAGGCAATGCGCCAGCAAGACTCAGTAACCGCATTGTTCGGGCAGTCACAGGACCTGAAAAGGAGCGACCGCCATCTCACAGCATCGTAACCAAACAATCGATGCTGTCTGACGCCAACTGGACGAACCAGGAAAGGTCGCATTATGACCAGAGCAGGAAAAGATCTTGCTCTGGTCATATTAGTAAGTATCCAGCGTCCCAGGCTATGGGATGCGAAACAGATTCAGAAAACGGTGCCACCAGTATTTCAAAGAATGGTTGTGCCGCCGATTCGACTGCACCGACAAGCAGCATCGTCCTGGCTCTATTCCACTGCCTCGGGTTTTTCTGCAAAGTTTGGCAGTACTTTAAGGTTTGGGTTGGTAGAGTCATAGACCCAACGCAGGAGACGCTTGCGCAGCTCTTCAGGCTCGAATGGCTTACTCATGTAATCGTCCATGCCGGATGCCCTACAGGCATCTTCATCGGTTTTTTCGGCCCTGCCGGTCAGAGCGATGATTGAAGTGTGTCTGTCAAACTCCAGCTCCAGTCTGCGGATCTGTCTGGTGCAATCGTATCCGTCCATCCCAGGTAACGTTAAATCCATGAGCACAGCCGCAAACTTAGTCAAGGCAATGGAAGTAAGCGCTTCTTCGCCAGAAGATACAACATGGACATTGTAGTCATACCGCTCCAGAAGCTGCTTCAGTACGTACTGCTCAGTTTCATTATCTTCTACGACCAATATCGTCGGGTTTGTCAT
>JADYXS010000013.1 GCA_021772155.1 Candidatus Obscuribacter sp.
CCCTTTGATCGTCGGTGAAAGAACGAACACCAACGGCAGCCGCAAGTTCAAAGAGTTGCTCGAGCGCGAAGACTGGGACGGCATGGTCGCCATGGCTCGAGATCAGGAGAAAGAAGGCGCGCACGTCTTGGACGTTTGTACCGCCTACGTTGGTCGCGACGAAGTTCGCGATATGACCATCTTGATCAAGCGATTGAACACGGAATGTCAAATTCCTCTGGTCGTTGATACCACCGAATACAACGTGATGGAAGAGTCGCTTCAACTCATCGCCGGCAAGCCGATCGTCAATTCAATCAACCTTGAAGATGGCGAAGAGAAGATGATGCGCAAGGTTGGCTTGATCACCAGATATGGTGCCGCCGCTGTTGCTTTGACGATTGATGAAAAGGGCATGGCGAAAGATGCGGCAAGCAAGCTGCAAATCGCCAAGCGCATCTATGATTTAGCCTTGAGTGGTGGCATGTCGCCCGAAGACCTGATCTTCGACGCGTTGACGTTTACCCTCTCGACAGGCAATGAGGATGACCGAAAGCTCGGTATTGAGACGTTGAAAGGGATTCGCCTGATCAAGGAAAACTTGCCAGGTGTCAAAACAATACTTGGTGTGAGCAATATTTCCTTCGGGTTCAACCCGAGCATTCGACAACCGCTCAATTCGATCTTCTTGCACTACGCAGTGGAAGCCGGTCTTGATCTGGCTATCGTAAACGCACAGAAAATCACTCCGCTCTACAAGATAAGCGATGAAGAAAAGGCCTATCACTACAAGCTGATTTTTGATGAGCGAACTGCGGATTACGATCCGCTGTTCGTCCTGCTGGACTATTACAAGTCGAAAACCAAAACCGCCGGAGCTGCTGTTGAAGCAGTTGTTCACAAGGAAATCGAAGACGTTCTCAAGCAACGCATTATCGATGGAAACCGCGTTGGACTGGAACCGGACTTACAAAAGGCGCTTGAGAAATACGAGCCGCTGGCAATCATCAACACTATTTTGCTTGGTGGCATGAAGGTTGTCGGCGAACTCTTTGGCGCTGGCAAAATGCAGTTGCCATTCGTTTTGCAATCTGCCGAAACGATGAAGGCCGCTGTGTCTTTCCTTGAACCTTTGATGGAGAAAATAGAAGGCGCAACCAGGGGCACCATGGTGCTGGCTACCGTAAAAGGCGATGTACACGACATCGGCAAGAACCTGGTCGATATCATTCTTAGTAACAACGGCTACCGCGTTATTAATCTCGGTATCAAACAACCGATTGAAAACATCATTCAGTCTTGTATTGAAAACAAGGCTGACTGCATCGGCATGAGCGGGCTGCTTGTTAAATCGACCGTAATTATGAAAGAGAATCTTGCGGTTCTTAATGAACGCAGCGTCAATGTGCCGATCATTTTGGGCGGTGCGGCGCTGACCAGACGTTATGTGGAAGAGGATTGTCGTTCGATCTACAACGGGCTTGTCCTCTATGGACAGGACGCATTTGACGATCTTCGCTACATGGAGGCCCTGGCAAATGGTGGTCGAGAAGGACTGGCGGAAGCTTCAGGGGCCAATCGAAACGGCAGCACAACGCCTGTGGAAGTAAAATCTGAGCCCATCACTTCAGAAGGGCCGGAATTGGCTTTGCAGGAAGCTGGTGTTAATCGCGTTGCCAGTCGGCTGGGCGTACAATCAACCGTTCGCAACCATGAGCGCTCTGAAGTGGCTCGAGGGTTGCCCATACCACAACCGCCGTTCTGGGGCTCTAAGGTAGTTACGGACATTCCAATTGCAGATGTCTTCCCTTACATAAACGAAACAGTTTTGATCAAAGGGCAATGGCGCGTCAGGCGCGGCGAAATGCCGGAAGAAGAGTATCAAGCTATGCTTGAGGAAAAGATTCTGCCGATACTGGCGGATCTCAAAAGGCAATCGATTTCGGAGCACTTACTGATACCGCGCGTGGTGTATGGCTACTTCCCGGTTAAGTCGCAAGGTAATGAGCTGATTGTTTATCGTGATGACTTGAAGACGGAATGGACGCGCTTCACCTTTCCGCGCCAGGATCATGGGCGGCATCTGTGTATTGCGGACTTCTTCGCCTCTGTGGATGAGGACCGCATGGATGTCCTGCCTGCTCAAATTGTCACCATGGGCGCTCGAGCTACCGAACACAGTGAGAAGCTCTTCAAAGAAAACAAGTATTCCGAGTACCTTTATTTCCACGGATTGTCTGTTGAGTCTGCAGAGGCGCTGGCGGAAATAATGCACCAGCGCGTTCGTGCCGAACTTGGTTTCGGCGCTGAGGATGCGCCAACGATGAAGAAAATGTTGAGCCAGGGCTATCGCGGATCTCGTTATAGTTTTGGTTATCCAGCCTGTCCGAATCTGGAAGATCAACAACAACTCTTCGAATTGTTAGAGCCAGAGCGCATTGACGTGGCTCTTACGGAAGAATTTCACATAGTTCCAGAACAAAGCACATCAGCTATCGTTTCCATTCATCCGGAAGCGAAGTACTTCAATATTTCGCGTAACCCGCATGCTTCACTAATTTAATTGCGGATACCCACACCATAGTTAGGGAAACTCCCGGCTGCCAATGCTGTTTAATGGCCGACATACTTCCATGGCTGGCGGTTCGGGAGAATTCCATGAATACCTGTAGAGAGCTGATGACGACAGAGCCTGAATGCTGTGAAGCGAGCATTAGTGCCGATATGCTTGCCCATACTATGCTGACCAGGAATATCGGAAGCATTTTGATCGTAGAAAGCATGGATTCGATGAGGCTTATTGGAATCGTCACTGACCGTGATATCGCGGTGCGCTTAGTGGCGCAGAGATTGGACGCAACAAGAACGCCAGCAGAAAAGCTGATGTCTCATTTTCCAGTTCATTGCCAAGTCAATGACGGGATAGATCGAGTGATGGCCCTGATGGAGCAATACCAGGTGCGAAGAATCCCGGTTGTTGACGAAGGCGGTAAACTGGTCGGTTTGATTTCCCAGGGCGATATCGCCACAAGATTGCACCAGCCTGATCGCGTCGCTGAGGTTTTGGAGATAATTTCTCAGCCTGGCGCGCGTCGGATTGCCTGATGCGCACCGCGCTAGACAATTCGCTGCCCTGTTATGGGAGGGGCTTGTCCCCCTGCCGTGTAGTTAACTGACCAGTTCTGTTGATTTGGCGATGGAGAGCAATCGCTTATACACTTTCATGTCCGCCAGGGCCATGAATCTGCGACCATCGTCCAGTTCGCAAGAGAAGGTCGCCAGGTTGCGCCCTAACATGCTGCCGGCGGCAAACCCGGTCATCATGCCGAAGAAGCCATTGAAGAGAGTAACGCCTGCTAATGCGCCAGCCAACGGTGACATGTCTGCCCCGAATTGACGAATGATGCCGAATTCCTCGGCTTTAACCGGTGTCACTTTGACCTTGTCTTGCAGCGCAATGACAATCTTTTCTGGAGCGTCTGCCTTTTCGCCCTTTTCAGCCTTCTGTTCGGCTGTAACTTTCGGCGTGTAGACCATTCCGTGCCCGTTGAATATCCAATCGCCAATTGGAACGTCCCCTTGCGTCACGCGGATTTTAGTTGGGTCTAGTTTGCCTGTCAGTTCACTGAGGAAAACCACGATGAGACCTCCGATACGTTCATCTCTGCTCGACGATCATGCCCGTCAATATCTCATTCTAACCACAGATTTACCCGAGGGTTATGTTTTGGCTACTGTTTTATGGGATTCGGCCTTAAGTCGTTTAACCATACCGCACAGGTCGTCGTAACGTCCGAATGACGGCACTGCATAGATTCCGGCAATCAGCGGACGCATTTCTTCAATCAGCCTTTCAGACAGCTCTACGCCGATTGCCGCAGCGTCATCGCCAGCTTTCTCCATAGCCTTGCGAATATGGTCCGGAATAGTGATTCCGGGCACTTCGTTATGAAGATATTCAGCATGTTTGAAACTGTTCAATGGCATGATGCCAGCCAGGATTGGGACCGGGCAATCGCCGAAGTCGTCAAAGAAATCGGTCAGATCGCTGAGCTGGTAAAGCGGCTGAGTCATAATCACGTGTGCTCCGGCATCGAGCTTCTTCTTGAGGCGCTCGATTTCCAGATGGCGATTTTCTGCGGTGGGATTTAAGGCACAGGCGATGGTTAAGCTTGTCGGAGAGCCGATGGTGTTGCCGCCGATGTCCAGTCCCTGGTTCAGTTGGGTGATGATCTTTATTAGCCCGACAGAATCCACGTCGTAAACCGCTGTCACGTGGGCATAGTTACCAACGCTCGGCGGGTCACCCGTCAAGGCGATGACATTGCGTACGCCCAGCCCCTGGCAGCCGAGCAAATCTGCTTGAATGCCCATCAAATTGCGGTCGCGGGTCGTGAAGTGGATGATCGTCTCAATGCCCACTTTTTGCTGGATCAGAAGGCAGGTTGCCATCGAAGACATGCGCACTTTCGCCATCGGACTGTCGCCAACGTTTATCGTATCGGCTCCGGCTTCCTTGACCATCATGGCTGCTTGCAGCAATTTCCGCGCAATAGCCCCACGAGGTGGGTCCAGCTCGACGCTCACGAAGAAATTCTGACGATCATTGGTTCGTAAACGCGTTGCTATGCCCTCGAAGATAGGCACTTCCCTTCCGGGCGCATCGATAATTGCTACATCAGGCGCGGAGATCGAAACACTCTCGGAAGCATCGGAGAGCTTGTGCAGTTGGTCACCACCGGTGGTGGGAAACGCTGATGTGCTTTCGTGAGTCTCGATGTATTTATCGAGGGCTTTGCGCATCACCCGGATGTGCTCAGGCGTGGTGCCGCAACAGCCACCGATGAGCCTGGCGCCGACTTCAATATAAGGGTCGATGAAGGAAGCACAATAGTCCGGACGACTGATGTACATAAAGCGATTCCCGACGCGACCGGGCAACCCAGCATTGGGCTGACATGAAAGTGGCAGCTCGTTGGGCGTCAATCCCTGTTTGGACAATTCCGCTGCTAATTGGTGCAGCGATTCCAAAACTGGTCCGGGGCCGGCACCACAATTGATACCGATGACGTCCGGTCGGTCGTCGCCAAGTTCGACCATGAGACGGGCAGCATCATTGGGATGCGTACCCATAATCGTATTACCTTCGGTGCTAAAGCTGAATTGTGCCACCACCGGTAGCTTCGAAATCTTTCGCGCGGCTCGCACAGCAACCGCTGCTTCTACCGGGCTTGCCATGGATTCAATGATGAACAGGTCAACCCCGCCAGCCAAAAGTCCTTCCATCTGTTCTGTAAAAGCAGCTTCCAATTCTGCTTTGGAAACATCGCCAATCGGCGCCAGAAGCTTGCCTGTCGGTCCGATCGAGCCGGCGATGAACACGGGTAGGCCAGCAATCTCCCGGGCATTTCGTGCCACCTTCGCCGCCCAGACGTTGAACTGCCAAACGTCGTTTTCCTTTCCATATGCTTCCAGTCGATATCGATTGCCGCAGAAGGAGTTGGTTTCGATTACATCAGCGCCTGCATTGATGTAATCGATATGAACCTGTTGGACTACATCTTGCTTGCCTACGTTAAGTTGTTCGAAACATGCTTCCGGCGAAGCACCTCTTGCATACAGCAACGTACCCATGGCGCCGTCGCACAGCAGAGGTTTTTTCTTGATAGCTTCCAAGAAAGGATGGGTCATTTGTTGGCTCCCACATGATGCACAGGTGATACTATACCGGAGGGCGCTTGTTTGGCTGCCGCACGTTGAGCGCATCTACAAGTCAAGCGCTGTTGTTCGTTGCCCAGACGCTTAAGGCGCTTTGTCTATTCATTTCCTAAGAACGGTTTCACGTGCCCACAGATCCTACATACATTCGCAATTTTAGTATCATCGCCCACATCGATCATGGAAAGTCTACGCTGGCCGACCGTCTTTTAGAGGTCACAGGTAGCATTTCTAAACGAGACATGCAGGCACAAGTTCTCGACAGTATGGATATTGAGCGTGAGCGCGGAATCACAATCAAGGCTCAAGCCGCGCGCATGGAATACCTTGCCGACGATGGCAATACGTATGTGCTTAATCTCATTGACACGCCCGGGCACGTAGACTTCGGTTACGAAGTGTCTCGTAGCCTTGCCGCCTGTGAAGGGGCGCTGCTTATTGTTGACGCAACCCAAGGTGTGGAAGCCCAAACCCTGGCTAATGTGCAGCTTGCCATGGACAATAACCTGGAAATCGTACCTGTTATCAATAAGATCGATTTGCCGAGCGCGGACCCGGAGCGCATAAGGCAAGAGATCGAAGACTTGCTTTCGATTGACGCAAGCGCTGCTGTTCTGGCCAGTGCAAAAGCTGGAATCGGAGTGAAAGAAGTCTTAGAAGCGATCGTCAAGCTGGTTCCGCCACCTGAGAACAACGCAGACAAGCCGTTTCGCGCTCTGGTCTTTGACAGTTATTACGATAGCTATCGGGGAATCATTGTCTATTTCCGGGTTATTGATGGCTTCGTTAAGACCGGCGACAAAATCCGCTTCATGTTTAACGAAAAGAATTTTGACGTTACAGAACTTGGCGTTCTGAAACCGAAACAGTTTCCCATCGCAGAGTTAGGTCCCGGAGAAGTAGGCTATCTGGCTGCTGCCATCAAAGACGTTGCAACGCTAGTTGGCGATACGATAACTAACGCCGCCGTCCCGGCTACTGAAGCTCTACCTGGTTACCGTCCAGCAAAGCCGATGGTTTTTGCCGGCATCTATCCTGTGGATAACGACCAGTACGGTGAATTGCGCGAAGCGCTCGATAGGCTCAAGCTCAACGACTCTTCGTTGTTCTTTGAGCCAGAAACCTCCGAAGCACTTGGATTCGGCTTCCGCTGCGGCTTTCTTGGCTTGCTCCATATGGAAATTATCCAGGAGCGTCTGGAACGCGAGTACAATTTGGTCCTAATCACCACGGCACCATCAGTTATCTATCAAGTCACAAAGACCAATGGAACGGTGATCATGATAGATAATCCGGCGCACTTGCCGGAACCCAATTATCGCGAGAAAATAGAAGAGCCGTATGTAGAGGCGAGCATCATTGTCCCTAACGATTACGTTGGTTCCATTATGGAACTGGCTCAGGGGCGGCGCGGGATCTTCGTGGACATGAAGTATCTCGATCCCAAGCGTGCCGTTTTGCATTACGAACTGCCACTGGCTGAAATTATTACGGACTTTTTTGACCAGTTGAAATCGCGCTCCAGGGGTTACGCCAGCCTAGATTACACGCTCAAGGACTATCGGGAATCACGCCTGGTTAAACTCGACATACTTATTGCTGGTGACCCGGTGGATGCTCTTTCGTCCATCGTTCACTACGACCGGGCTCCATCTTACGGCCGCATGTTGGCGGCGAAGCTGCGGAAACTGATTCCGCGCCAGATGTTCGAAGTACCCATTCAGGCAGCGATAGGTGGCAAAATTGTCGCCCGGGAAACAATTTCCGCCCAGAAAAAGAACGTGTTGGCCAAATGTTATGGTGGTGACATTTCGCGTAAGCGCAAACTGTTGGACAAGCAAAAAGAAGGTAAAAAGCGGATGAAGTCGATCGGAAAAGTCGACATTCCGCAGGAAGCCTTTATGGCATTGCTCAAGCTCGGCGAAGAAGATTAGGTACAATGACTGTCGATTGACTTAGAGCGGGGCTTCGACCGATGTCTGACTCACGCAATGCTGTTCTGTTGCAAAAGGCCTGGCGTAGTCGCAATGAGCTTTATGAAGAGCTGTTCGGCACACCAAGTTTTGTACTGCCCAAGCAGTACGAATCACCGCCCGAACCTCAGCCATCTTTTACAGTGTCGGACGAAACCTCCGCCACTGGTGAGCGCCTCGCGTCGTTCTCTTCAACCATGAGTGAGCAGCGCATCAACGTTTTGGCCTACGCCCCCACGGATGCGCGTCCCTATTGGCTCTATGTCACCGCTGGTCTGAGCAATCCATGGTTTCAAGAAGAACCTGATGAAGTTTCCGGTTTCGGTTGCGAACTGATGATCAAATCGCCCACTAGCGCCCGCTGGCCAATCAAGATGCTGAGGCGAATGGCTTATTACATCCTCAGTTATTCAGGCACGCTCAGTCCGGGAGTGATTTTGAGCATGCCCGGCCCGATCAATCCGGGCAAGGAAGCAGACCTGAACAACATTTTCGTCTGGTATGCAGATGAGGCTCCGGATGCCTGGTACTACCTTCCGTCAGGCGGTTTCGGTTTGTTCTGCACTGTCGGAATTTCAGAGAAGGAATGCATTTTTGCCGAATCGGTGGGCGAATATGGCACCTGGTGTATCCAAGAGGTTCTGAGGCGTACAGGTTCGGCGCAAGTAACTGATCCGGTTCGCTCCTGTGTGATGAAGCAGGAATCGATCGCCGGCATCCTGGAATCGGTGCGCGCGTACGCCGACAACTTCAAACCAGTGTCTTACTGAGCGGACTGCTCTTCTTTCGCCGGGCTTTTGCTGCTATCTTCTTCGGGTTCTGCTTCGCCGGTATCGCCCCGTAGTTCTCTGACTCGCTCCAGAGCGCGTTCTCGGCGTACATGGTGCGTGATTTCGGCCGCGACTTTTTCTGCTTGTGCAAAATCGTTCTGTTGCGCATAGAGTTCGGCAACGTCAGCCAACACGGCGGCGGCCGATTGCGCGTCCTGGTCGGTGCCTTCACTTTGGGCTCTAATACCTTCCATCACGGCAACATGAAGCATTTCAGTAGCTTGGGCCTTGTCATCGATTTCGAATACTGCTTTTGCCGCGCTGCACCAGGCATCTGCCCGTTCCCAGCGCGATTCAATGTCGTTAATTACTAGCTCGGACTCGTGCATTTTGCCCGCTTTCGCCAGCATGGCTGCAATCAATTTGCGATCCCACTCAGCGCTTGTAGAGACCCTTGTGAAGGAAACCAGGCGACGCATGATTTCGCGATCTTTGGGCTGGGTCAACACTCTGGCGGCCTCGCTAAGCATGCCTTGAATGTCATTTGGTTCGAGTTTATACACGCTGGTTCTCCTGGCGCAATGTCCGATAAAACGCCCACTTGGCTTCTAATTCTGTCTTCACAAGGCTAGATGCACCTATGACTCGGAGATTTTGGCATTTCTCATTATCTGGAGCCGTCCACTATACTACCGCGTTCTCTATTTACAGTCGTTATCAGTCGTTTAGCTCTTTCACTGGGCCAAGTCTTTGATACCATGAGTGGTGGCTGCCATTGCCGGGAGTACCAGTGCAAGCTAAACCAAAGAAGCGAGAAGAGCCTTCAGACGAGCAACTCACGCCGCTTGAGCCTCCGTCCTCTAGTAATGACGACCATATTCTTTTTGAAAGTCCGCTGGGCAGACCGCCAGGAACGGTCATCGATGGGCGGTATGAAATCCATTCCCTGATTGGGGTTGGCGGTATGAGCTCTGTCTATAGAGTGCACCATGCCGCGTTGGACCGGACCGTAGCTTTGAAAATGCTGCATCCTCATTTGCTCACCGAGCGCACCAGCTTGGAGAGATTTCTCCAGGAAGCACGTGCCGAAAGTTCGTTGAAACATTCGAATATAGTCTCTGTCCATAGTATGGGCACCACCGAAGACGGTGCCTTGTATTTAGTCATGGATTTCGTCGAAGGTGTCAGCCTTACACAGCTCGTCTTTGACCGCGGGTCTGTTTCCGCAAAGGAAGCAGTGCCGATTTTTCTGGAAATCTGCCAGGGTCTGAAAGCGGCACACGCTAATTCCATTTTGCATCGCGATCTCAAGCCAAGTAACATCATGCTATCTGTGAGCGCCGATGGCTCAAAGCGTAGCGTCAAAATTGTCGACTTCGGTATTGCAAAGTTGATGAAACCGGATAGTTCCCAGCGCTTAACCAAAGCTGGGTCTATTTTGGGCAGCCCATCTTATATGAGTCCGGAGCAGTGTCAGGGAAAGCCCCAGGACTTTCGCTCAGACATTTATTCACTTGGTTGCTTGATGTACGAGTGTCTGACCGGTCAATTGCCGTTTGATGCCAACAGTGAGCTGGAAATTCTCTACAAGCACGTTCGTGAAGTACCGCGGTCATTTTTACAAGTGGCACCGGATGCGGCGATCTGTCCAGACATTCAAGATGCCATTTTTAAATGTCTGGAGAAAGATCCGGATCATCGTTATCAAACAGTGGATGAATTGCTCGCCGATCTTACCAACGCTGATCTTGAGGAAAAGGTCGCAGTTGGAGGCTACTTGCGCAAGCAGAATGCGGCCGCAACTGACGTTAGCGAACCTGGAACCCGGTCAAAAAAGCGACCAACAAATCAAATACTTTTGGTAATCGGTGCTGCTGCCAGCATATGTATGCTGCTTTTGGGTTGGAAGCCCGGATTTGCGTTGTATGAAACCCGGCTCCACCAGCCGACTTTGAAGAAGCAAGCCGTCGCCGCTAGTAAAAGTTATGGAAGTGATTCCCGGCAAAGCGGATTGGCGTGGTTAGAATATGCCGATGCCCTCTGGTCTGTTGGTGATTTGACTGGCGCCCGTGCCGCATACAAAGCTGCCGTGCCGGCCTTTGCCAAGGACTTACCTCCTTTGGATACAACAAAGAAACTCATGGTTCTGGATCGAGTTTGGGCGCAGGAGCCTGCTCAGCAAGTAGGCTGTCTGAACAAGTTGGTCAGAGAATTTTCCGCACAGAAACGAGTTGCCGATGCTAAGGCATGTGCGGAGCGATCAGTTCAATTGGCGAAAACCTGTGATGCCTGGACGAAGATCGTGGCGGCATCTGATCTTTCTATGTTATTGGCCCAGAAGGGCGATTTTGCCAATGCTGAATCGACCTTACGAGTTCCTTTAGGCGAGGATGTAAGCAAAGTTCCTTATAAAGATGAATTGGCCAGGGCGTTCACCAGCGCTGGTGATTACGCGTTGAATGGCAAGGCCTTTGACAGGGCAATTGGATACTACAACAAGTCTTTGTCTTTGCTGATTGACGGCTCTGCTCAGCAGAAGAGAATCAGGTCCATAGATTACCGACGGATTGGTGATTGCTATTTAGCCCAATCTGATTTGCTCCGAGCAAGGACCTTTTATCAAAAAGCGGTCGACTCCCATCTTGGACCTTCTTCGCTGCTGCCGTTGAGAGAAGATGTAAGAGTCCTGGCTGACGTCATGTATTCGCTTGATGATCTTGAAGGTGCGCAGCAGAACTATAGACGAGCCCTCAAGTTATCCGAACCACTGGGCATTGACGGCACCTTCGTCTCTATTCAAAAAGGACTTGCCGATTGCCACTTTCGCAAGGGCGAGTTTGCTGCGGCATATCCAATCTATTCGGCCATTAACGGCTGGCTATATCGCAATCCAAAATATCCGCTAGATCGCGCACTGATTGTCAAATTGGTGCGGGATTGTCGTGTGCGGCACCACTGGCAGCGGTATCACAAACATCAGGCCGGCTAGCTGGCTAAAAGGGGAGGGGCCTGGCTGCCACCGTGTGCTTCTGCTGGTTGGGGCTTGTCCCCTCCCGCGGAGCAATCCACTAGCAAACAGCGATGGAAATGATTCATGGATACTGCGTTCAACGGGAGGGGACAAACCCCTCCCCTACAGCAACGAAATGACCTTGGTCATGGATCAAGAGGTGACTTCAGCTGGATGTGGCAGCAGATTCCTGCGCTTAGGATTGCCGTATGCCACACAGTTTAAGCATGGAGCACCACCACAATGAGAACCGTACACCGCAATCATCATCGCAAAGCCAGAGAACTTGAGGAACTATATCGACTTCCTTGCAATCCGCCGGAATCGAGCCAGCCGGCACCTCATGTGCGACGGAGTCTTTTGCCAACCTTACTAGTCAGTTTGTGCTGCACTTTATTTGGTGCTGCGTGCTTTGGGGTTAATCTTGCGGTGCCTTCGCCCGATATCCCGGCCTTTTCTTCCCAAACGCCTGGCTTTCTGCCCGGGGTCGTCGGCATGTCTGATGCCTTCGAGCGCTTTGATGTGCATACCCCGCAGGGAGCTGCTGAAGTTCACAGG
>JADYXS010000100.1 GCA_021772155.1 Candidatus Obscuribacter sp.
ATTGACACAATATTCCTATCATGCAATTGACTGATGATCTGAGCTTCTTGCAAGAAGCTCAGATCATCAGTCAATTGCATGATAGGAATATTGTGTCAATCTACGCATTCGGTCAGTGGCAAAACACACCTTATATCGCCATGGAGTTCGTTGCAGGAAGTAGCCTGCAATCGCTCTTGCGGGAGAACCAGCCCCTTGACGTGCAATGTGTTCTTAAGACTGGAATTCAGATTTGCTCGGCGTTGTCACACGCGCACAAGCAAGGAATCGTGCATCGCGATCTCAAGCCGGCCAACATCATGATTGGCGCTAACGGTGATGTGAAAGTAATCGACTTCGGATTTGCAAAAATTTTTCAGGCTGATGCTGCGCGCCGTCAGCAGCAACTGACCGAAGCCGGATGCGCTTTGGGAACCACTTTATACATGAGTCCCGAGCAGTGCCAGGGCCAGCCGGTTGATGGACGGGCCGACCTATACGGGCTGGGTTGCGTGCTACATCACTGCCTGACCGGACGTCCGCCGTTTGAGGGCGACCACTCCGTAGCAATTATGTTCAAGCACATCAACGAGCAAGCACCACGGCTCGTCGGTGCAGATACCGAGCTAAAGCAGGTGGCAGAGCTTCAGCGGATCTTAGATACCGCAATGGCGCGGGATCTAGGGTCTCGCTATCAGACAGCTGAAGAGATGCACCACGATCTTTCTTTAGCTGCCACCAATATTACGGTGCTCAAAGTTCAGGCGGGATCGCCTTCAAAAGAAACAATCGGCCAAATTCCCGATCAGCAGCAAGTGAACCCGCTGATCGCACAGAGACTTGTGTTGCCATTGATTATGATCTTGTCCATGCTGATAATGTTCGCCTTCTTCCAGTTCACACCTTTGACTAAGTCAACACAGCCGACGCAAGGCGATGACCCAACAAGCGGCAATCTAACACAGGCGCAATACCTTCGTCAGCTGCAATCACTACATGGAATTGAACGACTTGAGTTTATGAAAACCAGGAGTAAACGGATAGACAATTTCCCGGGCCGTGATACCCATGACAGGTTTGCCATTTCCTCGGCGGTGCATGAGCTACATGGTGCGGCCCTTCGGCAAATAACTGCGTCACAACAGCCCAAGGCGTTTGAATTGTTGCTTCTGAGCCAGGAGCTGTTGCTTGCTCTGCCTCAGAGCTCTGCAACCAACGGGCAGAAGCTCATATGTTGGGCTGATGCTTTGTACAGCCAACAGAACCTCCCTCCTTCGCAGCGCAGCCCCAACATTACGGCGCTCACTGAGCAGTTTATCGGCACCTGCAGGGCAGAAACGCCAGCGGAAGTACTGGTCCTGATGGAGTGCATTATACGTCTTGACCAACTGGGCTATCCAGATTGTGCTTTGCAGTTGTGCCCCCTGGCCGCGCGTGGCCTTAAGCAGATAAAGCCGTTGAGTGAATCAAAGATGTTACTGTGCGTGGAGCGCGCCGGTGCAATCAGGCGATTGGCAAAACAGCGCGCCCACAAAGAAACTGAAAGGCTTATAGTCTCGGTCGCTCGTCGCTGGGCCGATAACAGCAACGATCCTGTTGTCTTGGCGGAGCTTAGCACTTGGACACCACGCAGCGATTTCCCAAACCTCGAAGAACGAATATTGGACGCATTGAGAATCACTGATCCAGCCAGTATTTATGCCTTGAAGATGAACATGCGGCTCATCACCGCTTATCGAGAGACTGGCAAGCTGGAATCAGCGGAACGGCTAGCAGCAAACGCCCTAGAGTCGTTTGCGAAATTTAGCCCCAGTCAACAATCTGAGGCTCAGAAGGCTGGTCTACAGTACAAGCTCTACTGCGAGGCTATTGAGCTAAGACTTCAACTGAAGAAGCCGGTAATCGAGATACTGGCTGTTTTGAAATATTTTCCACCAACAGACCGACCGGAAGAGCGACTGTTCAGGTCGATTTATTACGCGCGCACATATGTCCTGGCGAGGAACTATGCTAAGGCTCAAGAAACCATTGATGCAGCTTTGGGCCTGAAGGGCCAGCTCAAAGACGCAAGTCAATCTGACGATCTTTGTAACGTCTTGGTCTATGCTGGATATCTGGCTCAAAAGAGGGGCGACAAGAGCAGTGCCGAGAGCTATTGGCAGTCCGCCAAAAACATCGCCTCAATACTAGATGTCAGTTATCCAGGCCGACTAGCACTCTGGAAGCAGTCCGTAGATGATTATAGAAAGGACCGCCCCGAGCCCGAATTGTTTAAGTAAGTCAGCCGAATCCGCCGTCAGCTACCGACGCACGCTGGTGCGGGCATATAAAGCTCATGCCATTCGCTCCTGGAACGATCATCGACAATAAATTTCGCATCATCGCGCGCATTGGCGCAGGCGGAATGGGAACCGTGTTTTCTGCAGAGCAAATAGAGTTAAATCGGACCGTCGCCTTGAAAGTGTTGGCGGACACAGGTCCCCTGGATGAAGAATCCACGGCGCGCTTCTTGCAAGAAGCGCAGATCATCAGTCAGTTGCACCACAAAAATATTGTGTCAATCTACGCTTTCGGTCAGTTTGCTGATTCACCTTACATTGCGATGGAATTCGTTGCTGGAAATAGCCTGCAATCGCTCTTGCAGGATAACAAGCCGCTTGACGTGCAATTTATCCTTAAGACCGGCATCCAGATTTGTGCGGCATTGTCACACGCGCACAAGAACGGAATAGTCCATCGCGATCTCAAGCCGGCCAACATAATGCTGGCGACCAGCGGTGACGTGACGGTAATCGATTTCGGATTTGCAAAAGTTTTCCAGGCTGATGCTGCGCGCCGCCAACAACAACTAACTGAAGCAGGGTGCGCGGTGGGAAGCATTTTATATATGAGTCCCGAGCAGTGTCAGGGCAATGCGGTTGATGGACGTGCAGACATCTATGGACTGGGATGCGTGCTGTATCACTGTCTAACCGGACATCCACCGTTTGATGGCGACCATTCGGTTTCCATTATGTTCAAGCACGTCAACGACAACGCTCCGCGCTTGGTTGGCGCAAACACTGAGCTTGAACAGGTCGCAGAGATTCAACGAATCCTGGATATGGCAATGGCGCGAGATGTGGGCTCCCGTTATCAGTCAGCCGACGAGATGCTTCAGGATCTATCTTTAGCTGCAACCAACATCACTTCGCTCACTCTTCAAACTGAATCGCCCTCAAGCGATGCTCATAAGCAAGGCCAACAGCCTTCGGTGAAACAATTGATCGGACAGAGGCAAGCATTGCCTTTGATTTTCGGCTGTTCCATTTTGATAGCATGCACACTGTTCCTAATCACACTTTTTTTCAAGTCACAGACGGCAGCTCAGGATCAGTTCCAGCCCAATTTAACCCCGACGCAATACATTCAAAGGCTCGAATCACTACATGGAATCGATCGACTGGAGTTTCTGAAAAACAATCGCAATAGTGCCGGGCGTGAAGAGACCGACAGAGGATTCAGCGAAAAATCAGTGAGCGAGATACATCTTGAGGCTGATCGCCTAATGAAAGCATCAAAACTGAACGAGGCGTTTACACTCTTGCGCAGAACCGAGGAATCATTGCGCGGGTTGCCTCCGCGTTCGATTACTCACAATGGCAAACTCTCAATTTGGGTCATCGCCCTAGATTGCCAATTGAAACTCCCTGTATCACAGCGGATTCACGACATTCCGGAGCTCACAGAGCGATTTATCGGTGAGTGCAAGGCAGAAGAACACGATGAAGTGTTTAGTCTGGCGAACTGCATTACACGCCTCGAGCAGTTAGGGTACCCGAAAGAAGCCCTTATCCTGTGTCCAAAAGCCGCCCGTGGCCTTGAACACCTCAACGCGGCAGATCCATCGATGAGTTGCCAATCCCTCTATTGGGCATGTGTAGTGGGCGGATTTGCAAGACGGCAGTCACACCACGATATTAAAAATCGCATGATCACGCTGGCTTCTGGCTTGGCACAGAAGAGTAAGAATGGTCCTATCTTGGCTGAGCTTGCCACCTGGGGACCACTTTGGGACCCCAACAATTTGTTCGCAAACTACGAAGAACTCCTATTGGCAGCTTTGAGGATCAATGATCCTGCCGGTATTACTGCTGTCCAGCTGAACCTGCGCCTGATTGCGTTTTATAGACTCCACGGCAAACAAGATTTAGCCGAAAGGCTCACTAAAACGACCCTGCTCACCCTGGCAAAAATCAAAAGCAGCCCACAAACACGGCCTGAAAAGGAGAAACTAGAGCATCTTCTCTACGCGGAGCTTTTTGAGGCAAACTGGCACCTGCAGAAGCGGGCCGAGATGTTTGCTGTGATGAATCGTTGGCCACCATCGGACAAGCCGGACCATAAAATGCAACGACTGCATTGCTGGGCCCGCTTGTACATTTATGATAAAAAGTTTGCGCAGGCCCAAGAATGCATTGACGATGCATTGTCTATTCAAATCCAGCCTAACGATGCAGACCATTGCATCTGGCGCTGTAAAGTGTTGCTCCGTGCTGGATTATTGGCTCGTAAACGAGCTGACGAAAGGAGCGCCCAAGAGTATTGGCGCTCCGCCAACAGTCTCGCTTCAACCCTCAAGAGCAGCCATCCGGAACGATTGGCACAATGCCAGCAGATGATCGACGATTTCAAGAAAGCAAGCCCGGACCCTAATCTGTTTTAAGTAAACCAATTCTTCCCTGTTGGTGGCATGCAACATTAGCCTGAAAATTTTCGGATGACGCAAAATAGATTACGTGCCGGTGACTGGAGAAGACGCGTGATCGGTCCCAGATAAAAGAAGGTCGCGACTTTCGTCGCGACCTTGAGATACCGGGTTACCGAGATACAGTGATTTCTGGTTACCGTGAATCCTACCTGCAGATTAGCGACGCTTTTTAGCGGGAGCTTTCTTAGCAGGTGCCTTTTTGGCCGGAGCTTTCTTAGCTACAGCCTTCTTAGCAACGGCCTTCTTCGGGGCTGCTTTGCCCACTGTCGCTGTCGGTGGCGCTGGCAGTCTCAACTTTCCATCGACGATGTTTTTAAGCTCTGCACCCGGACGAAATGCTGGAATGCGGGCTGCTTGGATGGTGATCTTCTTGCGAGGATCCTGCGGGTTCACACCAACGCGGGCCTTGCGATTACGACGTTCAAATGTGCCGAAGCCGACCAACATTACCCGGTCGCCTTTTGCAACTGAGCCAGTGATGGCATGCAAAATAGCCGTCATCGAATCATGTACTTGGGTCTTTGTTTGACCAGTAATCTTCGCGACGGAATCCACTAGTTCTGCTCTATTCATACCTTCTCCTTACCTTCCCACACAGTATCAACAC
>JADYXS010000101.1 GCA_021772155.1 Candidatus Obscuribacter sp.
CCGTGCGGTTTTCTCCCGTCCGATCACCTACACTCTTAGTTCAGATTCCTGACATTTGAATGTCAACTCATCATAAGAGCGCCGCCGTCCCGGCGGCTTTGGAATTGCAGGGGCAGCGCCATGCGCTGCCCGGGTGGCGCATCTTGCCACCCCTGCGGTGCCGCCAAGATGCCGGCGCTCCCAGTTGCATCCAGTCCCCTAATCAGGTCGCCTTAGCATTGCCTCAACCGCCAGCCTATACGCTTGGCCTGTTGATACATAGAACTCACTCATCGGTCGCGCGGGGCTCAGCCCTATGCAGCCGCGACTATTTTCGTCCGAAGATAGGAGGTGTTTGCGTGATACGTAATATAACCGCTCTACTGGTGCTGTGCAGCTTCTACGCAACCTCTGCACTAGCAGTTAACTCTCCTGCGATAGAAAACGACTTCGGCGCGTGGCTGGCAGTGTCGGTGCGACTACCAGTGTATAAAAAGTACAGGCCTACTTTGAAGTGCAACCGCGCTGGCAGCGAAACCATGTTCGACCTTTATCCGCATGCTTAATTCGGACTGGTCTGGGCTACCAGTTCAACCGACGATGGACAGCCTACGCAGGCTATTACTGGTCAGCTCGATTCGACGCAAAAGTCAAGTCTGGGAGTCGGACGCAAAGTCAATCGCTTTATGCGAATTGAAGTCAGTTATTTGAATCAGTATCGAGATAGCAAAACGAGCAGTCCCGACATCATGAATCACGCGCTAGTTAGTCAAATTTACTTTGACTTCACAAACATCCGACGGGACAAGCCCGCGACGAAAATGGCTCGCGTACACACCGAGGCACCACTTCTTGCATGTGCACCGCACGTAGTGTACCGCGGACTGAATGAATCAACAATGCTATTGCTCGGTAGTAGTCAACCGAAGCCAAATCAGTTCCATCCATCTCTTAACAATATTGCCTCGCACAGGCACTCGACGATTTGACAGGTCCACTCAGCATTTATCGGTTGGCATTTCCCCACGCCGCGTTTATCTCCGGGTCCGTGGCACCAGCTTTAACAGTCAATCTCGTGCGGTTAAATAGTAGCGTAACCTCGCGGAGCCGCAACGATGTGGCGAATTGAGAAGCCGCTTTCCCAGCTTCCACTATTGAAACGGGCGCATCAGCCTCCACAGTGATGCCGGATGCATCCGTCTTGTTCAGCATCAGACCGAAGCGACGGGCGGCTCCCATCAACGCATCGTGCGCGTGAATCCTCTCAAAGAGAGGCACTTCCGCCGGACTTGGAAGCTTTGCTCCTTCAGAACGAACTTGCTCGAGCACCTGTTTCCAAACCTTTGCTGTACCGGGTGCGGTCGAGCGGCCAACTGCGCCCTCCATGTTACTGAGTCCGACTTCAGGTTCAAACTTGGTATACATTCTTGCAAATTCCAGAATCTCCGCCGGATGACGAAGCCTCGGGATCGAGAACACGGCAAAATTACCATTGGCTTTTGCAGATTCACCGTGAAGCGATTCAAACAACTCGCGTGGATTGCGTGCAGGTTCGGCGCGTAGCGCCTCTATCTGCGCTTCTGCTGCTTTTAGTTCAACGAGATCGCGACGAGCATTCTCCGCATTTATACGACGATACATTTCCAACCGTTCCGGAGCTTGCTCTGCCACACGGTGCGCAGCTTGCACCTCAGGCAGCTTCATGCCGGGCTCCACCCGAACGTTGGTGCCATTCCAATCCAGCGTCACGGCGTGGTTTACCTCCGTCGCCAAGCGCGCAGTACCTTCGAAGGCAGTGTCCCTTGTGCCGCGTCCATTGAACATAACTTTCGGCGTGCCATCCGGGGCGAATTCGGGCTTCGACAGCTCCATAGACCATCGATCTCCCATCACTTCAAGGTTGTTTCTTGCTGCAGATTCCCTCACTTTTCCAAGCTGCTCAACGGTAAGCTCCAGTCGAGGCGGACTGACCACAACAGGTTTAATTTCCAATCGGGTTTTGAGAACCGGTGCCTCGGTAACTACTTTTGTTTGGCCAGGCGTCTGCGATATTGCGTCAGGTTTTACTTGGCGGTTGCCGCCCGCCGCCGCTGCACGATTAGCTTGTATTCCCCCTGGAATAGCTGCAATTGCATCCACAGCTCCCATCGCCAAGGCCCGTTTGGCAATTAGCCCCAGGTCTAGCTCACCCTTTTGCGTTTGCAACGTCATTTCCTGATTAGCCCCAGACACCAATCCGTAGCTTCCTCCAAGAACGGTCGTAGATAGAAGCTTGCTGTTGGCGATAGCATTATTGCTTAAACTGTTGACGCCTCGGAACAGCCCATACGACAGGCCGAAAGTGACAATGTCAGTTCCAATGTTGTGCTTATCGAAAGTCGTCGCGAATGTGTTTGCAACTCCGTCAGTCAAATCGAAAGCGCCGGTCCTGTAGTAGTTACTGCGTTCGAACAAGTTATCGGAGAATCGACTGCCCAGGCCCAAGACAAATGCTTGTCCGGCCGGGTTAAGGGTCGATGCTCCTACCAAAGTAAAAGTACCTTTCATTGCGGCACCTTTGAGGACGCCCAGGGTGCCGTCGACGGCCATGGTCCTGGGATCATCGGTAGGACTCATCTCGTCCGTCCCGTACAAGGCCAATGTAGACGCCACGGCCAAACGTCCACGCAAGAACAAAGCCCCAGTTTTCAAGCCTGCAGCAGTATAATGGGCAATTTCCGCACGGATTTCCGGATCGGCAACCACGGACGAAGCGACCCTATCGATACCGACTTGCAAAACACTCTGCTTTTGAAGCTGCTGTGCCTCGTCTTGCAGACCTGCTGCGCGTCTTGGATCTAAGTCCGCCAAGTCTGGCACAAATCCCGGACGGTCTGCCATGTCAACCTCGCGCCTCGAACCCAACCAAACTATTGTGCCCAAATAGGAGCCATGTCGCCGTTAATGTCGCGCAGGTCCTATCGAGTATTACGCCGCCAGCCCAATCTTTTCAACCAGTTGAACGTCCTCTGCTGAAAGTATGAACTGCTCGGTTTGGAGGTCTTCCTTCATGTGTTGCGCATTTGTGGTGCCGGTCAACGGCAGCATTCCCACCTGCATGGCAAAACGGAATATCACCTGTGCAACCCCGGTGCCTAACCGGGCGGCGATCGCTCTGACAGCAGGATGAGCAGTCACTTTAGTATTGGCGGTGAGCAATGAAAAGCCTTGATAGATGATGCCCTGGGCGCGGCAGATCTCCCTCACATCTTGGTCCCAGCCCTGCACCGCATAACACCGGTTTTGCACCACCATCGGTTTAGTCGTTGCCTTCGCGCACAGCTGGGCAAGCTGATCTGCTGTGACATTGCTGATGCCAATCATCCGGGCCTTCCCCGATGTGTAGAGCTCCTCTATTGCCGCCCACACTTGCCAGTCCTTTGTCCCTAGCCCCTGGCGGGTATATGGTCCATGCAGAACATAGGAATCCACATAGTCTGTGTGCAGGTGAATCAAGGAACTGTCAATCGACTGTTTGACCTGCGTCGTCAGATCTGCCGAGGCATCATAGGGGGTCCGGTGGTCCTGGCCGTCGACCGAAGTAAACTTGGTTTGGAGAAAGAGAGTTTCCCGGCTGATGCCTTTCTGCGCAAGAGCCTGCAGCGCCTCACCGACAAGTTCTTCCTGGTAATGGATTAGCTGATTGGCTGTATCGATTGCTTTGAATCCTGACTCGACAGCAGCCTGGACAAGTTGAGATGTGGCCTCTTTTTTCCAAGCAGTGCCGTACATGAAAGACGGAAGCGGCACTTGGTTGTAGGCGATCAGGGTCATGCTGTCCTCCAATGTTGTCGCATAAGTTGCCGGTGCCAGATTGACTGAACTCATCTGCGCCGTCAGCAAAGAAGCGCCTACATTATGAACCAGGAAAGACTCTGATGCGGCAACCATGTTGAAAATACGATGAACTTACCTTGACATTAACCGAGCGTTTCTGTAACTTGTCCTTACCACCCATAACTCCCCGTTTGGTTTGGTGGTTGCGCAGTCGCATTACGCATCGAAAGATGCACGGCGTCGCGTTGGCGAATCGCATGTGCCTGGTTCGTGTCTAAGAGGTTCTCTCGACACGCTCGCAGATTCATGCACATTTTTTCCGTTTTAGCACATCTTGGGGACCAAAAATGTCAGACAAATTTGATCGCGGTGCAACAGAGCCATGTCGCCCAGAGACCTGCTGCGCAAAAGAAATCGATCAGCCGCTAATTAATACCCTGGATCAAAGAACTACGGGATGCGGCGACAAGCGCACTTCTAACTACAGTATGTATGGAGACACAGCCAAGGCCGAAACGGGCTGTCGAGAAGAAAAACAAATCACTGACTGTACGCAACAATTCAGCTGCGGCAAAACTGCCGTTGAGAAACTTGGTGCTCTAGAAAAGTTAGCTGGACTCGGTGCTTCTACCTTCAAAGCGCAAGACGAGCACGGACAGACGCGTGACTATGCCATTGAACTAGAGCAAGTTCAAGGAAAAATGCTCATCCAGTGCTTTTCTCGTGACGAACAAGGCAACAAACGTGTCGTCGTAAGAGCAGTTATAAAAGAAGATGGCAAGTTTGATCAACAGCGAAACCCCGATGGCGACCGAGTTGGCTATTATGGCGACTGGTGGGCAGCCAACATGCGAAATGAGGACATCGGTGGAAAACCAGCCTTTGTCGCAAGAGTTCAGCCGCCCAGATCAGAACATCACTCCGAAAAGGGTAATGATTCTCGGCATTCCGAAAATCACAAATCAGACCGGCAGCCAAAACATCATGCCGAAGTACGGCAAGAGCGTGGGCACCATGAATCTCACAGTAAGGGTCGCATTGCAAATCATGACGACGGACGTCGAGATCATGACGAGCGGGACGATCGGCGTGGTTCAGGACAGGGATCTGGTTTCATGAATTTTCTTGGACGGGTGGCAGAGCGCGTGGCTCCGGCACTTGTGTCGGGACTGATGGGTGGAAACTCATGCCACGAAGGACAATGGGGTAGAAGTAGTTACGATCATCAATATGAGGACCAGCACCGCTACCAAAGGCATCCTCAATATCAGTATTCGACTTCAGGTAATGGTTGCGGAAGTTATTATGAGAATCGGGACAATGATTATTATCAAGAACGCCATCAGTCTAATTCGCGCTTCAGCGGCCTGCTAAACTTTGGTCGTCGCAATCATCAGGACAACGGAAAACACAAACAAAACCGCCAGAGCAAACACTGCCAAAGCTAGCTTCTCGGCATGTTTGATAGAGCCTGATGAAGCTCCGTTATCGTTTGATAGCGATCTTCGCGATTCTTTGCCAGCGCTTTCAGAATGATAGGTTCCAGCTCCGGTGGGCATTTGACATGCGGTGCAGCTTCTGCGATCGCTGTCGGTGGCAGATGCACATGCTTAGACATCAGCTCAAACGCGCTGGCACCACGATGCACAGGGGTACCGGTAATTGTCTCGTACATCAAACAGCCAACTGAATAAATGTCCGTACGAAGATCCAACGGATGTCCGAGACACTGTTCAGGACTCATATACATCAGTGTCCCAAAAACTTCGCCAGTCTTTGTAAGCTTATGGCTTTCGCCATCATCCAAAATCTTCGCCAATCCAAAATCAACAACCTTGACAAAATTCGTTTGCGTTTTGGTCTCAACCAGCATAACGTTGCTTGGTTTGATGTCGCGGTGAATAATATTAGACTCGTGCGCGGCTTCTACTGCGGCGCACACCTGGATCATGATTGGCAGAAATTCTTCGAACGAAACTGGCTGCCCTGACTCAATTCGTTGTTCCAAACTCTTGCCTTCCAGGTAGTCCATGACCATGAAAGGCTTGTTGTCCGGACTGATACCAAGGTCAAAAATGTTAATGATGTTCGGATGACTGAGCGAGCTAGCGGCTTGCGCTTCTCTTCGGAAACGCTCTACTAATCCGGCATTCGCGGCAGATTCCGGAAGCAACATTTTGATTGCTACCATTTTATTCATCAACAAATGCTTGGCCTTATAGACCATACACATCCCGCCTTTGCCGAGGATGGACATGATGAAGTATTTGTTGTCGATGACGCTGCCCGGCGGATACTCATTGATGCTCATGAACGGTGCGATAGAAGCGAACCTAGCGCTTTCCGTAATCTCCGGAGATTGCTCCGCCTTGCCGTCGGCAACAGCCATACTAAGCCATTTCTCTGCTTCCACTTGGTCTTTGGCTACGATCTTTCCATCGGCGTAAAGTTTGCCCAATCGAATCTGAGCGTCGGTCAATCCCTGGTCCGCAGCTTCACGATACCATTTGATAGCTTCGTCCCATTTGGTCGATTGTTCCGTGCCAGATGCGCCCTCGGCGCTGGTCTCAAAGGCCCAACCGAGAAGATATTGTCCTCTCGCATGCCCCTTTTCTGCAGCAGATCGGCTGAAAAGAATCACTTCCTCAATGTTCAGAACCGGCATCTCGATGAGGCACTCAACGATCTCGATTTCCGCTTCTGCGCAGCCGGCTTCAACAGCAAGGCGCAGCCATTTAAGCGCCTCTTGAAGATCTTGCTCGACCCCACTTCCAGTACGAAGCAATTGACCGTATCTAAGTTGGGCGATTTTGTCGCCTAACTCCGCAGCTCTCAGATACCACTGAGCAGCCACCATTCGATTAACAGGCACTCCAGAACCGGATTCAAAATTCTGCGCCAACAAGACCTGAGCGCCACTGTGATCTTTTTCAGCCGAGCGTCGGAACCAAAAATTAGCCGCTTCGTAGTCCTGGTTGACTCCGAGCCCTTCGAACAACAGGCTGCCATAGATACACTCGGCCTCGCCATCTTCCTGCTCCGCAGCCTTGTGCAGCCAACTGGCAGCGTCGTCATAGCGTTCCTGTGCTAGAAACAGCTTCCCAAGAGCCAGCTGGGCTTTAACATCACCTTGCTCCGCCAGCTGCCTAGTCGTCTGTAAGTCCGTACTTTGCATGTCGTCTTCACTCCCGGGGCAATTAACACATTCCCCATCTAATCAATGGCAAATCCTTTTTCAACGGATCGGGTGTCTCGGCTAGCCTCAGAGACGGGCAAATGGCAGTTCTCATTATTCCCTCTAAAGGCAAGAGCGAAGCACTACATATGGTGGCGCTCCGCTCAATAATATTCGCAAAATTACTGCATCGAAAGCAGAGTTTTAGGAATAAGGCGGTGGCGCTGATTGCTCAGGGGCCGCGTTGGGATCACTACCATCGGGTGGTTGGTTCAGTCGGACCAGAGCCATTCGAGAAGTACTGTTCGGACCATAGTGAACCAGGACGGAGCTATCCGGCTGGGTCAAATCACTTAAGCCCGCATCAAATACGGTGCTCGCATTGGTGCCAATAGTCCAAGACACACGCTGAGTACTCTTGTTGAGGGCACCGTAGATCTCAGACTTCTCGTTCGTCAATTGATTAACGTAATTACCGCGAACAACTCCGTCTTTGTTAATTGCAAGTTGCAGCAACATGTTCGACTGAGTTTGCCCCGGTTCCGCCAGAGAGAACACCCCAAGCGGCTCCCACTGCCCCTGCGCTGCGCCTGCCGCTGAGGATGAGCCATCGGGCGAGGTATCGTACGATGACGTAGACGAGGTAGCGCTATTCGTATAGCTGTTTCCATCCGATTGATAGGACGGAGCCAGCGCCGCCTGCCCCTGCGCTGCTAATTGCTGTGCTTGCTGGTAGTACTGCGATGCGTCCATGGTTGGCTGTCCGTTTATGTAAACGTTGTCGCCTTGATACACCACGCTACTAGAGGTAGATGTTGCCGGCTGGCTGGAACCACTGCCAAGGCTGGCTAGGCCCAAGAATGTGCCCAAAGTCGAGACTCCAGCAAACGTCCAAGCTGTCGCAGCGGACCAGCCCGGAGCGTACCAAGAGCCCGGATATCCCCAGCCGTAGTTTCCGTGATAGCCGTATCCATAGCCGCCATAGGGATGATAACCGTAAGCACCGTAGTGGTTGCCGTAGGCACCGTAATGATTGCCATAACCGCCGTAATGGTTGTCGTAACCGCCACCATAGTGATTTACATTGACATTCGTGTTCTTAGAGAAACTATCGTTGTTAAACGAATTGCGAACGCTTGTTCCTTGGGCGCTTAAGTTGGTCTTATTGAACTGCCCGGGTGTGCGGTTTCCCATACCACCCATGCCACCAAATCCACCGTCTGATGGCAGTTTTCCTGCGCCACCCCAAGTGCCCTTACCGGCGCCACCCCAGCTGCCGCTGGAAATCGGTTTATCACCACCGCCGCCCACATGGCCGAAACCACCACCACCAAATCCGCCATCGTGGCCGAAACCGCCACCGCCGAATCCGCCGCCGTGACCGAAGCCGCCACCGCCGAATCCAC
>JADYXS010000709.1 GCA_021772155.1 Candidatus Obscuribacter sp.
AACTCATCGCACAAGTTAAGCCTTTGCTCCGCCGGTTGCCAGCAATTAGTGGCAATGTCGTGCGGACATTAACGGACAGCCACTGAACGCGACGTCACTGCTCAGTGCCTATTTACCGCCCAGCAACGCTGTCGGTGGAAAGAAATGAGGAAGCAGTTCCTTCAAGCTCAAGGTTTTGATAGCACCATCAGCCGTCGGTACTGCAACTATTAGTTCAATTCCAAACTCAGCAAGGTACTGGCGACAAACACCGCAAGGCCAGATCTCGGCCGCCTGCTCACAAACAACAGCTACCGCTTCAAATTCGCGGTAGCCTTGCGAGACTGCGGTTGCCAGAGCCACACGCTCGGCACAAATGCTTCCTTCGTAGGAAACAATCTCCACGTTGCACCCAGGAAAAATCTTTCCTTCCTTCGTCAGCAGAGCTGCTCCCACGCGGAAATGAGAATAGGGCGCATAGCTGTTTTCGAAGGCAGCCCTGGCAGTGTCCAGAAGCTCTCTGTAAATCTCAACTTTTTGCAGCATATTCAGACTTGCCTCCCTATCCCACTTACGCCGGAGCATTCTACCAAATCAGTGAACCCTCGATTCAACGCCTGAGTAATCGAGGAGACAACTCGCTTAATGACGAAGACTAATTTCAGAATTTCGCCTCATCTCTTTTGCTCCTCGATCTCTGCCGGCAAATAAATCACTAGCCAAACCGCCAACTGTGCATTAGTATTCAAGGGGGTTGGTTGTCTGGTCTGTGAAGGACCTGACGAATTATGCACGCCGTCGAAGCCGCCCAAATTCAAGTTCCAGAAGTCTATGCTGATGCTGCTCGTGCTTTGCTCGACGGCATCCAAGATTTCCTACGTCCTCCGACTGCAGCTGATTTGCCTCGCATTTTTCCCAAGCTGTGCGACCGCATCGGCACGAAAAATGACTATCTGACTAAAGAACAGATAGATAGGGCAATTGGAGACCCCAAGATTAAGGGCTCTGAAGCTCAAGTGTTAGTAGCGTTCAAGCAACATTTCGACCGCATCGCCACACTCAAGAACGATGGCAATGGCACTGAAAATCGCATAACAAAAGCAGATATCGATGCTGCAATCGGGGATAAGCAAATATCCGACTCGATGAAAGATACGCGCAAAATCATTACTGGTGCCACGCGAACCCTTTATGAGGATGCCACCAAGCCGCTCGACAGCATAAACCACAAACCAGTTGTCCAAGCTCAAATCGGAAACTGTTATTTCTACTCGGCGCTTGCTTCCCTGGCGGATCTAGAACCGAAAACCATCCAAGACATGATTATTCCGAAAAAGGACGGCACTTATGATGTGACGTTTCCAGGTAGCGCGAAAATCAATGTAAAGGCGCCAACCGACGCCGAGCTGGTGCTTTTTCCTAAACCCACCGACAAGGGCGTTTGGGTGCATGTTTTGGAAAAAGCTTATGGACAACAATGCATGGATAACAGCATTCATCGTGCGCTCCGAAGGATTCGCGGTATCCCGGACAGTCATGTTCCGCAGGAGCATACAGATGGTGGCTCAATGATGGATTCTGGTTTACGCATACTAACGAACAAGGCAGTCGACTGGTCTTGGAGCATTCAAGGTGCGGCAAAAATGCATACAGACTTAGTTACTGCAGTTAAGCGCGGCGTTCCAATAACGGCTGACACTGGGCTCAGTGTGAAAGTTCCTGGCGGCCCCGCAACTCAACATGTCTACAGCCTGCTTAAATACCACGAGCAAAACAAAGTATTGACCATCCGAAACCCTTGGGCATCAGGCGTTCCGCAACTCAAAGGTGTAAAAGATCTAGGCGCCGGCGAATTCGAAATTCCACTAGACACGTTTGTTGCACACTTCAGCAAGATTTCGTATCCGCGCAAATAGGGGCGGCAATTTGCTGCCTGCAATTTTTTTTCACCGCAGGGACGAGCGCCCCTGCAATCAGGTAAGCACTCGACCGCGTCGACTACTTCGTTGACGGAGTTGCTTTCTTCCGAGCTGCTAGCTTGTATGAACCATCTTCAGGGATCATAACGCGAGCCAAGAACTTTTCGGAGCGTTCAAATGATTTCGGGGCTGTTCCAGTCAAGCTTACCAGGCGCGATTTCGCCAACATGGTTTGGTCGATGAACTCAGATTTGCGGTAGATGAACAAGTATTGCTTGATCAAAAAGTTGTACAAGGTAGGGTCTTGATCTGTCTTTTTCTGAGACAACTTTTTCTCAAGTGCTTGGGCATAGAGAATGCGCTTCTCCATATCTAACGGCGCCAATTCTACAGAGCGCTGGAGTGCAGTCAAAGCATGTTCAATATTGCCGATGCGCAAAGAGTGCTCGCCTTCTAACTGGAGAGCAGATGGTGGGCAAGTACCCAATTCCAAAATTTGATCAGAGCGAACCGTACCGTTCTGCGATTGACCAATTGCAGAGGTGTCCTTGATCCAATCGGGGCTGGACTGCGCCACCGCTAGCGGTGCCAGACCTAAAACCAATACAGCCGAGATTAGCAGTTGCTTTATCATTCGAGCTTCCCCTTCGCCTTTATGCGACACTTACCCAGCCTTACATACGTTCTTGGGACCGCACTGATGCAGGTGCCTAATAGCGGCAGTTACATCGGTCGCCCCATAAACACTCTTACCGGCGACCAGTACATTGGCACCAGCTGCGGTGACAACACTTCCGGTTTCCGTATTGATACCACCATCGACAGAAATCAATGCCTGCTTGTTACCGGCCTCATCCAACATCTTGCGTATAGCCGAGATCTTCGGAACAACCGCCGGTATGAAGGCTTGTCCGCCGAAGCCGGGGTTCACGGACATTACCAACACCAAATCCAAATCCTGCAAAACATATTCCAGCACTTGCTCAGGTGTTGACGGATTGAGGGCGACACCAGCCTTCATGCCAAGCTTTCGAATCTGAGACAATGTTCTTTGCAGATGCACGCAGGCCTCTGTATGAACGGTCAAATATGTAGCTCCGGCTTGAGCAAAGTCTTCTAAAAATCGATCGGGATCGCTGACCATCAAATGGCAATCGAGCGGCAGCTGCGTGACATTGCGCAGACTTCTAACAACGGGCGCTCCGATGGTAAGGTTCGGAACAAAGTGGCCATCCATAACATCGACGTGCAGCCAGTCCGCTTTACCGTCTTCTGCGCGTTTGATGTCCGCAGCAAGATTGGCAAAGTCGGCCGAAAGGATTGAAGGTGCTACGAGAATTCCCATGTTTTACCCGATAATAAACGGGCGTGCCAGCACCCTCAGCGGCATTATCACCGGCTCAAAAATTGAGGTCAAGTGCAAAGGACCATGATTGGCTCGTATCCTATGAATATGTTTTCACTTCGCCTGTCAAAAAGCATCATAAAATGGCTATTGTAGCCGCTTCATCGCGGAGCCTCGAATTGAGGCATCAGAACTTGAAAAGAAACTAACAAAGGAATGAGAAATGACAGACCTGATTCTTAACGACGAAAGTAAGCAATATCAGGATCTCGCCAAGGATTTCAGCCAAAACGAAATCGCACCAAAGTCAGAATTTTTCGATCACTCATCGGTACCCCCAACAGATATCTGGAAGAAGGCCTGGGAGATAGGTCTGGTCAACGTACAACTCCCAGAAGCCTTTGGTGGCTTAGGTTTGGGACTTTTGGATGCAACAATCATTGCTGAGGAACTAGCAGCTGGATGTGTAGGAATTTCCGCCGCTTTTTGGGGGAATGATCTGGCAGTTGCACCACTTCTGGTGGCTGGCACCAGCGCTCAGCAAGAAAAACTCCTGAAGCCGTTGATGAATGACTTTTCCGTCGCCGGTTACTGCTTCGAAACGTCGTCGAATGTTCAGGTCAAACGCAACGGCATGGAATACGTGCTTTCAGGCGATGCCGTTTGCATAAATGCGACGCAAGCTCCATGGCTTGTGATGACTGCCCTTTCCATTGAAGGTAAGAAGACAGTCTTCGTTATCGAGAAGAATGCCAAGGGAGTATCCGTTGGAGAGCCCACTCCAAAGATGGGTTTGACGGCCGCAGACATACGACTCATCACCTTAAATCACGTCAGTGCTACTGCTGAGCAGATGCTCGGAGAAGCAGATCAAGGGACAAAATTGATGGAGCAAGTTCGCGTACAAACCGCGCCGACCATGGCCGCATATGCCACCGGACTCGCTCGCGCCGCGATGGAACATGCGATCAAGTATTCCAAGGAACGGTTTACTTTCGGGGTGCCGATTGCAAATCATCAAGGCGTGGGCTTTATGCTCGCCGATATGTCCAAAGGGGTTGAAGCTGCTCGGCTGTTAACACACAAAGCAGCCTGGCTTGTAGACAACGGTGCCGGTAACTTTAGTCAATCACTGACGGCACTTCACTTCGCCACCGAAATCGCTATGTCCATCGCAACAGATGCGGTGCAGGTTTATGGTGGCTATGGTTACTCGCGCGAATATCCGGTCGAGAAGCTGATGCGCGACGCAAAGACCATGCAAGTGTTGGAAGCTCAAGCAGTCAATGACAGGCTCACTATTGGCTTACAGCTGGTCGCAGGCTGCTCAACATGAAGGAGAAGAGTGCGCCACCACCACCGCCCCCACCGGCACCAGAACTCAAAAAGGGCATGCTGCTCGTTCTCAAAGCACCACCATACTTCACCAAGACATATATATATGAAGTGATCAGCGCCGGTGACAAATTAGTGCGCGCTAGTTTGTATCGCTCACCAACGGTACGCAAATCGTGGTCAATCGAGGAATTACAGGCGATGTTCAACAACGACATCATTCGAATCGCAGATGAGCTTGATGTCGCTGAATTGGCCGGGTCCACCGATAAGCTCGAAGAGACTTAACACACCCAAAACTCAACCTCAATGCTGCAACGGATGGTGCATGGCGCCACCCTCTACATCTCTCGAGTCGCGACAAACAATTACTAACCGTGCGGACCAGCAATCCCGTTGCCTGACATCCATTGCTCAAGAATCTGATCCATTTTGAATGGCAGATGCTCATGAAGCACATAGCGCATCGTGCAGTAATAGCCAATCGTCAAAGCCAACACAATAGATGTTGTGTAGAACAGATTGCGAAACTGGCGATGCAAGGTGTATTCCTTTTTCGCCAAGGAAAACTTGCCGCTCCGCTCCGGATGTCGCTTGCTAGACATCTTAAGTCCGCTTCGATTTAGATCCTCCTGAGTTATCGCGCGCCCACAGCTGACGCAGAACTTCAGTGGAGTGTCCGAAATTTCGCCACAGAAAGGGCAAGCAGGAGATACAGACATAATTCGCTAAGCTCGCTTTTAAAACTCGACCGGTCTTCCATCAGCAAGAGCACAGTACCGATTGTACATTTCTTCTATGGAAACTCGGTCATGGGCAAGTGTTGATTGTTTATCGTTCAACTGATTGATTCGATCTTTCAATTGATCAATCTGCTGCTGTATGACATTTATCTCTTCGTGAATCTCGGTTTCCGTCAACGTCAGTGCATCTGCCAACGTCGAAAAGGCCTTCTCCAGCTCAGTATCCGCCATTAACCCGTCCTTTCATTCCACATTCCCCCGCCAGATAAAGGGGGTTGCGGCAACAACAACCACTGCTTATTTTACCCGCAGCAGATGTGAATCACGCAACGGCACTAAATTCCGGCTCCATGAAGGAACACATCAACTGCGTCTGATATACCTTCCTTATCCGTTCCCTGCCCTGGCGCAGACTTGGTCGAACCATTGGCATCTCCGTTCCCATCCTGCTTGGAGACTGACCGTATAAGAAGATCGACCTGACGCTCAAGGTCTGCAATGCGCCCCTGCAGGCATTTGATCGCCTCAGCCTCGATGTCCGGCGGAACTTCATCCCTGACGCGCTCTCCGTCTTGGATAATGACGCGACCAGGAACGCCGACCACAACGCTGTTATCCGGCACATCCTTCAATACGATAGATCCGGAAGCAACTTGAGCATTATTCCCTACATAAATAGGTCCTTGAATCTCCGCGCCGCTGCCGACGATGACCCCACTTCCTAATGTTGGGTGTCGCTTCTTGCCCCGTGTCACAGACCCTCGACGGGCATCAGCGCCAGCGCCCAAGGTCACGGCTTGGTAAATGACCACATCATCACCGACAACTGTCGTCTCTCCGATGACCACTCCCATGCCGTGATCGATGAAGACCCGATTGCCTAACCTTGCACCCGGGTGAATCTCAATGCCGGTCAGGGCACGGTTGAACTGAGAAATTAGCCTGGCCGGAATTACAAATCCGCCTTCCCACAGGGCATGTGCTGCCTTGTGGAGCAACACCGCGTGTAGTCCTGGGTAACAGAGAAGGACCTCAAGCTCGCTTCGCGCGGCCGGGTCCTTATTCATAATATTTTGAATTTCGTCCCGAATACCCATGATGTCAGCAGCTCCTACCTTAATTGTCGCCCCTAGCCTATGAGCCCCTAAACCATTACTGATTGGCTGTTAGACGCAATTGCCGGGCCTGTGAGCCGTTTGGGTATCCGACCTTTGTGGAACTAAGTAAATAGCCTGAATCAGATGCCTGACAGCCACACTACAGTGTAGTTTTACCCCGGACCTGCTACGTAATTTCCCCCTATTTTCCAAGCAATTTAAGCTATATCCTTCAAAAATAGGCACTGCTTTCTGTCCAAGGTTCCCAAGTTCTGGATAGATGCCTACACCGGTAACACTACCGGCAAGATCGCTAGTACATGCTTTGAGTTCCAAGATGACCGACCAGCCTAACTCACAAGAAACGGAGAATGCCCGCAAACGAGCGGAAGCACGTCTCTTGGCGCCGGATCTATTCGGCGGTGGGGATAAACCCGCGGTTTCAAATCAGGCTGTCCCAAGCTTCGCCGCTTTCGGTGAGCAAAAAGATCGCGGATACGGTGCTGGCTTCATCAAGGGCGTTGGTTCTGGAATGGGGCATCTTATTGCAGACCCCATCAGCATGCTGGCAAATCCTGAGGAAACCGCTGACGGCGTCGTCACGTTGTTGACCAGCCCAGGAACCGTAGCAAAAGACGCATATACTTCAGCCAAAACAACTTTCGAATCCGGCAACAAAGAAAAGATCGGTGCCTTCCTGGGCACGAGCACTTTTAACGTAGTAGTAGTGGGTGCTGCAGTCCGAGGAACTTGGGGCGCATCGAGCGGCATAGCTGATGCCCAGCAGTTCACGGCAGCAGCTCGACTCAAAGACCAAGTGATGGCTCCCGGAAAAATGATCCGGAGCGCTGAAACGATAGCTCCTAAGGTAGCAGTTACACCGGGCACATTAGCCGACCTTGCTTTGGCCGACAGCGCCAACGCTGCTAAATTGTCACGCATTGGTGGACCAACACAGTTTGCAGACGACCTTCTAAAGCCGGGTGTACGCCCTGAATTCCGTCCAACCATTCAGGCCGCTCCTCCTGATCTTCCAAACATCACCGTAGGACCTAAGCCTGGAGTGGCCATTGAAGGCACCACAGCAATCACGCATGGCGCTCCGGTACGACTTGTCGATGAATTGGTAGCACCTGGCGGGCGTGCAGCAGCTGGCGAAGTGAAAGTTATCAAACCAGCTGTCGGTGAACCTGTCGTCGCAAAACCAGCTGTCGGTGAACCTGTCGTTGCAAAACCTGCCGTCGGTGAACCTGTCGTTGCAAAACCAGCCGTCGGCGAACCTGTTGTCGCCAAACCAGCCGTCGGTGAACCTGTCGTTGCAAAACCAGCCGTCGGTGAGCCTGTCGTTGCGAAACCAGCCGTCGGCGAACCTGTCGTTGCAAAACCAGCCGTCGGTGAGCCTGTCGTCACCAAACC
>JADYXS010000710.1 GCA_021772155.1 Candidatus Obscuribacter sp.
AAAAGAGTCGTTTCCGAACATTTCTGAACCACGTTAGATAGAGCCGCATCGAGCTTTCTCTGCGCTGCCTCAGAAGTTGGTCTGTCAGCACTGACAGTTGCAGAACGTGACTCGCGAGCGGCGCTGGCGAACTGCTCAATTGCCGTCAACTCTCTGAGCTTCTGAACGGATGTTTCCCGCGCGGATACAGCATCAAGCACGGTCTTCGCCTGATTCCCTAGCCGGGGTGAATCGAGCAATTCATCCAGGGCACCAACGTTTGCATTATCGCGCAGCGTTGTGGCCAATTCCTGTTCAAGTTTCCGCACCGCCTTACGTTCTTTAAAATCAATCGTGTTCAATTCCTGTGCTAGCATTTCCGCATCGCCATGGAAATCAATCTTGCCCTTCGCGCGGGCCAAGTCACTGTCCAGCTTCTGGCGATCGATTCGATCTACCACATCCTTGAGCTGTCCCACGAAGCTCTTAGCCGCGTCGGAGACCGGCACTCCCTGAGCCAGTTTTACAGATAAACCCTTGACTCGATCGGTCAGTTCACGCCCGCTCGCTTCATACATCCGATATAGAGGCAGCCGATTTGCTGCCATCTCTTCGGTGGAGGCAAATTTATAGACACCATCTACACCAGCTGCGCCCAGGGTCGAATCGGCAACGCCAGCGAAGTAATGTTTAAATGCGCTTGCATCATCACGGCCTTTTAACTTGAACTTGACTGCATCCTCGTAGTGAGTTCGTTTCAAAGCGACCATTATCGATTGAACTGCAAAGTCCGATGCTCCGCTTTCGGTCATCCGAGCCGACGAGAGAACCTGGTTGGCATTGAATATTTCTGATACCATCTCGTTGAGCAAGATAGATTCGTTATCCGGATTCGCAAAGCGTGCCGGCGGCTTTCTCGATTCCATCCAGAGTTTAAGATCCTCCGCGCTTAGCGGTTTGCCTAACTTTCCTTCAGAGGCCTGCTGACCAAGATAATCCTTCAATTGTTGTTTGACGAAATTCACATCCTGCGAACCGAGGCCCAGCTGCTGAGCATGCAAACGGATGCCAACCATATCCGCCGCAGATTCAGCACCGGGAACATCTTCCAACCGCTGAGTGCCAGTCAGAGCACCCTTCAAGCAATCATCGATAATTGCATGTACCGCATGTTCCGGGTTTTCTTTGAGAAACATCGTATTTCTTGAGTGATTGATAAGATGCTCAAACTCATGCATGAATGTCTGGGTGATTGATCGATCCTTCGGAAGTCCTTTGCCCATGCGCAACTCAATATGCCCAGAGTCCTGATGCATGACGCCATTAGTCCCAGCTTCGACATCAAAATCCGCAATATCAATCTTCAAGTTGCGGCAAATTTCACTTGCCTCTAAGTCCGTCAGTCCCAGCTTTCTAGTCAAATGCAGCCGGGCTTCTTCCTGAAGTTCATTTACTATTTGAGTCTTTTGCCCGGCAATCACTTTCTCTTCTGCTGCAATGTCGGCAGGCGACATTTTTGAACGCTTTGCTTCCAACCGGGTCATGCGCTCCGATACGTCATGTACTTTCCGGTCCGTGTCTGTGAGAACTCCCAGATTGTCACCGTTTGAAGATGCCTTGGCTTCCGGTCGCGGCTTGAAGCGGACATGGCCGGATCCATCAGCGTCAACTTCCGGAGCTTTCGGTGCCACTTTACGCAACGCCCTGCCAGCCATCTCCAGTGGCAGTGCCATAGCGAAGTTCATCACTCCGCCGGCACCGGCGCCCACTGCTACCGACACCAGATTCTGCTCGATTCCAGCATTGGGATCCGCGTAGGCCGCGGAGCTGGCGGCACCTGCCAGTACGCCTTGACGAGACGCGTACATTGCCTCAAGAACCGCTTGCGTCATACTCAGATCTTGATTGACATTTTCCGTCAAACTCTTCTGCAGCTTCTCGCTCAGCTCCTTAACCAGCTGGTCTCGGTTGGGAAGGCCTTCTTTGACAAGACTTTCCGCCAGTGCAGCAACGGCTTTATCGTCGAGCTTACCGCTGGCCGACAGACCAGCGTCTGCTAAATCATTTACGCCTTTTTCCATCAATCCCTTGAAGTTAGGCACAAGAGCCCGCTCGCTAAGTTCAAGGGCGGCACCTTCAACAGCTTGGGCAGACCGGCGTGTAAGTGACCCAGAAACTTCACCGAATGTTCGCCCGGCCGCCGTGCGAGGCCACTTACCCAGCGGGAACTCGGCATTCAATGCCATATCCGTGAAGCCGGAGATAAAATCGCGTGGGCCATTCGTCGCTAAATCATACTTACCGCCAAAAGTTGATTTAAACCCAACCTTGCCAGCACCACCGGTAATACCAAGGGCAATCATCTGCTCAGCTTTGGAAGCCTTGCTGAACCAATTTGCGAGGAACTCCGTCCTGGTTGCGACCTGACTTATCTGGCCAGCCTTCTCCATGGCTTGCAATACGGTACCGACTGTTTTCAAAAAGGCTCCGGTCTTACCACCAAGGTTCCCGGCAAGCGCAATCAAGCTGGTACCACCACTGGGGACAGTAGCCAGAATGCAAGCGACATTTATGGCCACATCGATGGCCGTGTCGGATAACTCAGATTGAGTCGAATCCATCGTGCGCGAAGCCTCAGATAGCAGCTCAGCCAGCTCTCTGGCCCGCTGGTTAGAAAACGGAGCAAGCCCCCTGCGCTCATAGGCCTGGCCGACAATTGTATTATCAAACGCATTTTTGCCGATGCTGGTGGACGCGCCATATCCCATAAAATCGACAAAATCAGAACCAAGTCCAAGACTTTTGAAGAACTCCTGCTGATCGCGAAAAACAGTGTCGTCGGCATTCTCAGAATGCTTGCGCGCCAGGCGCATTGTATTGTGCAAATCCTCGCCACCAACTTCTCGAATCAATTTACTGGTTAGATTTTCTCCGTATTTGCTGGCATAGCTGTTGAATACCTGTTCCAACTTCCTGTTTACGGCCTGAGTCACCATCAATTCGCTTATCGCAACGCCTTTAAATTCCGGACGCTGCGATAACTCATCACGCATGGCGCTGCGGTCCGTCAGCTTGGCAAAAACACTCTTTATCCCCTCTTCATGGGTACCGTCAAAATCATCGCCAAAATGCTGCCTGAGCCAATCCTCCGGTTGCAGGCCGAACTTAAGTCCATTTTTGAATATTGCCTTTTCATAATTAGTCAGTCCGTCAAAAACCGTCATGAACTGGACAGCCTGGCGGGTCAATTCGTTTGCTTCACCAGCGCTTTTACCAATCAAGAATTTTTCCAAGCTGGCGTCCGAGAGAAAAGCAGCAAGGGCTTCGCGATCTTTAGCAGAGAAAGATTCAAGATCCC
>JADYXS010000711.1 GCA_021772155.1 Candidatus Obscuribacter sp.
CTGTTAATCACTTGGTCGCTGGTTCGAATCCAGCCTCGGGAGCCATTTTAAATAATGATGCCTTGGGCTTTTGCGCCCAAGGCATTTGTTGTATTGAGGGATGCAACGCCCCGAAATGTAGACGGCGTCTACAATATTGGAAAACTCGCATGGGGCTTGCTGATTAATCAATCAGGTAGTCCAAGCAGAACTATTAGACGGAGCCGCTTCTAGAAAATGTGTTGAATCCGAATGGCTCCAGCACGAAAACGGCAGCGAGGAGCAATTTCTAACCAGTGCGGTATTGGTCAGTCGAACGATACCTGATGAGGCGACCGTTAATTCACTTAATTGCAGCGTCCGACCTCGAAGCGAGCCGGGTGCTTTGCGGCACGAAAGCTGTTGGTGCCGCTGGGGTCACATACTTATAAGGCTCCCCGGCACCCATCACAGTAAGAAGCGCTGCCACTTTTGAAATTTCTCTGTTGGCGATTTTATCCTTTTCCTTCTTTGATATTCTCAAATGCTTCAAAGGAGCAATGGACTGCATTGCTGAGGGAATGGAGAATTCGAACTGGAACATTGTTGATGTAGACAGGTCTATTTTTTCGATATGCCGTACAGCAATCGTGCTGCCGAATTCCGCGTCCTGCAGTTCGTCAACAACTCCATCGGAAAGTATCAAAGCTTGACCGATTTCCACAGGCACTTCCAGTTCACCTTTCGACACCAACAGTGCCTTTCGATGAGTATCGTGGAGATTGTAGATAGCCAAGCCCCGATCGCTTTTTAGCACCAGCGCCTTCACGCCGCGCGCGATGGCGATTGTGGTAGCACCATCTTTGAGTGTCATCGGCTCATCCGCCGAAATGAAGATGTTTCCATTCTTGAGTTCATACTCTGCACGCTCCGCACTACCAACTTTTGTGGCGGCACCGTATGCAGTGGCAGCCTCATCCGAACGCACACCAGTCAAGGCCTGGCGCCAGTCAAAAGTTGAATCTTCCAAAGCCAGTTCCGGACTGGTGTCTAAGTCCGCTGCATAATTTTGCATAGCGTTTTTAGAATCGCCAGAGGATGTTAGCGCCGGCACATCATTCAATACCTCTGTCCAGGCGAACGGCGAATCTAGTAGAGCTTTGCTTACGGACATATCGCAGTCAGCTGCGAAATTAAAACGATTCCGTTTGCTGGGCAGAGTTTTGTTGTACATAGCGGTTGCGTAGATCAAGTGCCACGGAAACTTCCCTTTCTCGAAGATGCGAACGCCTTCCGTTTCCAACTGCACCGGAGCTGCCAGGAAAACAGGGAGCTGAAGCAAGGGAAGCACTGAAGTAAAGGTGGGAAGAGATCCCCAATTCGGAGCTGAAGGACCAAGGGTATTGTTGAGCTGGTTACCGAGCGAATTTGATGTATTAGTTGGCATACCTAGCATGTTAAACATAGAGCTCGGTCCTGGGGAGAGGGCGCCACCGGTGCCTGTGCTGAACGTGTTTTGCAGGTTATTCAAGGTGCCAGGCAAGTTCCCGGTCGCTGCGTCTATTAGACCGCCGAGTGTGTTGGACGTGTTCGTGGGCATACCTAGCTGGGTATAAAACGATCCGCCTCCCAGTCCCAGTCTGCCTCCGCCGCCGCCGCTACCCGAATAACTACCACCACCGCCACCGCTCTGGCCTCCGGTGCCTGTGCTGAACGTGTTTTGCAGGTTATTCAAGGTGCCAGGCAAGTTCCCGGTCGCTGCATCGACCTGCGCCCCTAATGTGGCGCTTGTATTGATCGGAAGCCCCAGGGAGTTGAGCATATTGCCGCCAGCACCACCTATGCCACCACCACCGCCCATGCCGCCGCCGCCCTGACCTGAACCGTTGGCAGTGACGGGAACATAGCCAACCAGTGTTCCATTCCTTATTACGGGATAGTACCCAACCAACGGCGCTCCATTGGATTGGTTGGTGAACTGTGTAAATCCGTTGGAATTGTTGGTGAAGGGTGCAAATCCGTTTTGATTATTTGTAAATGGAATGAAGCCGGAAGGTCCTGCGTAAGACAGAAAGCCTGTACCCGTGCTACCTAGTGTAGGAGTCAGCAGACCGTGCGGTCGTCCGTTTGCAGCTGCCGCTTGGGCTGCGATCATCGCCATCAAGTGCATTATTTGAGCGTTCTGAAAGGCTCCGCTTTGACTGAGCGCGTTCATCATCGCATCGCCACTCAAGCCGGATGGAAGATAAGCAGGGTTAACCCATGAGCTGCCTGCTGGTCCCAAGGCGGTCAATAGGTTGAGGATAGCGTCGCCGCTCGGCATGTTATTGCCATGCCCATAAATTTCCGACCAGGCAGTGTACTGTGTCCCGGTGCCGGTCGGAGTGTAACCCATGATGATTCCGTACAATGTCATGTGAGGATTCGTTGGATTGGGCAGGCTCAATGTATCGGTCGGGAGAATCACACCTTGAGGTGGAGCGCTTCCCGGTACCGGCAGTACGATTGGTTGGCGGGGAGTATTGTTCGACAGGGGAGTCAATCCGAGCAAATCGGTGGTTGCTGTAACTGGCTGGGGAGCAGAATTTGGTCCGACGGGCACCGACGGCGACAATATGACTAGCGTCCCGTGAGTTGTTTCGTTAACGAAAGGAGATTGAGCGAAGCCGGTGCTAACCGAGCCAAAGTACGCGCCGATGGAATTTTGAACGAACGATGAAGTCGCACTGAGGGAAATCAAACCAGTTGTGCCTGGGTTGCCACCGGCATTGCCAAATCCCTTTTGTTCGACGACGTTTGTGTTCGCTCCGCCAACTCCAAACGCTCCGCCGATATGGTTTACAACACCTTCAAAAGCACCGCCGCCACGCCCGAGGCTACCGCTTGGCTGCCCATTGTCGCCGGCGCCGCCACCGAAGAAGCCGCCACCTCCGCCGGAACCCACGCTTCCGGAGCCGCCGCCACCAACAAATCCACCACCACCTGCGCCGACGTCACCGCCGCCTCCTCCACCGCCGAAACTGGCGCCACCGTTTCTGAATATCTGCGGGCAGCATGGCGGTACTGTGTTTCCAGCGCCACCACCGCCTCCGGCGGCAAGCAGTGGACCGACAGAAAGAAACGTGCCCGGTGAAATAGCGGTGATGAAACCTGCGTTTCCACCGCGACCGCCCGAGGTCGTACCTATCTGGGAAGCTGACAGGCCACCACCACCACCACCGGAAGTGTTTACTTCACCATTTATGCCGATGTTTCCGTTTAATGCCCGCAGGTATACAGCGCCACCATCGCCGCCATCCCCGCCTGAAGCGCCACCGCCAACCCCACCGGCTCCGCCGCCGCCGAAGGCTCGGAGCGCGCCTGTGGCTATGCCGCCCCCGGCGTTGATTGTTATTGGTCCGGCATTTTGCCCGCTTGCTGCCTTTACACCAAACGAGTTATAGCAGCAAGCTCCTCCGGCTCCGGATGAATCGAGCAAACCGACGCTGACATTTCCTAGATTTGTGCCCGAGGCTGCCGCCGTGATCGTGATCTCGTTGGAATTCGTTCTGAAACTGACTGATGGCAACAAGACACTGCCGCCATTGCCGGCGGTGCCAGCGGTCAGGATTATCCGACCGCCTGGCCCGTTCGTATTACTTACGTTGACAGTGCCTGCAGCTCCATTCAACGCGACAATGTCACGTCCGGCTGAAACGATAAAGTCTCCGCTGACTTGAAATAAATTTCCCCCAGCAAAAAGGTCCAGCGACATACTTCCTGGCGCGCCGGGCCCTGGTCCGAGGTTTACATCGCCTGTAGCGTTGGTGAAAACCGGATCGCCAGTAAGAATGAGGCTAGTAATGGCCAGATCGCCTCCCTGAACGGCGACTTTTGCATCGCAACCAGAGATTTGCACCAGGCCGTTCATGCGATTAACGTTGATGTCTACGAGCCCACCGGCACTATTGAATATCAAGTTAGTGGCATGGAGATTGCCACCGTTGACTATGACATCAAGCTTCTCCGTGTTCAGTGGCGAAGCCGCAGTCTCTATAAGAATGTTTTGTTGTGCGTGAATCTGACCCAGAAGATTGTTTATAGATAGGCCACTGTCAAGAACATTTCTCACCGAAATTGACCCAGCCAATGCCTGCATGATTCCGGCGTTTTGAACTTGGGCAGTTATCGCGTTGATGTTACCGGTTAACGCCGTCAATTGCCCCTCATTAATGATCAATCCTGACTGGAGATTCAGGTTGTTGACTGCCTGCATGATCGGTGCCGCACCAATTACACCAGCAGGGAGAGAGTTGATGATCGAATTTCCCGCGGTCAAAGAAAGATTGCCGGCGCTGGTGATGGTGCCGACGTTAATTATGTTGTTCACAGCGTTCAAACTGAGATTGAGCAACGCGGCAATCGGTTGAGAAAAGAATCCGGTCGGAACGTTTGAAGAAAGGATGCCGCCCTGCTGGTTTAGTATGTTTAGCGCGCTGATGCTGGCGTTGCCCACTTGTGGATCGGACGAAAACGCGTACAAAGTACCGCTGTTGGTGAGATTTCCTGTGAGATTCAATGACGAAGATGCAAAATCAGTCAGTACTGTTACTCCCGGAGGAACCGTCAGACTGGAAAGGTTCAAGCCCGCATTCAAAGTGACTGTCCCACCGACGGCATTTCCGTCCGCTCCGAGGGTGAGCGACTGTGAAGACCCTGGGGACAACACCTGTTGTAGCGCCAGCAGCTCCGCCGGGGTCAATAACGACGCCGGGGTGACGGTTGTTGTAGCCGCACCAACTTGCAGATCCGCCGATCCCGATTGTAAGACAGAAGAGGCTTGAAGCGAGCGGCTTGTCGAGGAAAGGTCAAGTTCATGCTCGGGTGAAGCTGCACCTTGGGCAAGAGCCACGTACGGACTCCAAAGCCAGCACCAACCTATAACAGCCAGCAGTAAATGCGCGCAGAAATTTCTTGACGTCATAAAGACTCCGTCCTGGCAGTCAGTTCGCGTAGCACGGAGAATTGTTCTCTCCAATACTCAGCTGAGTTTGCTGCATCCTGGATGCATTCGTCAATTTAAATATTACAGACTAAAGTATTGTCAGGCTATGGTGACCCTTTTCGAGCCATCAATTCCACTAACTTGCCTTTCTGGTCTGATGTGAGCAGCGCTCTCAGGCGGAAAACCAGCTTTATGCGTTCTAAAGACATCTCGTCATGAAGTTGGTTAATTTCGGTCTGTTTTGCCAGCGCCTGGGCTTCGCTTGATGTGGCTTGAAGCGACATTGCCCTCATTTCGTTCATTAGGCGAATCATCACCTCGCCTTTTGCCAGCGTCAGGCTCTGAAACTCACGCAGAAGTGCGCTTAACTTCTGCTCTTGGGACTTATCAATTCCGGTTGCGCGATAGATTGCTAAGGGATCTTCTTTCGTTGCGTCGTCGGCAGCTTGAGAACAGACCGGTTGTCCAGAACTAAGCAAAAGCGCCAAAAACGAAACAGCAAGTACGTTTTGTCCAAAGCGTTTGATCATGCGGAAATACCTTCGACATTTGAGTGCTCATGATATCACTCACCTGCTGTTTGTATGAATCGTCGCAAACGAAAATGCGGGGAGAACTTAAATATTCGCCTGTTAATCACTTGGTCGCTGGTTCGAATCCAGCCTCGGGAGTTCATTCAAAACGTCTATGCCCGGCTGAAAAGCCGGGTTTTTCGTTGCTTGATTCTGGGTGGCTGTACAGTTTTGTAGTCGCTTTGTAACAAGCGGACAGTGTGGTTTACCTTTCTTTTGCCTCGGGACTAATGCCCATGAAAGGTACCGCGAGGGCCCGATTGAGATAGCCGTTTCGCCATTAACGGATTCAGCTGCAAAGGACTCCACGTCGTTGCCACCATCAAATCATCAACTTCCCCTAGATCATTTAGATAACAAAGACTGCCAGGGTCATTCAGTTGTAATTCCGGCAAAGTACTTTGCACAGCAGTCGGTAGCTCACTGCGCAGCATTAACAACCCGTGCCCTACTGGGCTATGCCGCATTTATGACGCTACTGGCGTTTGTAGGCACGTTCCTGCATGTTCCGCTGGTCTTACTAGCAGGCTTGGTCGTGGCCGGTTTTGGTCATAGAATGAATTCGAGATGTCATCAAAGTGCAGTGTATTGTGACACAAGCGACACCGTCATAACCGATTGCCGCACAACACAAGGTTGGAACCGCACTCGTAACGCCAAGACTGAAATTGCCTTGGGAGTGACTGGCGGAGTGGTGCTCGCTAGTCAATTTGCGCTTTTGTTAGGTGACATGTATCTGGGTCTGATGGGTGCAGCCTTATTTGTCTTGGTATTACTTATGTACTTTTACCGATTGGGTGCAAGCACAAAAACTTTCCAAAAGGCATTGCAAGCAGGAGTAAAGGGGAGCGATGGAATCCACTTCACCATCAAATTTTCGCAAGCCTCCACCAACGCTGAGCACACGATTATTCCGCTCCCTAACCCGTTCAAAAGACTGGGCAAAACGAAGTAATCAACAACTCGGCTGCGCGATCCTTACGAGCCATTCGAAACCAGCTAGGCGTGTCTTCGATTCTGATTGGAACAAGCGACATGAAGCACCGTCCCTCACCAACAACCTCAGCCGGCAGACGGAGCTGAGAAGCTCTCGATGCAGGAATTTTGCACTTGTATCCCTTTCATCCTTTCACGGACAAGCTCTGCAGTGCCCAGCATTCATGGCGCCGAGCGGCTAATGGTGCGACAATTCTCTGTGGCACCTAATATTTCAGAAATCTTCAAAGGTGCGCACACTTATGAAAGGGGGCAACAGAACGAACATGAAAGAGGACAATTGCACTGAGACTGATGCAACTACCGATGAGAAACTCGCCAGAATTTGCAATGAATCGATGAGCGAAATTACGCGTGAGTACGGCACCGGGCATCCGATTTGGTACAGCATAAGAAGCCAGATCAAAACCTTACACCTACACCACCACAATGCAAAGAAATGCAGCAACTGTAGAGACAAGCAACTAGGTTGACCACGCAGCAAGTGTAGCTGGTCCAATGGGGAGAGACCGTCGCGGGACACAGTTGGTATTTGACGCGTTGCTGACACTCTCTTGCAACATTGGTGAAACTCGCGTGCGTTAAAATGTTGGCATACAGTTGCGGGAGCCTGGACCAGTGAGTGTGTCAAACAGGGAACGTTTTGAACATAATCTTGTAGTTGCAAAACAAGGCGATGCAAGTGCCATGCTGGAGGTTTCCGCATCTTATATGTTGGGAACGGGTGTGTTAGTCAATTTGAAAGAGTCTTTCGGTTGGTGCAAAGAGGCTGCCGAACAAGGCAATACGACCGCGCAATTGTTTCTTGGATACATGTTTTTGTACGGACTAGGCACGCCACCAGACAAACTAAGGGCAGACTTATGGTTTAACCGTGCGTCAAGTGACATTGAGAGCAATACTCAGATTCAGAGCGCGTTAATCAAATACGGTTTTATCAAAGAAGTAAGCGGCAACAATTCAGGGCTGCTGTACAAACGCCAAGCCAACGGCGTTGACAGAGCCGCCTGGTTAAGTCTTGAAAGTGATCCTGTGACAGGAAGACGAGAGTTCTTGTCAGTGCCACCATACATCGAGTCGGTACAAGAAGCTGTCGCTTGGAAAAATTCTCGCAGACTATGACGTGATGGCCGATTAGCAACGCGCAGATATTAATAGTGAGCCCACGAACTCAGACGGAGCGCCTTCTTCCATAACTTCTTCTCAGTTCGACACGCTTTGGCGGTCACAGGTTTGATTTACGAGTTAGATTCCGAAACGGTGCAGCGGCCATAGCATAGACGACATCCATGCCTACTGTAGCGCCGAGGATGGCCGTGATATGTGATGGATCGTAAGGTGGTGAGACCTCAACCACGTCGCCACCGACGACATTCAGACCATGCGTGCCCCAGAGAATCTCGCGTTGCATAGCAGAAGTGATACCACCAGGTATTGGCGTGCCGGTGCCTGGTGCACAGGCCGGGTCCATACCATCAACATCTATTGAGATATAGCATTTGCGGTCACCTACAACCTGTCGCACTTTTTCTATAATCGCTTTAGAGCCCATATCGATGCACTGATGCGATGTCAAAATGGTAAACCGATCACCACCTGGTGGGACAATCGTGCGTATGCCAATCTGTATGCTGGAATCCGGGTCGATAAAGCCTTCTTGGACACCATGCCAAAACATGCTGCCATGGTTGAGATGTGTCGACTCGAACGTGTCAGTGTGAGCGTCAAAGTGAATTAGTGAGATTTTGCCATGGTGCTTGGCATGCGCTTTGATGGCTGGATACGCCACCAGGTGATCGCCACCAAGTCCAAGAGTACCGATACCGGCCGCTGACATTAGTCCAACATGTTCTTCAGTGTTGGCTAACATCTGATCGACTTGTCCAGGATAAAAAGGGATGTCGCCGTAATCGATTAATTTGTACTCTTGCATGAGGTCGTAATCATTAGGCCAGTGTATGCCGGGAAAACCAACATATAGGGACTGTTCGCGGATGGCACGTGGACCGTAGCGTGTGCCTGGGCGGTTGACAATCTCGATATCGTTGGGCACACCATAAACTGCAAAATCGACGCCGGTAAGATCTTGGGTATGGTCGGCTCGCCAAAATGTGGTCAAGCCTTGATAGGGCACGCGACTAAGAATCCCTTTCGGATCTAATATTCCAGGCATTTTTCTCCTAAAAAAATTCTTTTAAAATTTTACCAAACTATATGGGAGACCACAGTGCTTTCCTTGAACAGAAACTCAAGCTTGCTCAATGTGTTTCGGCTTTGCCATCGCCAGTGGAACCATCTTTAAACTGAGCAATGGCTTGCAAGAATTCCTCTTTGAAGTCGGTTGGGCCATCCCTATGCAAAGTCAGTTGTGAGACCAGTTTAGATCTGCATTCCTGCGAATAGATAGCGCTGGCTACCGTTCGATTGAAATTGACTGAGTCTTTGCTTTCCTTTGTTTCTAACTGATTTGGCTGCTCGGCGGAACTTATGATCAGGTCGCCAATCACACCACCCTCTTGCGGCACCAGGGATTCTCCGTAGTAACCGGATACCATTTTTGCTTTGTATTCGAAATGGATAGTCTTTTCGAAGACAACGAATTTCGCGTTTGGATAATACTTCGTGACCAATGATTCCAGGCGGCTGGAAATCAGCTTCCACCTAGCGGCAGGTGATTGAACGACTGGCGGCGTTGGCGTTGGTGGAGGGCTAGTTACCGCGACTTGGGCAACGGGTGCCGCGGCAGCTTCCTTAACTACTTGCCCGTTGGTCGGTGTTGTATCCACTGTGGCTGGTTTTGAGCGATCAGCAATTGATGTTCCTGTTGGTGACGGAGTAACCGAGTCTGTGGCTGATTGACTCGTAGGAACTTCAGCGTTAGCATGTTCGGCTGCTTTACTCTCGGCTTTGGCTCCAGGTTTAGCAGCGTCATTGATTTTGCTTCCAGCCTTTTTAGTTTGATCAGCTCGTGCCATATTCAAGTCGGCGTGATTGATAAAAAATCCTTCGCCATAACCGAACAACTGATTGCCACCATTGAGTAAGGAAAGTGTGAATTTGTTCTGATTCTCCCGTTTGCCCCAAATGTTGTACATTGTGAGATAAACCGTATTATCAACAATATTTCCAAACAGGGGAAGGTCTTCCTGTTTCGTGCCTTTGATGATGTGCCACATACCCGTTAGTTGAGTCCCACTTTGCTTCAGCGTTATGCGTCCACTCTGCCAATCTCTCCAGGTTGAGGAGAAATACCATGCGCCTGATAAATCGACCTTACTTGGATTAACGACGGCTGACTTCCCTTTGGTCGCGCCTGAGTCGGTGGTGGATTGAGTTGTCGCTTGTGCCACCGCCAGCGGTGCATCCTCTCTCACTTTAAGCATGTTCATAGAAGCGTTGTCGACGAACCAGCCACGGCCAGGACCTTCCAGATGTTTGCCATCGGGTGCCAACGTGAGAGTATAGTTTTGCCCGTCCCCTGCAAATCTCTTGAGGAAGACGGTATCGCCCTCCACCAATCCCGTGATCTCTGTCTGGTCCTCCTTCCTAGACGTGGTCTGGTAGATGCCGGTAATCTTGTCACCAGCCTGGTGCATGATCACGTGTCCACGAAACACCTCGCCCATGAAGCCCACAAGGGCGAAGTTCCAAGTGCCCGCTACATTGTGGATTTTGGACTTGGTCTTGCCACCGGATGTTTTTTTGTGAGATTCTGGATTAGCTTTGGTGGTTGCGGTTGCGGGCACCTTTTTCTCAGTCGAACCGGAACTCTGGATCAGATTTGATGCCAACACGCCGCTGTGTGATGCAAGGGCTGCCACTGTCATGCTGATCAATAACTTTCCGCTGATATTCATCCGTCGCCTCAACTCACGCGCTGATATAAATGTGCACCCCAAACATTAACATACACCGTGCAAACGCAATCCAATCTTCGTGCATTTTGCAGTAAATCCGGCGGCACGGCTCTTTGCTGAACGTCTGGCAGCGACTACTCCGAGAACTCACTACCTGGGCTGGTTCGTGATGCCACATCTGGGTGTAGGCCTGCGTTATAACCTACTGGACTGAAACTAGCGGCCGCAACACAAAACACGTTTGACCAGTTACCGAATTCCGATTCAGGGGCACAGCCGGCCAACCAGAAAATGTTCTCGCCTACGCGAATGAAGGTTATGCGGGCGAGCATGGGTTTCACATCCTTAGGGTTGTATTTTATGATCGCCTCTATTCTGTCGGGCTTGCTGTTATGTTTTACGACACTAAACCCCATTGACTGGCAATAATCACTGAAGAACTGATCGAGCGTGACTGGCTGATCAGCCGATGCTGGCATATACCATGCCTCTAGGCTAGTATTTGGCGAATGGCATTCTAACTCAGCCAGTTCAAGCGGATGAACGCCCCCTTTTGCCATCTGTTGCTTGCTTATTCTTACGTCCTTACCGCGCCAATCTTTTGGTGCAAGCACCTCCAGCTGCAACTTTGACTGCCCTAACGGTGAGTCGACCTTAAATCGCACAAACTTGTCAGCCATTTGGTTATCGGTGTATGGAACAGTAGCCGATAGATAGTCAGATGGTGGCTCAGGCTTACCAAGGCTGAATGCCACCGGATTTGGTGCCACTGCATTACCGGGAATCGGATCTGAAACGGTTTGTTCCGTTGAAGTCCCTACACTTCCGCTCCCGAGGCTAGATGCTGACTGCTCCTTGTGTCCGACGGAAACCCCATAAACAAAAGCAGCCCCTAATCCAAGAATTAGTACGATCGACACGACGTAGACAATACCTCTTGTCTCGTTGCCGCGACCAGACGTTTCCCATTCGCGTAATCCTTCGGTTTTGCCCAGAGACTTTTTGACGTTGTTGGTCGGTGATACCGATCTAGGACTAGAGTAAGCCTGATCTGCAGCCGGTGGTGGACCTGCAGTTGGTTTGAATTGAGGCGCCTGCAGCTCGATGCCCTCTGTGCGCATCAAATAAATCTTTGCCAAAACTAAGCTATAGAAACTTATGACAGCAAGTAACAAGACAGGACCCAAAATGGGAATTAGCTTCGTAACCAGGATCGCAACAAGTGCCACCACATTGAACAGCAGTAAGAGTAATGCTATTTGCCAAGAATATCCGGCCACGAGTTCGTTGCTCGCCTTCATCGCCTTAATTGGACCCAAGTCGCGATCAATCACCAAATAAGGTGCCAAACAAAGGCGCAAGGCAAAGAATATCCCTGGAATGACCAAGAACATTAGGCCGATACTAATTGCTGACGTGATCAGTATATTAGTAATCAAAAGCTTCCAAAAGAACCTGCCATTAGCGCTAACATCGAACAGTGCTGAAAATTCAGGTGGTTTACCGCTCGCTAAAGTCAGCAATATCTGCTTCCATCCAATACTCATAAAATTGAAGATGGCGAAAAAAGTGCCAATATAAAGCGCAATGCCAACTATTACAATGCTAGCTAAAGGAAGAAGTGCCTTCATCGCTTGCTGCATTGCTTCCGGACCAACATCGAGTTTGAGTTGTAGAATGGCGGCATCACCAAAAATGATGCAGACGATAACCATGCAAGCAAACACTAATCCTGAGATGACGCTTGGTATCAGCCAAACCACAGCAGAACTACCGAGGGTCATTGGCAAGTTGTCGCGAAAGGTTGCCCAAGCACTCTTGATTACATCGATGCAAGGTATATCGCGTGTTGAACTGCTCATCGGAGCCCTTCCAGTATTGGGAGCGTGGTTATAAGTTTAGCTGAACAATGGCCAGGTGCGTATTCCGCTGAATAGGCGAGCGTACTGGTTGAAAATGGGCGACGTCGAAGAGCATGCTGTTCGAGTCAGAACGAAGTGAAGCACAGTGCCACCGGGCCTAAACGGCTTATCAGAAGCATTTCACAGAACGTCCTTTGGCGGTGTGTCATCAGTCTTTCGATAGGTACCCAGAAGGGTCACGGCCATGCCGCCAAACGGCGCATCGTTACCGGTTAAGACCACTGTGTTTTCCTTGAACAAAAACTCAAGCTTGCCAACGCCTTCTTTGTAAACCGCACGATGATTGATGATCGGCACGGTGCCCTGGGCTTCGCCTGTGTTCCCTCCGTTAGTTGCCTCGATGTTGAAAGCGATCTTGCTGCCAGGTAGAGCACGGATTTTGAGGGTCGCCTGGATAAAGCGGCTTGAGTCTTCGCGCTCGTAGGTTCCAGTGACACCGTTCAGCTTGAGTTTCTTTCTCGGCACTGGTGGTTTGGTTACGGTTTTCCGCGTCCAGTCAGGCTTTTCAAAAAGAATAGCAGCGCTAACATGCTCAGTTAGGTATACCCTCAGCGGTTTGGGAAGCTCATCAATACTTGAGGCACCGTAGACATGCATTTTCGAGTCAGTCAAATAGCACGCGCAGCACTTGCCGGTAATCACATTTAAGCTAAGTACCGACTTCATGAACGGGCACAGTCCTCTGACACAAGCGACAACTAGAAGGTCGTCACCAGAAACTGTTGGTGGCTCCGCTAGCTGTGCGCAGCCCCAGAACTCTTCCTCATCGTTACCCATCACCGACTTTATGCATGTCTTTACTGCTTCGTCTTGCAGAATTTTCCAAGCGTCCGTCTGATGCCGGAAGCGCTCAAAGCTTCGGCTGGTAGGTCCAGTGGAAGTAGCCGTTCGGCTTTCGTGGCTGGGGACATTCGGAGCAGCATAGGCAGGCACGCCCCCAGACTGCGCAATTACTGCCGCAACTAACAAACCGCTCACCAGATGTAATCCAGCATGGATCACCGAAGAAAAGTGCACGTTTCTAGTAGCTCCTCAACTATCTGATTAGACGGGCATCTTAAGGACTCTTTTATGGTTGCCCCACCTGCAAAAACAGCACACTAGCTTTTTTTGCCCTAGCTCGGATGTCAGGATCAGCACTGAACTCGACTGCTAATTCTGCGTAGTCTAGCCGTTTGCAACAGAGCTGATCGGGAAGATACTAAATTAGCTAAAACACTCACGTCCATGCACTATCTAATTCGGGAGGAACAACTTGATGAACATTTCTGACAGAGAAGCGTTGATCAGGGAAAGGATTCAGGAAATAGCTGAAGATGTTTTTCCTGACAACACTGACGTAACCTGGGAAATCCTGGCGATTTCGCACGAGGGCGCATATAGCCTGGTGGAATCTAAACCCGACCCCGACACTGTGGGATATCCGGCATTCAAATTCGTGGTTTCCTTCGGTTCTATCGCGCCAGGAAGCACAAATGCAGCCGGGGTGTATTGTTTGCAAGACGGTAAGTGGACTCTACTGTGCAGCGACCCAAGGGACTCGGACGAGTGGCGAAAGCTCTTTACCGGTTGAGAGGTCCTCGTCTTCATCGTCGCCAAATCTAAAACGTATCTAGTCTTCGGTACACTATCGGCGGTGCGATATAGTATCGAGACCTAACAATAGGCGAATCGCATACACGGATTGCTCATAAAGCATATGATTTGGTCGTAATGCTCCCGACCAGCTGCTACAGTGTGGTTCAAGCGCCTGACAAAGCAGACTCATAGACACAAGAGTCTCTCAATCTAAATACTAGAGAGATCAAGTGAACACCAGAAAAGATATTGTGGGGTAGTTCCAACGCTGCTGGATTGTTGATACAGTTATCTGCATAACCGGTGAGCGATTAACGCAAAGCAATCGCTACGAGCCGAGGGGCAATGTGGAAACGTCAGGACTGCGCAGTCCGGGAACACCAGCAGAAAGCCCGCTATATGCGAAGGATTGGCTGAAGCATATTGAAATATTGAGCCTCCTGCAAGAGGCAGCCAAGCAATAGCTTAAATACCACCGCGGACTTGTTCCGGGTGGTATTTTTGTTATTTGCAATGGGAGTCTCAGGTTCGCAGGAGGCACGTAACCAGCATGGTCTCTGGACCTTGTGATGACTCTTGCTACTCGATTCATTCGGTCTGACGGTCAGACACAGTCCGACGTCAACGGCGCGCTTACCATGCTAAAAAGCTTGACGTCAGCGGGCGCTACGAACAGCTCCCCGGCAATCGATTTCAGGCGCACTAAATGAGGTGTTGCCCAATGAGCCTCAAGCAACTCCATGGATTGCCAGTTCTCATAGAACACGAAATCACTTCGATCTTCTAATCCCCGATGCAGGTCGTAGTTAATGCATCCCACTTCTTGCCGAGTTTTTTCAACGAGGTTCATCAGCTCTGAGTAAGCAATTTCTTCCTGACCGACCTTCGCTCTCATACTCGCAACCACTGTGACTCGTGACAAAATCTAGACCTC
>JADYXS010000712.1 GCA_021772155.1 Candidatus Obscuribacter sp.
AGTTCTTAGGCGACCGCCTTTTGCGTGACGGCGTGTGGTCCAGACCGCGAGCCTGGTTGGCTATCGTGCCTGCATGCCTTGGCGGATGCGTGCTGCTGGCGGCTTTTGCAAAAGAGCAGGTCAGCCGGACGAAAGTGCTGCTGATGGCCCTGTCGGGATTTGTCGTGGTGTTGTTGTCATTCACGATTTTTGGTTTGAATTCAGAATATGAGCCGACTCTGTCTACCTTCGTTAATCGCATCAACTATGCTGCGGCTTTCGGGGCCGGCATGTTGTTTGCAGCAATCTTGTATCTGGTGAGCAGCGCCCGTACCGGCCGGTTTCAGCAGGTGATTCTTTCCCTTGCACTTATCGGGTTCGTTCTCTTTGCAATGCTGGGGAACTGGGCGATGTCCAGACCGTGGACGCTTTCGTGGATGATGCAAAAGCACGTCAGGCAGGTGGTGGTAGACAATCGCTCGGCGTTCAAATCTGGCGACACAATCATGTTAATGAACTCACCTCGCTATGTGATGTGGAGTCCTGTATTTGATGGTGCCTGGGATTTTCAAAACATGGTGCGTCTGACTCTCAACGATCCGAAGATCAATGGTGGCGTTGTATCGGAACGGTTGGAAGTAAAGTCGGGTGCTGTGGTGGATGTTTCACACAACTATGTCTGCGCAACGTATCCATTCAAAGCGATGCATGCATTAATCGCGACAGAGTCTGTTGTTGTTCCTATTTGCAGCGGAAACGACTTCGTCGATGTTGTGACAAAGCGTGGCATGGGATTTGAACTTGATTCTTCTATGCCGGCTCTTTGGCGCAGTCAGTTGCAACTGTCCTCACGTGGGCAATCAGTACACTGAACGACGCAGCTGCTGTTCCGGAAGTCTACTGTGTCTCTCCTACTTTTTGTTTTTAATCGCAATGAGGAGCAATGAGCCACCTGCCGGCAGGTTTATTCCATAACGAATGAACCAGCGTTCGAAGTCCAGTGCGATTTCCAGCATTCGGTCCAACGTTTTCGGAATCTGCAGTTCTGCCTTCGGATCGCCGATTTGGTCCAGAGTACGTTTCTTGGACCGGCTTAGCATCATCAAGGGGAGTAAAACAGACACAAAAGAAGTCATTCTGACCACAGAGAACCCGGCCTCTTCTACTTTCCGCTGCAATTCTGCGGCGGAGTAACGGCGCTTGTGGCAAGCATATTCATCCACAGCACTCCAAAGGAATTTATGCTGTGGCACAGTGAGTACGATCCCTTGTTTGCACGCTCTCCAGAGCTCATGGAGTACTGTTTGGTCCTCTTCGATATGTTCCAGAACGTCAAACGCTCCAACAACGTCGTATGCTTCAGAAAACGGGAGTTTGCGAGCGTCCAGCTCGAGGAGCTTCACGTCTGGCAAACGCTTTTTCGCGAAGGTGAGTCCTTCCGCGAACAGTTCACTGCCGGCTAGCTCAAGTTTTGGGCAGGCTTCTTTAATGCCAGACAATACGAATCCTGTGCCGCAACCGACCTCAAGAAACGACCGTGCGTCCGTGAAGTATCTGTTCAGAGCCCAGATGATTAGACGATTTCTACAGCGAAACCAAAAATTTGCTAATTCAGACTCGTAGCAATCATCGAAAAACTCCGGACGAAAACTTACTTCTGGGTCGGACGCGACTGGAACGTTGGACATGAAGCCACCTTAGTACTTGAGCTTGCGGATTATACTGTACTCTCAGGTTTCGCTCTCTGTAGCAAATTGTCCGGGTGGGGCGTTTCGCCTACTTCTTTAGGATCTAGTCACCTGAAATGTGGATTTGGTAACAAATTAGACAAGGCTAAAAAAGCGTGCTTGCACGTGGGGCGGGATGGAACTCGTCCGTTTAGCTAAACTTCGTTTTCTCGATTTCCACAGGGAAGGAAGTACAGTGGTCGCCGGTCCGCGGTCTCGTCGTTATTTGTAAATCCGCTCTGAGTGAAGCAATCTTTCGCGAATGCAAGTCGTTTTGCCAGGACCGTCACCGCCATATTTTGTTGATTACAGATTTCACAGGCTTTACATCCCAAAACCGGTCATAATCCTCACCGGTGCGAGCTTAGTGTTTGCTCAAGCTGATTTATCCGGGATTCGAGGGACTAATGGAACAAACTTTCGCAGCAACGGGTAACGCCCAGGCTTCGATCGTTTCGGAGCCGCTGACGAAGAGCGCAGAAAGGGCGAATGTGGACCTTTCTATCGTCACCACTTTGTTCAAGTCTTCTGATTATGTTGAAGAGTTCTATAAGCGCATAACTGCAGCTGCTCGTAAGATAACCAACAAATACGAAATCGTCTTTGTAGATGATGGCTCGCCTGACGATTCATTGGAAAAGGCGTTATCCATTTTGAAGCAGGATGAGAAAGTTTCAGTTGTAGAACTCTCGCGAAATTTCGGTCACCACAAAGCCATGATGACTGCTATTGAGCAGGCTTGTGGCGACATGGTGTTCTTGATTGATGTGGATTTGGAAGAGCCGCCGGAATTGCTCGCGGATTTTCACAACCATCTGGTCGAAGGCAATTGGGACGTCGTTTACGGGACCCAAGAGAGACGTAAGGGCTCTTTGTTCGAGCAGTGGAGCGGCGCTGTAGCCTGGTGGATGGTGAAGATGTTGCTTCCCACCAAAGTGCCGCAGTACCACAGCACCGTTCGGCTGATGCGATCTGCTTATGCCAAAGCTTTAGTTCGGCATAAAGAGCAAAAGACTGCAATCGGTGGTTTGTGGGTTGAGACCGGTTTTCGTCAAACTGGGATTCGCTTCCAAAAACTGTCCAGAAAGACGACGAGCTATCGACTGAGAACTCGGCTCGTAGCCCTTTTGGATAGCATTACCTCATTTAGCGAAAGACCGCTCTACCTGATCTTCTTTCTAGGTTTAGGCATTCTGGTTTTATCAACGGTTGTATCGGTTGGGCTTCTTGGCTTCTGGTGCTTTGGAAAGACTCTGCCGGGTTGGATCTCGGTGATGGCCTCCGTGTGGTTCTTGGGCGGCCTGGCAATTTTCTGTATTGGCGTTGTTGGCCTTTACACCTCCCGTATCTTTGTTGAGACCAAGATGAGACCTTATACGATCGTGCGTAAGGTCCATTCCGCAGCGGATTCAGGAAAATGAGTTCTTTGATTGAGGAGAGCAACGTTCTTATCAACACGACTGCAGAGCTGACGTCCGAAGAGAAAAAATTGTTTGCATATTTCGGTGAAGGCTCCAGAATCAAGCCTCCGATACGCATCTTGAACCCGCATAGAGTTCACATCGGGGATCGTGTCACCATCCAGGAATATTGCTCGATTAATGCCTTTCAGGATCTGAGTTTCTTGAGGCAATACATAGCCGCTGAGTACAAAGACGAATTCAACGAGAGCGATTATTTCTATAACTCGAAAATTATTCTCGGCAATGAGTCTCAGATCGGTCGGTTTTTCTTCGTTTCTTGTACAAACCTGCTTGAACTGGAAGAAAATGTTCTGGTCTCCGAACGCGTTTTTATGGGCGACAACAACCACTCTTTCACGCATCCGCAGGTGCCGATAATGCAGCAGCCCAATCAAATAGGCGAGCCGATTATCATCAAGAAGGGGTCCTGGATTGGCGTCGGCGCCTGCATTCTAAAAGGCACTCAAATCGGTAGCTTTAGCGTGGTGGGAGCGAACAGCGTTTGCAAGGACGTCTTTCCTGATCGCTCCGTAATTGGCACCGAACCGGCCAAGCTTCTTTTTCAGATGCATGGGAAGTAAGACAGCGTTGTCCTCAGCTTTTTGAATGCGTCGTCAGACGTCGATTCTTGCTGGTATCACCGTGCAATAGGGGTTGCTTACCAGCGACATCCGTCCCTTCTGGCTGTCGAAGGAGACGATCTGATCCGGATCTACGTCTTCGACGCCATGGTAGGTTCGTCCGTCATAGACCAGTACTGAACCAAGACCACCGAGTTCATCAGTGTTGTGCTTGACGCCGTTTCTGTCTATAACAACGCCGCCGCCGGTGTGGAAGTCTCTGCCTTTAACGCTAAATGGCACCAAAAGTTGATAAAAGGAATATTTTCCGAGTGCAACTGGGAAGTATGTATCCTTGTGCATGACCATAAAACCACCGCCGGACGGGTAATGATGCACGCGGCAGGCATTCCAAAATCCGTCTCGGATTGGGTCGTCACCGAAATCCACGGCCACGTCCATCAACTTGTTTCGTAGTTCGATCACAAATTTGAACAGCTTGTTCAGATGCTGATAGGGTGATTGGTTCTGGTCGAAATAAGTGGATTGCAGAAACTGGGCGTAGGGCTCGCCGATGCCGTTTGTAGACGAGATAGCGAGCTTTCTCCATGGAGCTTTGGCCAGATCCGGATAGCTGAAGCTCTTTCTTGGTGGTTTTAGCTCCGATCGTGTCAGCGCCTCGAAGTAGTCCTGGCGGGCCAGTTCACACAGCTGCTCTAGACCTGCCGGTCTCACTACGGAATAGGCCTGGTCCTCAACTTCTTTGCGAATCGCTTCGATGTCCAGAGCTACTGTTTGCATGAGCTTTCTCCTTGACGCCTCTTACTGGTTTTCCAGGACAGCAAGTCCGAAGCCGGTCTTGCCGAATTCATCGCCGCTATAAAGCAGGTAGCGATTTCCATTATGGTCAAACACGCATGGATACTCGATCATGTCAGAGTCCCAGCCAGACTCGGATATGTCGATTCCGGGATCTTTGCCTAATCTGGTCCATTGAATCCCATCGTTAGATTTTGCAACTTCTATTCTATATTTGTCACCACGACTGCAGAACCACATGGTATAACCGTCTGGTTCCTTTACGACGCACGGTTTGCAGATCGCATACTCGGCAGGGGAGGAAAAATTGATGACGATTTTGTCCTGACGCTGCCAGTTAATTCCATCGGTCGATTCTGCGTATTTGATGATGTGGCGCATGTCGGCTTTAACCGGTCCCCATTGCAGATTAGAGCCGTACCACATGCGGAATTTGCCGTCCTCGATTGTCACCCAGGGGTAGGAGATCGTATAGGGATCGGTAGGGTCCAATGGTACTATCGGGAAGGTGGAGTGGCGCACAAATGGTTGGTCCGGTCCCTGGCTGATAGCCAGTCCTAGTGCATTTTTCCAGGGCACTGTCACTGCCAGGTTCCAGCCCATGTAATAGAGATAACGTGCTTCGCCGACCGGCACGATGCAACCGATCGAAGCACCACAATCGTCGAACATTCCCAGCTCGCCCGGTCCAAGAACTGGCTCTTTGGCTTCTTCGAGAATCTTTGTCGGGTCGTTGATGTCGACTACGACATAGCTGATACACGAGCGATTTTTTTCGTCTCTACCGCTAAAGTAAATGCGAAAAATGTCGCCCTCCACGTGCTCTGCAATTGGGTTTGCGCCGTGAGTGCGGGCCCAGGGGAGGTTGCCGGACGGATTGTAGATTCTGCC
>JADYXS010000713.1 GCA_021772155.1 Candidatus Obscuribacter sp.
GGGTATATACCTTACGTCGGCAGCTTCGGCGGGTTGGGATCATTCCGCTCCAGCAAAGCAAAGGCAAAAGTCGGCATTGATGCTCGCATAATCGACGTCAATACCGGCGAAATTCTTGCCACCGCCAATGGTACCGGCGAGTCAATGAAGAAAGATGCCTGGACGTTGAATGATTCATGGGATTGGGGCTCTTCCGATTTCGCCAGCTCAGTTGCCGGTGAAGCGATCATCAAAGCGGTCGAGCAGCTTGTCTCGCAGCTCAACGCTGCAGCTTCGAAGATTCCGGACAACCAGTCATTGATGGCCCAAAACGTCACTGGCAAAATTGCTGACGTTACAGGCACGCAAGTTGTCGTCAACGTAGGCAAGAATAACGGAGTAAAAGTAGGAGACAGCCTACAAGTAGAGCGCGTCACCAAAGAAATAACCGATCCGAGCTCCGGCAAAGTGATCAAAAAGGTCACAAGCACCATCGCTATCATCAACGTCACTGAAGCGGATAGCGAATCAGCCACTGGCAGCATCGCCAGGGGTAGCGGACTGAGAGTGGGTGACCTGGTTCGTAAGGTTACAACCGACGTGTCTGCAATCGTTCTGACACCGCTCAAGACAACAGCGTCACCAACACCACATAAGTAAGACCTGGAATCAAGGGCGCAGCCAGTCGGCTGCGCCCTTCTCATTTTGGAAGGAGATAGAAATGCAGAAGCTCAACCCGATAACTGCAAGATCCCTGGCGACGCTGGCGCTTGCCCTCGTTGTGACAGGAGGGCTTTCCGGAGCGAGTTTGCCTGCTTATGGCGGCGATAAGCCAATCGACTGGGACAAGAAGTTAGTCAAAGCCCGGCAGTTAATGGAGACCAATAACGTCGAAGAGGCGATGAAAATCTACGAGGAGCAGTTAAAGAAACACCCGGAGGTTGCTCCACTACATTGCGATTTCGGTAAGTGCTTGAAAAAACGCGGCAAACTTTCCCTGGCCAGATCCGAATTCAAGCGCGCCACTGAAGTTGATGCTAACTACGCGGAAAGCTGGTATGAGCTTGGCGCGATGTACGAGTCTGACAAGGACTATCAACTTGCCGTCAATTCCTTCGAGCGCTACTTGTCACTTGCCCCCTACTCGGAGCGCAAAGATACCGTCAAGGATCGGCTGAATTTCTGCAAGCAAAAGCTTTAAACCGCAAATTCGAGCAAGCATTCCGCGCCTGACACCAAAGCGGCATTCAAATCGCTGGTCCGAAACTGGCTACCACCAGCGGCGGGCGGCTGCGAACTAAAAACGCCATCATCATTCGTTGCTTGCTGAATACTGCTTTAGAATAGTCATATAACCCCGGGCGCCACATGTTAGCGCCCGATAGGGGTAAAACGGAGCTTGCCGGGTGGCGGCTTCCGGGAAACTGATCAGCGCGAGGTACATGCCGTGAGTCAGCCAACGACTTACGCCTTTTTCAAAGGCAAGTTCGTTCCGCTAGAGGATGCGAACGTCAACATAATGAACAACGCGTTCATGTACGGCACGGCAGTCTTTGAAGGTATACGCGGCTATTGGAACGAACGTACGGAAGAGATGTATCTGTTCAGGATGCGAGAGCATTTCGAACGGATGATGGACAGCATGAAGATCATGTACATGGAGCCCCGCTATTCGGTAGATGAGTTCTGCCGTCTGACCGTTGAGCTCGTAAAGATGAACGCCCCACGCGTGGACACCTATATCCGCCCGTCAGCCTACAAATCCGGTCAAAAGATCGGGCCTAGCCTCGAGAATAATCCGACCGATTTTTACATTTTCACTGTTCCCTTCGGGGACTATTTCCACGGTGCAGGCGGTCTGGCCGTGCAAATTTCCAGCTGGAGGCGGGTTGAAGACAATGCAATTCCCGCCCGCGCTAAAATCGTCGGCGCGTATGCAAACACAGCTTTAGCAAAAACCGACGCTCTGATGGCAGGTTTTGATGAGTGCATCGTTCTTTCCGAGAACGGTCACGTGTCCGAAGGCAGCGCCATGAATGTATTCATGGTCAAGCGGGGCGTGCTGATCACAACTCCCACGACAGAAAACATCCTCGAAGGCATCACGCGCGGGACCATTTGCGAAATGGCCGAAGCGGAACTCGGGCTGAAAACAGTTCAGCGTCAAATCGACAGAAGTGAGCTGTACACCGCCGACGAAATGTTCTTTTGTGGCACCGGCGCCCAAATCGCCCCGATAATCTCGATAGATCGTCGTCCTGTCGGCACCGGGCAACCAGGTCCGATTTCCAGCAAAATCAAGGATTTGTATATCCAGGTCTGTCGCGGGGACGTGCCCAAGTACCACCACTGGTTAACTCCGGTGTACGGCAAATCGGAATTTTCGCCCTCTTCGTCTCCGAAGCCGGAAACCAGCCCTAGATGAATCGACTATTCATAAAGGGATGTTTCGGCGCCCCTTTTTAATCCTTCACGGGCATAACAATAGAACTGGATGAAGGAATTTAGCGTGTTAATCAAATCGGTTCTAGCTCTCTCCTTTTGCGCCCTGACATTCTCAGGCGCAGCCCTGGCTAACGATCACCCGGTCAACCAGCAGTGGCAGGACCAGGAAACTTGGTGCCAATTTACAGACAAGGAGACTGGGGGCGGCTTCAAGATGAGCAAACCGCGCCCGGCTAGTCATCTGATCAAACCGGAATCGGTCCTTGCCCCACATTACAGAGCAAGTGATTCCGAGCAGACCAACACCGCCTCGATTGCAATGCCTGTTGTGATCGACCCCGGTTCGCCAGTGGAAGCGCCGTCCATGACACACATCGAGACCACCATGGTGCCGATGGGCCAACCCGGTTCCTTCGCCAGACCGTACTTCGGTGCTTCTGGTTGGGGTCAAGGCGGAAATTATTGGGGAGGCGGCGCTTTTGGCTTGCCCTACGCAGCTCCACGTTACGGTTCATGGCGAAGTTCAACAAGAATTTTTGGCGGTTCGCCAGCGGTCGGTTTTCGACCGTCAACTCGACTGGTTCAGACCGGTCCAAGCAAAGCATCCGGTAACTATTTCCATCCCTCCACTGCTGACTCAAGCGCGTCAGGAAGCTACTTTGCGCCTGCTGGGAACGCACCGCGCGTGATGCCTGTCTACGTCCCGGAACATACCCCGAAGGACTTTTGGGGGAAGCAAGGGAGTCCGCTGCCTGGAGAAATGCAGCCGGATTAGAGCATCTGTTCGCATAAATAGTTAGTCATTGGCAAAATACAGGCTAGGAAGGAGCTTGTTCAAAATGTATAATCTTCATTAAATTTGGCATTTGAGCCTGGATCGGCGTTGGCATCAGCTACGTCCCATTACAGTCTCAGCAGATTTGTTTCAGGGTTTCGGGA
>JADYXS010000102.1 GCA_021772155.1 Candidatus Obscuribacter sp.
GATTCATGAATTCCCTTCTCGATATGCTTCAAGACGGTCTTGTCATAAGGTTGAATTACCAGTGTACGTCCTTCCTGAACCGAGATGTTGGCAAGGTTCTTCAAAGGTGTCGGCGTCCCGTAATAGTCGACCTCAACGCGATCCAGAAGAGATGGATTGGCGCGACCAGTGCGAATCGTGTGGAATTGCGTCGTCAGATTCCCGATCGCCTTTTTCATATGTTCTTCGGCGTTCTGAACTACATCGGTAACAGTCATATCACTCCTCCGAATTACTTGTGTACAAGCGTTCCAACGGTGTCATCGCCAGAGACGATTTTGCGAATACTTCCATCTTTTTCAAAGTCGAAAACTATTATGGGTATGCTGTTTTGCTGGCACAGCGACACGGCAGCCGGATCCATCACTTTTAGGCCACGACGCAGCATGTCGTCGAACGTAATTGATTGAATTTTCTTGGCGTCGGGGTTCGTTTTGGGGTCGGCCTCGTAAATACCATCTACTTTATTCTTGGCCATCAAGACGGCATCCGCCTTGATCTCGGCTGCACGAAGAGCGGCAGCTGTATCTGTTGTCACGTGAGGGTTGCCAGTGCCGCCCCCAAATATGACGACCCGGCCTTTGGCCAGGTGGCGAATTGCTTTAAGGCGGATGAAGGGCTCGGCGACCGCTGGCATGGCAATAGCCGTTTGCACCCGAGTCTCGACGCCAAATTCGTTGGTAAGAAATTCCTGCACAATCAGGCCATTCATGATGGTTGCCAGCATGCCTACATAATCGGCGGCTGCTTTATCCATCCCCCAACGTTTGCCCAGCTCACCGCGAAAGATGTTACCGCCACCGACGACAACTGCTATCTCCACACCTAATCGGTGAGTTTCAGCTATTTGTCCGGCTATTCGTTTGACTACATCTTCGGCGAAGCCAAACCCCATGTCTCCGCGCAAAGCTTCACCGCTTAGCTTGAGGAGGATGCGGCGATACTTCAGGTCTCCCATTTTTTTCTTTCACTCTTTGAAATCTAGCAGCAGATGTACATCTCAACAGAGAATGATACAGGGTTACTAAAATCAGGACATTTACGCATTCATAAGGTAGCGGCTCGCACTGTGCACTTCGAACGATAGAGCAGCCGACTTATTTAATCTTGTTGTGAAGAGGGACTCTTTAATCCAAACTCACAAATCAATTTAGCCTCGGTAAGAAACCGAGGCTATAAAGTTCCTTGATGCAATTTGCCAGCCACCGCATACGGTGCTTTCTTAGGCGGCGCGTTTGTCGCGATCCAAATATGGCGCAATCATTTCTTGCACCTTAGCTCGACCTCTGGCAATCCGTGACTTTACGGTGCCCAGTTCAGTTTGAGTTATGGTGGCAATTTCTTCGTAGGACAAGTCGTTAAGCTCGCGCAGCACAACTGCTGTGCGAAACTGTTCAGGCAACTTGGTCATCGCTTCCTGCACCACTTCGCGCAACTCATTGCGCTGCAGCAGTTCCTCAGGACCTGCCGACCGGTCTTCAATGTCTCTTGTCGGCTCATCGCCGTCGTCCTGCCAAATCGATTCATCCATAGACACTGCGCGGATTTGCCGCGGTCGTCGACGACATTCATCGTAGAAGAGATTGGTGACAATCTGAGCCAACCATGATTTGAACGCTCGCGGATTCCGCAAACGGCTTATGTTTCTCCACATACGGATAAACACTTCCTGGGCAAGATCATCAATATGTTCGCGCCAATCTGGCGCCATACGGTAGAGCATTGCATAGACACTGCGCTGATGTCTTCGCACCAGAATCTCAAAGGCACGCGCGTCCTGCTGTTGGCATTGCAGCACAAGTTGTTCATCCGTGACGCGCGACGTTCCAAATTCTGCCGCTTTCATCTGAGAAGTTATGGGTTCGATATTATTCACGTGAGGCTCCTAAACGGCGTGATTGCGGACGAGACGCTATGAACATTCAGAATTCTTTGACGTTATATTCATTCTTCGCGATTTCGACAGCGGATGTTAGCGGGGTTATCTATATCAAAGTGCCAGACAAACCTATAAGAGTGGCTATTGTTGAGGTGTTTGGGCACCTATGCTCAAGTGACGGCACCAGTTTGGCACAAAGCCTAGCTGCTGAGTTGCACCACGTGCGGAGGCGCGTGAAAGCAGAATGTTCGTCGAACTCAACCATTCATCAGCGGTCCAAAATGGACTAAAAAAACCACGCCACTGTTCGTCGACTCAGGCGTTTGGCGAAGGACTTTGTGGAATGCGTACGATATCGAGCGCCGCTTCAGACAAGACGACATACATGATGTGGTCTTTGTCGAAATGCCCGATGGCCAAAATCGCCTGCTTACCAAGCGTACTCAGCATTGCTCGCGAGAGCCATTCCAGCATTTTGATATGGGACCTCTGACTGCGAGCGATACGGACCCCAATGCGGCTCTGTTCACTGATGTCCATACCGACATAGAGGGTGCTGAAATCGTCCTGGTGAACCATCGAGGTTATATGAAACCGTCCAGCAACGGCGGCCCCGACCAACGGGTCTGGCTTTTCGTTTAGCTCTCCGAAACCAAAAAATCTCAAGAAATATCGCTCACAAGGACCACAGCGATTTTATACCCGCAGTGGCCACTCTTAAGCGACCCGGCAAGAATAGAAACGACCGACCTTGCGGTCGGCCGTTTTCAGCCTTACTGTGTTACGAAGTGAACTTCGGTTTAGCCTTCGCCGTCGTTCTCGGCTTCGCCGGCTCCTTCGCCCAGGATGTACAAGGCAAATTTAACTGGCGTCAAATCGCCGCCGGCTGCTTTGCCTTTCTCTGCCAGGAACTGTTGAATGGTCTTGCTTGGATCTTTGATAAACGGTTGATCCAACAAGCAACGTTCTGCAAGCAGCTTGTCGACACGACCTTCAACGATCTTGTCGCGGATATTATCCGGCTTGCTCTTCAAGTCTTCACGCTCGCGTTCGATACGGCGCTCGTTATCGATAATGTCCGAAGGAACTTCAGTGCGATTGATGAATTGCGGCTTGGAAGAGGTAATGTGCATGGCAACATCACGAACGGCTGCCATAGCTTCATCTTTGTTAGTTAGCTCTTTTGAGGCTTTGACCATAACGAGACAACCCATCTTGCCGCCGAGGGCATGAATGTAGTGTCCGACGACACCAGGCTCATCAAGTTCAAAGGTGGTCAAACGGCGAACGCCCATATTCTCGCCTGTCTTCGCCACTCTTTCCGTGATGAATTCTTTGACCGTAACAGCACCGATTTTCGCGGCAAGGAGTTGGTCGACATCTTTGGCTTTAGCTTCCAGAGCGGTCTTGGCGATTGCGTTGGCCATAGCAACGAATTCCTCGTTGCGAGCCACAAAGTCGGTTTCGCAATTGACTTCAGCTATCACTCCGGAACGAAGGTCCGGGGCAATTGCAGCTACTACCAAACCTTCTGAGGTGGCACGGCTGGCTTTCTTAGTTGCAACAGCAACGCCGCGTTGACGTAGCAGTTCACGGGCTTTGTCTTTATTGCCTTCGGCTTCGACAAGCGCTCTTTTGCAGTCCATCATTGCTGCGCCGGTTTCATCGCGAAGTTCTTTGACCAGCGAAGCATTAATCTCGACCATTTGCACTCTCCTATAACTCCTTTATCTTGACCGGTTCCCAAGGTATATTCCGGAAAAAGACCATCGGGGGAAACTCATTCTCCGCATGGTCACGCCTCATCCCACCGCAAATGAGCGATGGGAATTGCAGGCGAGACGGCGACAATTATGCGCCTTCTTCTTCACTTTTCGGTTTGACTTCTTCTGGGGTTGTCTCTTCTGGAGCACGACCACCAGCGCCAACAGCGGCAGGGATCTTCGGCTCTTCGAAGGATTTGTCTTCCCCGGAGGTCGATGAATTTTGTCCTTGCCGACCTTCGATAATCGCGTCAGCAAGAGCACCGGTAATCAATTTGATAGAACGGATTGAATCGTCGTTGCCCGGAATGATGTAATCGATTCCGTCTGGATCGCAGTTGGTATCGATGATTCCGACTACGGTCACGCCAAGCTTGATAGCTTCGCTTACGGCAATCAATTCACGCTTTTGATCGATAACGAACAAAATGTCCGGTTTACCGCGCATAGCTTTGAGACCACCAAGCGATTTTTCCAGCTTGGTCAGCTCGCGATTCAAGACCGCTTGTTCTTTCTTAGGTTTGCGGTAGAACTCGCCTGTATCACGCATTTCTTCCAGCTCTTTCAAGCGGTTGATGCGCAAACGAATGGTCTCGAAGTTTGTCAGCATTCCACCAAGCCAACGGCGGCAGACGAAGTGAGCGCCGCAGCGTTTTGCTTCTTCTTCGATAATGTCAGCTGCTTGTTTCTTGGTACCAACAAAAACAACATTCTTTCTCTCGGATGCTGCTTTGCGCATGTAATCGCAAGCCTTATCCAGGGCACGCTGAGTTTGTTCAAGGTCAATGATGTAGATGCCGTTGCGCTCGCCGTAGATGTACGGACGCATCTTCGGGTTCCAGCGGCGCGTTTGGTGACCGAAGTGCACTCCGGCTTCCAAAAGTTGTTTCATCGATGCTACTGGCAAGGTCGCTCCTCTCTCCTGTGGGTTTTGTTTACAGCGTTGGTGGGATAAATTTTCTGTTTCAAAAAATTGGCAATGGAAGTCTCAGCACTCATGCCGTTGCCTTTGGCAACAATACCCATTGGGGTATTCGGGGGCGGGTTCACGAGTAAGGGGGCCCAATTCTATCTTTTGCGACAGATTGAACATTGTAGCACAGGCCTCTGTAAGCCCTGATTTATGGACAAAGTCCACCACTCATCGTTATAATGTGAAATCATAAAAGTATAATTAAGGTGGGCGGCTCTTCATTCGGAACAAATGAACCCACTGATGAGACTTAGCGACAGAGCCAATTACGGAAGAAGTGACTCAAGCGTGGATGTGCACAGAGGTTTCCCTTGTCAAAAGTTCTGGTTCTAAATGCCTCATACGAGCCTTTGAACATATGCAGCTGGCGTCGCGCCGTGGTTTTGTTGTTGAAAGGAAAGGCCGAACAGATCGAGCACAACGGCAAGACAGTGTACGCAGACTTCCCTCTACCTACGGTCATCCGCCTTCGTAGTTACGTGAAGATCCCATACAAAGAAATCAGCCTGTCTCGCCGTAACGTCCTCCATCGCGACAATTACACTTGCCAGTATTGCTCAGAGCGCAGGCATGACCTCACAATTGATCACATAATTCCACGCTCTCGTGGAGGTGGCGATTTTTGGGAAAACGTCGCTGCTGCCTGCTTAAGGTGCAATGTCAAAAAAGGTGATCGCACCCCGAAAGAAGCGGGCATGGTGCTCAATTCCATACCTCGGCGCCCACCAAGCCATGTGTCGTTTGAGATATCCAAGCATTCTTTGTCTGGTCATACCTACTGGAATAAGTACCTGATCGGTGCTTAGAGCCGGCTGCGCCCTAAGCATGAGCGAACATTCATCTCTAAATTTGAACAATTCCTCTTCCTGCTTCGTTTATCTCAACAGTTGAAACTGATGGGAGACGAGCAAATATGTTATCGTCCGAAAGACTCGGCCTTGGCGCCCGCATCCCATCCAGACAGGGACTGCGCAAAATTGACCCCGATATCAGCCTGATGTTATTTGCAGAAGTCGTCATTGATACTACGACTCGCGAACTTGGCGAGCGTCTTTTTACATATCATGTTCC
>JADYXS010000714.1 GCA_021772155.1 Candidatus Obscuribacter sp.
GCAACCAAACTAGAGGAACTCGAAGGAAACGACGAGCTCACGGAAGTTGGACGCAGCTTCAACGAAATGGCCGAAGCTCGAGTAAAGGCCGAAGACTTGCGTAATACCCTGCTTGCAATGGTGAGTCACGATCTGCGGTCACCGCTCTCGTCTTGCAACATCACTCTGGGTTTGCTTTTACAAAGAGATTCTGACTCAATGGCGCCATCGAGTTTGCGTCAGATCAGGCGAGTAGACGCAGAGTTGCAGAGATTGGTACGCATGGCAGACAGCCTGCTCACTGTGGGAAAAATCGAACACGACAAAATCGAGTTGAATCTTTCTGCAGTTACCCTCGATGATCTCATTGGTCCGACTCTTAATGCCGTGCGCGGCATTTCCGATACAAAGGACGTGGGAATTGAGCTGGACCTAGATCCAGAGAGATCATTCGTCTGCGATGGTGACAAAGTCATCCAGATTCTAGTGAATCTGCTGTCCAACTCATTGAAATTCGCGCCGAAGGGATCCACGATCTTAATTCGTATCCGCCTGGTAGGCGATTCCACCAAGTTGAGATTTGAAATTCTCGATCACGGACCAGGTGTTCCGGCAGAGCTTCAATCTAAGCTATTTCAGAAATTCTCTCAGCTTGAACAACCAGCCGAAATTCAGACCTCGGGAAGCGGTTTGGGCTTATATATCTCCAAATTGCTGGTATCAGCGCACGGAGGGGAAATTGGCTGCTCATCGCCTTTAGAAGGTGGTGCCTGTTTCTGGTTTGAACTGCCTGCATTGCATTGATATTAATAGGGCTTTTCATTTAATACATTGAATGGCTGATCCTTCGGCGCGCTCGTAGCGGCAACCGAAGCCGACTGTTATTTGTATGTAACTTTGCGCGGCTATCAATATGAATGAACTGGCTGATTCTAATTTAGGAGAGAAAAAACATGTCGGATCAAATTATTCCACTTAGGGCGAAGGAGGAAGTCTCATCGCCAATTAACTTAGGTGCCATAGCTGCCGGATCACAAGAAAGTATGCAGGCTCAGTTGGACGCGCTGAAACAGCCACTGCATCAAACACCGCCGGAACGCAACGGATTCCCGACTCTATCAATCATCAGCGGAGCGGCGGCACAGCTGCTGACACCACCAAAAGATGTGACAGAGCCAAAGATCATTCCAGCAAGTCCTCACCGTAGCCCCGAAAATGTGGCTCGTACCGCCGCGGGGGCAGCCATCGTCGGCGGGATTACGCATGAAGCGATGCGTAAAGCGCTTGAAGGCCAACCCAAGGCAGACGACCTGGCCACCAAGGCCGGAGATGTTGTGGGCCAAGCTTTCAAGGAATTGGGATCCAAGCGCTTAGCTGATCTGGTGGCATCAAGTGCAATGAATGCTGCTGAGAAGCAAGTGTTCATGGCTCAACTTCAAAAGCTAGTTCAAGATGCTGCCGAAGCAGTGCTTAAAAACCCGCAAAACACCACAAGGAAAGTCGGCGTGGGGGCAATGGAAGGTGTAATCGATAAGCTCATGTCGGAGCCGGGTAGAAACCTTGGACAAGAGGCAGACAAGGCCATTCGCGCCATCATCAGGGAGAAGATGATACGAGATCTTCTGCATGACTTGCTACCGCATCATCAGGGCTTCCCAGGCAGTCGCCCTGATTCGGAGAAACACTAGGAACGGCTCACAAAGAAGCCTTAAAAGGAGATCTCAGTCCCCGCTGAGATCTTCTTTGCTTTGGTGCAATAGTACAATCTCAGTCGTCTCTGCGCCTTTAGAAAGCGAATCGAAGACTTGTTCTCTGTCGACTTTATCTGCGAAAAGTCGAATGACATTCTTGTCGGCACCAAATGATTGGCGTCAAGACCATGATCGCTCAAACCTCGCTCACCGTCCGCTGACGAGCGGTATCACAATACGCTTCGTTGAAAGCCATGACATGCTGAACGAACACATTAAATGCGACCGTAGCACCGCACGGCGAGGTTGGTTGCAGAAGTACTGCAACATAACCGCTTTTTGATCGCCGCTAACATTCAATGACGTGTTTAAGCGTGGAGCAGTCATCCATGCACTGCTCCACGCCCTGATCAATATTTTTTCTGATGTGCTTTGTAGGTGTCGTGCGAATCGCAAAAAACGCGCAACTCTAGTTAGACTCGTAGAAAAACAGTCGTAGTAAGCTAAGCAGCTGACGGTTATTCGCCGTCAGCTGCAGGAACCATAATTAGCGATTTCGCCGCTCGCGAATACGCTGGCGTATCGGGCCTACCGGGAAGCCTAACGGGCCTACCGGGCGCTGATCCGGGTAGCAGCCCTGCGGCGGCTGAACCTGATAATAGACCGTCGGCTGGTTGTTGCCGCCCTTTGGTTGTCCGACTTCGTTAGGCTTAGGCTCTCCGCTCCCTTTGTTAGGCGGTTCCGGCTTGGCCGCTCCGCTGTCGTTGTTGGGCTTAGGTTCAGGCAAAGGTTGGGGCTTAGGTTCGGGCTTGGGTTCGGGCTTAGCCTCTACTCGCTCGTTAATAGTCGGCTTGCTAAGCTCAACATTGCCGCCTGTCGTGGACTTCAGGACCGTTTTAATGAAGAAATTCCTAGCTTCTGGCGTTTGGAGTAATTCCGTCAAGACTGACTGTGTGGCTTTTACTCTGGCTGCCTCTGCGCCTAAAGGTGGTGGGCCCGCCACGAACTCCGCAGTCCGCTTCTTGATCTCGTTATCCCACACTAGTGCCTCGGCCGCCGAAACATCCTTGCGTCCCAATGCGGCAGCCAAAAGCACAGTAGCGCCCTTCTCTTTGGTTTGGTCCACTAAAGCGCGGCCTGCTGGTGTCTTAGCGAATTCCACAAGTACGTCGTCGACATTACCGCATTGCAGGGCCTTTACAGCCGCTGGATCGCGCAGGATGCTATCGGCAACAGTATCGGACGACGACGTGCCCGGCTTCTGTTCGAGTGCCCTGGAACTAAGCGCCGTTTTTATCAAGTAATTCTTACCTTCTGGCGTTTGTAGTAATTCCGTCGCGACTGACCTTATAGCTTTTTCTTTGGCCGCATCTGCGCTTAAAGGTGGTGGGCCCGTCACGAACTCCGCAGTCCGCTTCTTGATCTCGTTATCCCACACTAGTGCCTCGGACGCCGAAACATCCTTGCGTCCCAATGCGGCATCCAAAAGGACAGCAGCGCCCTCGTCTTTGGCTTTTTTCAGTAATGCAAGGCCTGCTGGTGAATCAAAGTATTCCCGAAGTACGTCGTCGACATTACGGCGTTTCAGAGCCTCTACAAAATATTGATCGCCCAGTATGTTAGCGGCAACATTATCGGCCGGCGGCCTACCCGGCTTAGCCTCTCCGCCCGTCGTTGATTTGCTTTCCGAACAGTCTTTATTCAGGTAATCTCCATTGGGCGTTGTTGTGCCAGTGACTATAAGTAGTGGCAACCCGTCCGACAGCACGGCCTTCACCAATTCTTTCCACATATCATTGGTCTCACTGTCCATAATGGGCAGCAATGGGTTTCCATTTTTACTGTCCGTAATAGCAGAACAATCAGACTGCTCGCCAATTGTATAAATGTCTTTAGGCACCATCGATGCATTCCTCCGATAACCCTTCCAGAACTGCACCATAACCCGGGTATCGTTACATCTACGTTACCCGAGTTGGCGATAAGATGAGCTTTGTCCTCAAAGCAGTTCCCCAACTCGCCCATGGGAATTGTTTTTTGGTAACTGAAACTGAGCAGGCGCATTGCTTCACCGAATAATCTAAAAGCGGAATGCACTCTGTTCAGATTTAGCGTAAGTATTCAATAGCCCCTGTTCAACGCAAATGGCTGTCTCGATCAGATGAACGAGTACATTGAAAATGTCACTCGAATTTGAACGGAGTTCCGCGCATCGGACGCGGATCGGTCCCAAATACCGCTTTGAAGGCCTCCGGACTTTTGAACAGCCAAGCGGGAACCCCGAGGTTTTGCGGATTTCCTTCCTTGGAGCCAAATCGCATAATGCGATTATTGCCATTTATCACGTGATATTGATAAGTCTGTGGATCATACACAACCAGAACCGGTCCCTTGGACTTGAGCGGATCGTAATTCGCAAGGTCGCGGGGCAGTTCGCTTTGCGTGGACGGTCGTGGACCTGCCTCACGCGAGCTCATGGTGGACGACCGTAAAAAATCACGGTCCACCGTTCTGAACTCCAGTTGGCCAGAGTCAACAGCAGACTGCAAGGCAGCTAATTCTTCCGCGTCCATCTTGAGGCTCTGTTGATCATGCTCAAACCACTTTTTCATTTTCGGGCTCAGCGGTTCGGGTTTGATACTGCTCTTGTTTAAGTCGGCAACTGGCTTGGCTTGATCAATGGAGCCTGGTGATCGACTTTCAGGGCGTGCATTCGGGATTGCTTTCTCGTAAGCCTTGGGTGTTACTTCGCGCCCGGCCGTTCCGGGCGTCTGGCTGTCCACGCCGTGAATCTGTGTGGTGTCAGATTTTGCTCGAACAGGCTTCGGCGCTAGAGGTTTCCACTCCGGCAACATCGATGCGCGAGCAACAAATTGATTTCGGGGGTCGCAAACATGATCGCCACCAGAACCGTGCAGTACAACCCACGCATGGGCGCCACCATGGCCGCGTACCATCGAGCAAGGCAGGTTGAACGCGTTGAACAGCTCGCCCAGGACCAAGCTTTGATGCCTGCAGACACCAGTTCCCAGCCTAATGAACTCGCCCAACATGATCTGTTTGCCGGCATGAGTTCTTTCGAGCTGACTGGTAACCTCGTCCACGGACCTCGGCTTCATGCCAGGTGGCGTCAGCAAGTCTCCGACATACTTATTGAGTGCTTCCGCCAGCCTGACCGGATCGTTTTGCAAATGCTTGAACTTTATCCGAGCCTCGTCGATAGCTGCACGTAAAATCGGATCGCGACTGGCATCCACAACGACCACCATTCGGTCATCGGCGCTTGCTCCACGGGCCTTGCCTGTGGCGTCAAACACGTTATTCTTTCCTGCCGTTCTAAAGCCTTCAGGAAGGGGCCACGTTACCATATTCTCCGTAGCGTACTTGTTTGAAGCATTGACGGCATCCGGACTCGGCGTTACTTCCTTGGGGTAGGTTTGAACAGCACTGGTGGCATCGTTCGTGTCCCTCGCGGATCGAAGCTGCAATGGGACATGCTGCTTGCCACCAATCGTCACTCTATCACCGGGACGCAACAATACTTCCGCACCCGCCGTTAGCCTAACTCCGTTGACGAACGTACCGTTCTTCGAGCCATTGTCTTTGATGAATGTCGCTCCTGTTTCAGTGGTACGCACCGTGAGATGATTTCGGCTAACAGCCTCTGTGGGATCGCTCACAACCAAGTCATTGTCTGGAGATCGGCCAATTCGGATAGTACGCTCCTGTCCAGCCGGCATATCAAAGTAAGAATTCCCGGCAGATAGACGCACCGTCCCTAGTGGCACATCGTGATTGGTGACTCCAGAACCGTGCAATGTTATGTCCGCAATGGAATCGGGTGAATCTGCCTTCGCCTTCGCTGGGGCTTCAGGATTGCCCTGTGGAGCATTAGGCTTCGACTGCGGAGCTTCAGGCTTCCGCTGCGGCACCTCTGTAGACGGTTTCGGTGCAATCGGATCAATCGTCGAGTTCGGCTTTACAGACTTTCCTCCTCCGGGAATTTCAGGAGTCGGACCTTTGGGACCGAGCTTCACCGGATTGGCCACGCGACCGTGCAACACTCCCTGCCCGAACGCTATCCCCAGGCCCATTCCGTGCGAAAGGACAGTTTTGGCTTCTTCGCTTTTGAATGTTTCGGGAGCAACATACTCGGCGACTGCAGTTTCTGCGACCAACTGAACACCAGTAAATGCGGTGTTCATGAACAGCTCCTTGCCTGCCACCTTAAGCACAGACGTCGAAGCAGCCGCACTTGTCTGGCGCAATGGGGCGCCGAGTACTCCTCCCAGACGTCCAACGCCGGCGCCAACCATGAAAAGAGCCGTATCCCTGACGATTTCTATCGTGTATGGGAGGAGCACTTTGTCCAAGCAGTCGTTGAATAGTTCACTATCACTTTTTTGCACATCGCGATTGCGCCACCAGTTTCCAGCAACGGAGCCTTTACTCCATCGTTCGCCGAGCCCCTTGTATCCGTCTTTATTTCGTTCATAAAGAAGCTCCGTGGTGATTTCGCGTGCTCCTAATCCAACAACTGCCGAGACTAATGCAAGCGCAGGTAGCGATAATGTCCCGAAGCTAACTACAGTAATTGTCCCAGCAGCAATTACCGCGACCAGCACAGGCAGATTCTGGGCAACCCACTCTCCAAATGTTGATTCACTCAGTTTATCTACATCGTTAAGCATCGCTTCGAGCTTCGGCTTTTCGACGACAATAAAGTGGATGAGTTTATCCAGATCTCGAATTCGGTTGTCTAGTTCCTTCTGGATTTCCGGATCGCTTGCTTGTTCTCGCGCTTTCTTCAATTCCGCCGCACGCACCCGAAGCTCTTGCAATTCTTCGGGGGTGAACTGAGCAAGAGTAGCCCGTAAATCACCTGACAGTGTCTTGCAATGCGCAATGTACTCATCATATACGCTGCCACCTTGGGCGGCGTTCAGCAGTTTCGAAAGCTGTTCGAGATTACCAAGGCAGTGTTGCATTTTGGAATTTGCGCCAACAATAGCCGGGTCACTATCGATTCTTGCAAGGGCGTGCGCCTTCCAAAAATCGAAATCAGCTTTATTTCGCTGCAAATGGATCAGTCCGAACGCCTCTCCCGAGGAATTTTTATGCAATCCCATAGCCTGATTGAATCCATCAATCCCCTCAGGCGGATAAGTAATGATTTCCTTGCCATGTACAGAGAGCCCTGGTAAGCCGTCATGAAGCAATGAGCCAGATTCAACGAGTCGTCCAGGTTGAGTAAGATCAGCCCAAATATCAGGAGCCAAGGTCTTCAAACCGATACCATAGCGCCCTGCCATGCGAAGCCCAACTTTTGCGGCGGCTTCCTTGTCTCCTATCAGAAGCAACTCTTTGTATTGTTTTACATCACGCGCGAACGAAACTGCCAGCTTAACGTTCGCGAGTTCTGAATTGGCGGACTCTTGTTTCTTTACCAGAGCAGTCGTTTCAAAAATCGAGTCTCTAAGCCTTTTTTGATACCTTTCCAGTCCTTTGTCCTTGCCGCCATTCCAGGCATCTAACAGATTATTTTGGGAGAAAAAATCATCGGTTTTCGCTGCGAAAGATCCCTCTTCGGTGGAATTCGCTAGTTTCTTGATTTTGTCATCAAGGCTTGCTTTCAAAACGGCGAGCCTATCGGGATTAGTCGTGCAATGCCAAAAATTGAGTCCTGCATCAATCCGGCTCTCTAATTCTTTTCCATTGGCCAGGATGCCATATCGTGATTGATCGAAGTTCGCCGGACCTGACAAAGTCAGGAGCACGTCTTCGGCTTTAACTCGGCAATCCTTCCATCGCCACTGCTCCTTCTGTAGCTCCGACATTGAAGCCCAACTCAATCGCGCTTTTTCGTCTGCGTTTGGCTCAGCCTTCCACCCCAGATTCTCCCTGTCTTTATCTGGCAGGTGATTCCACCCCATTGCGATTGCTCGTACCGCTGGTGGCAGATTGTTGACCATGTCGACGTTAGCCGAGATGGTGGCGAGTTTTTCTTTTCCGTATCGAGCCTCGAGTCGCTCAAAGACCTCCTTTGCTCCTTTGGCATTGAGATTGAGATCTCCAAAGCCAGCCTGAGCAAACGACTCATAAGCTGAGGTTTCACGAATTCCGGTTTTAGCAAGACCAGCTTCGGCAATTTTTCGTCTTTGGTCAAACGTTTCTTCCGCGTCTCTCTTTTTAAAACACTCGTCATACCAGTCTTTGAATAGGGTGGGGTTGAATGCATTCGGAATACTTATGTCCTTGCAGCGCTTTTCTTCCCTGCGCCACTCCTCCGCAACTTCCTCTGCCTGTTGGCCACGTCGAGCACTCCACCACGATTCTCTGCAATGAGGTGAATCAGAGCAGTTCACGATATTTGACAAAATCTTATTGCATAATATGCGCTGTGACACGTCCGGAAATTCTGCAAGACCTGCAATGCATACAACTTGCTGGGTTGACAGCACTTCCGGAAATAGAGCTATGATCTTTAGTCCTTCCAGCCTCAAATTCCTCGACATTATGATGTCGGAGGCAAACTGTGCTGAAAATATCCTGTCGACAAGCTCTACTCGCATTGCATAAGGAATGACGGTGCTGTTTTTCTCGATTATTCCTGGTAGATCAATATCTTTGAGAACACCGCTTCTTAGCGCATTCACCAGGTTCTGGGTATCTTGCGAATTCCAATATGGAGAGAGTCTTACGAATAGATCGACTGCTAAGGCGTCTCCTTTTTGAAATCGATCACGCAGCGTACTCTTCATTGATTCGATCGCTGGACCTACCGGTTGGCCTTTGGCCTCCATTGATGCGAGCAGTGCGTATAACTTCTCCGGACTAGTTTCGAGTAGGCCAATTAGATAGCCGGTTCTGTGCTCCGGGGGCAGACAATTGTAATACTGCATCGCGGCATCGACATCTACGGCGCGCCGCGCAGGAAACCTCACCGAAAACTCAGGATAACTCAAAAAAAGATCGATGAGAGCATCGACTCCCTGAGTCTTTAGCACGTGATTCCACGCTGCTAACTCTTGCGGCGTGAGTGGTTCAGTTCGACCAAAAACTCTTTCGGCAAGGAAGGGCACGATTTGAGATTCATCCGTTGGGATGGATTTTCTGAACTCCGAATTCGGTCCTCCGGCAGTAATTGCGGCTCTAACGACCTCCCGGTAAGGAATACCGACATTAAGCTGGTCATCGGCCCATTTCGCTCCAACATCCGGGCTCCTTTTGAAGAGAGTAAGGTAAAGTCTCTCGACATCAGGAGAGTATGGCGGCTTCTGAATCGCATCATCACCTAAAGAGGTACTTTCAACGAGTTCCACCTCTGGCAGGCCTTCGGCGGAATTTCCACGCTTAAAATGTTGCTGTGGTTCAAAATCGATCAGTCTAAACTCGTCGCAGACAAAATTCCTGCCGGCGTCTTCACGCTCCCAATTCCTATCGCCTTCCATTACTCGCTTCCCCTTTTAGCCCTGAATTGATGCTAAATCGAGCATCGTTACGCGAGCGTGACTGCGTTTTAGCCACATATAGTTGAAGCGCGGCGCCGAATTTCGCGACAGGTACTGCGTGACGCAGAAGTAACGCTGGCCAAGATACTGTTTCCCCAGGCTGTTAATCGGGGAAATTTCATGAATGACAAACAACCAGAACGCATGTCGTTTGATGGTGCAATCAGCGAATTGAACGAGGAAGGCACCTTCATGTCGGCCAGCCCAGCCGATAGAAACCTACACCTGAAAGCCGCTCATAAAGTACTTTTCGAAGCTAGCAAAAACGCACATCGCGTTGTGTCTAATGTGCTTTCGACAATAGAATTATTCGACTCGGAAAAAGTAATTTAGCCAAAGCGAAACTATTCGACAGCCCCGTGCATGCGAACGAGTGCTTCAAGTTCGGCGACCCGGGCTCGTCTCAAAGCTGTTGTTGCAGACATTGATAGTGTCACTCGAATTTGAACGGAGTTCCGCGCATCGGACGCGGATCGGCCCCAAACACCTCTTTGAAGGCCTCTGGACTTTTGAACAGCCAAACAGGAACCCCGAGGTTTTGCGGGTTCCCTTCCTTGGAGCCAAATCGCATAATGCGATTATTGCCATTCATCACGTGATATTGATAGGTCTGTGGATCATACACAACCAGAACGGGTCCATCGGACTTAAGCGGATCGTAATTCGCAAGGTCGCGTGGCAGTTGGCTTTGGGTGGATGGTCGTGGACCGTTCTCACGCGAGCACATGGTGGACGAACGTATAAAATCACGATCCATCGTTCTGAACTCCAGTTTCCCCGAGTCAACAGCAGACTGCATAGCAGCTAATTCTTCCGCTTCCATCTTGAGGCTCTTTTGATCATGCTCAAACCACTTTTTCATTTCCGGACTCAGTGGTTCAGGTTTGATACTGCTCTTGTTTAAGTCGGCGACTGGCTTGGGTTGGTCAACAGAGCCTGGTGGTCGGCTGTCAGGGCGTGCATTCGGGATTGCTCTCTCGTAAGCCTTGCCTTGACGAGGACTTCGGGCGTCAACTCCTTCAAATATTTTCTTGTTTACTTCGTAGAGTTCTTCGTAGTTTTTCATTCCGGGGCGATTGCTGAGTTTTGCCAACTCTGCATAGCTCAGTGGTGGCTTTCCTTGAGCTTCACGCATCTTATTTTCGCGGTACATAGCATATTGCTCAGCGTTGATCTCGGCGGCGCAATGGTCATAGAGCAATGGGTCTTTCTCGTACGAAACGAATCGATTCTCTGGACTCGTCATCTTAGCCACGACGGTTTCCGGCGTACCTTGTGCTTTAAGCTGTTCGGCAAGTCCGCCCGGCTTGGTCAGCCCCTTTGTGTAGGCTGCCTGGTATTCATTCTTTGTTGTCTGGGGAAGATTCTCGTACTCCAAAGTGAACTCAATGAAATGGCCTGTCTCATGGTTGTAGACAAATGTGACGTCGCCTTTTCCCGCGATATTGACGGTGACTTCACACAGCCTGGGCTCGAAACATCCTTCATAGCCGAGTCTATAGTCATTAACGATGCGAACAGACTCAGGTTTGATGTTGCTGGCCCGAAGAGCATCGAGCACTTCGTAGACGCGCTCTGTTGATACGAAATCGCCCGCCGGACGTTCGACAAAACGTTTGGTGACTTTACCATCAAGTCCCGTCACCTGTGTTTGACAAACTTTGGTGCCAACGTACACTTTGGTTGCTATACCGGACTTCGGGTCCTTTATGAAGTATTCTCCCCTGGCGCAAATACCGTCGTTGTGCCATTCGACAAATTCAGCAGCACGGTTGTTCAGATCTACAGCGTCCAGGCCTTCCAAACCAGGTTTCTTTTGAGCGTTTGCCTTTCCAGCCGCTGCGCCTGGTTCATTGGAGCCCACACTCTTGACCGCCGTTTTATAGTCTTCGGGTGTGTTGGTCCGTGTAACTTCGCGTCCGTCAATTTTTACCGGCTTGCCTGCCGGAATTGGGTCTCCAGCCGCGATAGGCTTGCCGTCGATTGACACTGTTTGCGGTTTCATGCGGAGCATGATGAATGGCTTTTCGCCTGCCGGCAGATCCTTAGGATAGATTTCATGGTAACAATCGTTTCCTTTCACTACCTTCACAACCTTGTGCCCATCGGCTGTTAGCTGCTTTACCAGTGGAACTTCGTCCAACGGGTTCACATATCCTTTGCGGGGATTGCTCGGATCCAGCCTGAGCACGTTGGGACGGGTGAATTTTCCGTGTATAAATGCTACGCCGAAGGCGGATATGTATAGTAGTGTCCGGTCACCACTTTCCATCTTGCCTTCCAATGCCGTCTGTAACGTGACTGTGGTGCCTTCCTGTGCTGCCATGAATCCGGAAGTGTTGAGCATGTCGCGACGAAATGATTTCGTCCATTGGGATAGCAAAGAGCGCCCGGCCGGAGTGCTCATTGCTTCTGCCGATGTCTTGTCCAACTGCGTCGCGAATTTTTGCCCGGCTTTGCTGCTATAGGCGCCTGTTACTGATTCACCGAGAGCGCCTTTCAATCCGGCTCTTCCAAGCTTACCTCCCCCGGCAAAGATAATATTGAGGATGAGCATTTCGAGAAACTCGCGACCGGTGGGCTTGAGAAACTCATCGAAACAGCGGTTTGTCTCATCTATGCTGAAGCCTAGAAATTCGTTCGCTCTTTTTTCGAGATCACCTTCGCCGTTAATGAAATCACTCACGGCTTGTTGTGTGCGTGTTATTGCTCCACCGCCGATGTACTCGCCTGCAAAAGAGCGTTCCTTCCATTTTCCGATTCCGGTATCAGCGACGTAGTGATTGAAGAGATAGAAGCCCTCTTTAGCACCTTGATCTGCCACCACGGCAATTCCTGCGCCAGCTACGATAACGACGGAAATTGGTGTGCCAGCTCCAAAGGTGAGAGCACAAATAGCCACCGCAGCTATCACCGCAACGATTGTTATTGAGTGGTCGCGCAGCCAATTTTTAAAGCTAGTTTCCCTGAAGTCGCGCGATTCGATGAACTCGATCATCTTCTCGAGGTCTTTTCTTGTGTCCGAGCCCGGTGCCAAAGCGGTCAACAGACCGGAAAGTGCATCAATGCGATCCTGTAACTTTTGTCGCGACACCTCGTCTGTAATTCTTTCCTTCTGTCGTTTCAGATCCTGAATCTGCACTTCAATTGCAGCCGCTTGAGCATCGAATTCCTTGAGTGTTTTCCGTAGTTCGGCTGCGCGTTGTTTGCACTCATCAACATAGGCCTGACCTTTGAAACCGCGTTCACCAGCATCTGCTAACTTTTGCAGAGCTGTAATCTGATCGCCGCACACCGCTGCTGTCTTCATTCCGCCTGCTATCACGGGGTGCCCGTCGATGGCTTGCAGGGCATACTTGCGTTGAGCATCACGCGCGTCGTTCAAATCGTAGAAAGTCCCAGTTTTCGAAGAGGGGCTTATGGGCGTAATCTTCGCGAGGGCGTCGCAGCCCTGTCCATATCTAATCTGTGCACGACGGGTGGGATTACTGTCCTGAGAATAATCCGGAAATTCCACTAGCGAATGGCCAAATAGCCTTTGCAAGCCGGACCGTTCCGATTTTTTCGTCCCCGAGGAAAACATCAAATCGCTATAGGCGTTAGGTGCAAATGCTCGCAACACGTCCGGTCCTTCGGCGCACAATTTTTCCATCGCCATAATGTCGGCTTCCCACAGAAGACCTAGATTGATCGCTTTCTCGTATTCGCCGTTGAAAATTGCCATGTCATAAGAAATACGTTTGAATTTAGCTTCTTGCAGCTCGAATCTAGCCGCGGCCAATGATTCCGGAGCCTTACGAGACGCCTGAACCATGGACTCTTGGCTCTTCTTAAATTGTTCAACTGGACCAGGAATGGGACCGTGTCCACTGAATAACGAGAATTGAGGGGCTATGATTACTGGATTCTCCAGCGTCCAGGTTATCGCCAAAGTTAGGTCGCCAGGACTTGCCTTTTTCGTAAATTCCGCCAAGCCATTTACTACAGTCACGTTATAATTCTGTTCGCTTTTTACTCGAATTTCAGCCAGTCGTTCGTCGTCACAGGCGCGGTTGAAGCGAATTCTAACTTCCTCTTCAATTCCGTATGTCCTGGCAACGACCTCTGGACCTGCACTGTGAGTTTCGGTGAACGCTTTGGGCATCAAGAAAGGAAAACGTTTGGCCAGGGTGCCGGTAACAAGAGCGTCTTCTAATTCCGCAGGGCTTACCGAGCGATCTGTACCGCAAATCTCTTTGCGCAACTCCGGCGGTAGCGCATTGTAGACAGCCGCTCGACGGTATGTGTCACGCACGAAGTTTTCGCCGCTTATATCATTTGTCTCGTAATTCGCAATGGCACGTTCTGCCCGGTCTTGATAGTAGGCCTGTGGTGCGCTGGGCCTAGTACGATTTCCATCGTGGCGTTCGAACAATGTGGCGATAGGGATGGGCAATCCAGTGTCGCAAACTATTTTATTTACTTTCTCGACAAGCTCAGGTGGGCAACCACGTCCTCGAACATAGCTGACAATGGCTGCTCGTAAGTCCTTGTCTTCTAATCCTGTCCATACATTTTCGTTTATCGCATCGAGAGCCTGCAGACGCGCATGTTTGTCGTCCGCTTTGATCATGATGGCAAGCAAAGTGCGACCGGTAAGAGCTTGCAGGTCCGCGGCATCGCTCGGCAAGAACCCCGTCTTTTCGAGCGTCTCACATGGTTTGGGTGAACCTACTTTTCCGCCAATTTGCTGCAGATATTTCACATCCTCTTCAGTGGTGTACCGTGCAAGGCCAGACAGTGCCTTCAGAGCAGCCGACCATCGGACTTTCTCTTCCGCGCTCGGTCTTGATATGCGGACACCTGGGTCAATGCTGTTGGATATTTCACGGATCAAGTCACGGCGCAGTTCCGGTTTCATCTTGTCTGCCGCGGCCGAAAGGCCATCAATCATCTCGGGACTGAGATGTTGAGCCACGGCTTTTACGTCTTCTTTCTCCCACACTGGAGCCGCGAGCAGCAGCCCACGTACTGCGCTGCGGCTTGTTTTCTCGTCGGGGGAATCCAACCCTTCATGCAGGGCCAATCTTACGCCGGGCGTTATGTTTCCGTCCAACGCTGCCGCGGCACCCAATACC
>JADYXS010000103.1 GCA_021772155.1 Candidatus Obscuribacter sp.
CTGCCCGTTTCATCAGTCGAGCCCCAATCAGTTCACGGCGCAAGGTGGCGAAGTCGGGATGGTGACGCCCGATAATGGTATTCACCTCTTTTTCCGTATATCGAATCTTGCGCTTGAACTGCTCGCACAGCCAGCGTAAAACGACCTCGCGTTTTTTTCGACTAGCAGGAATCTCCTTGAGTCGCTGCCCTTCAAAGAAATCAGTTAGAATCTTTCGTTCCCAGCTGTCACCATCAACGGTGTCCGCTATAGTGACGATCGTGTCAATCGCTAGAACTTGCTTCGAGAGCGCGCGCAATTCCTTTATATTCAATCTATAAATGTGCGTCGTCCCCTCGGAGCGCATGCCAACAAGCCCAATCTCTTTCAGCCGAGCTAAATGATGCGACACAGTCGGAGCGCGCAGCTCAAGAAGGCTTGCCAGTTCCTCTACGCTTCGCTCCTTTGACGCGAGAACGCCAACAATCTTCAAGCGACTCTCATCAGAAAGCGCCTTGAAGAACGACAAGACATTATTCAGTTCCATATCCATTTATCACCGCCTCAGGTGCATCGCGCAACGCTGCTTCAGTAAAGAAGTCATAGGACGTCTATTTTGATAGCCATCTAATTAGATGTATATCAAATTTAGCAGGGGATTGCAAGTCTCTGCGACCCCTCGGTGCAGGAGCCCGAAGGATCAATTCTACGGAAATCGTGGTGGCGCGGTGAACGAGTCCTGTTTATTGGGGTTTCTGGTTTAGCCAGTCAGCGTCATCGAACCCAAAATTATAGACAATTGAAACGGTGCCATATTTAATACCGCTGCTTGGGAAGGTTAACGACGGGTGCCCGTTGAGGGCTTCCAGGCTCTGCTTAAGCGTCTCGGTTAGTTTCGGCGTCAGCGATGAGCTCAAGACTCGAGTTTCCAGCCGCCTATCAGGATGAATCTCCACAAGTACTCTAGCCTTTCCTTTGAAGTACGCGTGATGGCTCAATCCCGGCTCCCAGCAATTTTGTATCATTACACCTTTTCGACTAGGCCCTTCAGGCGTCCACAAGGAGCTGCCATGTTCCGTGCAGTGAGTGCGGTGTCCAAGCCGGCAGACTCCCTGCTTGGGGTCGGTCCACAATTCCCAACGAACCTGATACATCGCATCATGCAACTGTCCTATCCAGGCATGCCAGTTGGGACAAAGAACATCCGCACCGGGAGTAAGTCCGGCGTCATGTGACCAGCCTCCACTATCCTTAGTCATAACATCGACCATATCCTTGGGCAATTCGTCGACTAAGCTCGGGCCGCCTGTTGAGGAATGCTGCACAAACCCATTGTCGATGTCTGCGATTGAACTAGACCTCCAGCACCTTAACCGTGTTTCCGTTTGTTGTATTCGACCGAGAAGCTTGGGTCCATGTTTTGGGCTGGCTTGCGACGCCGCATTTTTGGGGATGCCGGAACGTTTCGATGATGGCTCCGCGATCGCTGATACTGGTGACAAGATCATTAAGGCAACAATGGGCGCCATGATTTTGAATCGCTTTTGGTCCATAAAACTACCAATTAATGGGGTGCCTCATACACTAGTCACGCACCAAACTCTTGTCAAGGGTGGTTTTGGATAGGATTGTGTAAAATCGCCGATTACCATCGCTTGTGCGCAGCGTTTCGAGCCCGGAACGCCGGCGGTTTCGGGCTGTGTAGGGGCAGCGCCATGCGGCACCCCTACAGTGGAGCTGACGCACCATCCCTTTCTGTGGAAACTCCCGACTTTCAATCGTAGGCTCGATTTCGCTCGCATGTCTCTCGACGAAACGGCCAAAAGCAACATGAGTCCAGTGAAGACTTGGAGTTCGCTACGCGCATCCAGATGTTGAGCTACCTGCGGTCTTGGATTTACTTGTGAGTCGGCGAATTTCAGTGGAGAACTCTAAAAAGCATGTATGAAATTGGTAGTGGAGCATCTCGTTGTATGTGGCCTCAAAAGACCAGTTCTCCTCGATAGCCCTGTACGCACCAATCATGAATCCGGTGCGATCCATTCCTGCGGCACAATGCACAAGCACTGCTTCTCCTGAATTGGTCGCTCTTCTTATCGTGTCGAGATAGTTTTTAAAGTCGTTAGCAGGTGGTGGACTGCTACATAGCGGGATGTGCACGTGCTTGATTCCGAGACGGCGCGTCTCGTGGTCAATTTCGCTCAGAAGGGGTGTCCCACAAAGCTCGTTGCGTAAATTGAATATGGTTGTTATGTTCAGAGCCGACAGTTGACCATATTCCTCCAAAAGCGGCTGCGCGCTGCGATAAAGAAATGGTTGCACCTTATGGAAGTGTTCAATGGTTATGTCGGAGATGAGATTGTTGTTGATCATGATTTTAATTCCAAATGAGCAAACTAGAGCGTTGGTATACGGATGAAGCCAGCGAAGTGTCCGGGCAAATCGACCCAAGCTAGCAGAAACAGAAAGGGTAGCTTTTGACTCGCCTAGAATAGATGTGCCCAGCTTGCAACAATAGCATTGCCTCAATGTGAGCAGGCTTCGCTTGAGGAAAATGGACATGTGATAGGCCTGTTCGACGGCGAAGACCCTGATGGAAACGAGATGCGATGGTACCATGTGCTGACTAGCGATACTCAAGTGACGGGCGAGCGATAACATCCATGAAGAATACGACGAGCGGCTCGAAGGAAGGAGCAGGAGGAGACTCGCCCTCTCAGTTGATAGATGCGAGAATTAAGGAGCTGGGTGATTGGCGGGGAGAGATGCTCGCCCGGGTCCGAGTTCTCATCAAGCAGGCCGAGCCCGAAGTGGTCGAGGAGTGGAAGTGGAGAGGGGTTCCCGTGTGGTCGCACGCCGGAATGATCTGCACCGGTGAAACGTACAAGAGTGTCGTGAAGATGACCTTCGCCAAGGGCGCCTCGTTGGAGGACCCTTCAGACCTTTTCAATTCCAGCCTTGAAGGCAACACCAGGCGTGCCATCGATTTCCATGAGGGCGACAAGATTGATGAAAAGGCGTTGAAGGCACTCATTCGTGCCGCCGTGGTACTGAACAAGTCCTCAGCCGCCAAGGCGTGCGGCGACAAAAGCGTAGACGACCGAGAGCGATAGAATCAGTTGGCAAAGGAAGTGATTGAATGATGCCTCGTGTGACAATAACGCTCTTCTGCACCTTTCTCCAATTGACATTCTTTCAGGTGAACGCCTTGTGCGCGGATGAGCTAACAACGCGTAAGGCAATTGATGCGCATATAAGCGCACTTGCGGATATTCAAGCTGCCTTGAGGGATCAGGCTGCAGCGAACCTGCGCACCATTCTTCTGAAAACTGGTGGAGTTGCGCCTGGAGACAGGGATGAAACCTACTGGGCACAGAAGCTCGACGCAATCAAGATTGGCATGTCCAATGCCGAGGTCGAAAAGATAATACCTCCCAAGGAAGAAGCTCAGCCAACTCTGGGGCAAGGAATGGGTTCATACAGTGTCCAGCAACGGCTGGATAATAATTGGTCCGCAACGCTTTACTTTGACCCGGGCAACAAAATCTATGCCGCGCCTAAGCTCAGCAAGAGCGTGCTTAGTGTGTGGGTGCCACCCACGCCGGACTACACAGGCAAATGGACTACATATTTTGTCAACGGGCAGAAGTCCAATGAAATCGACTATTCCGAGGGCGAATACAACGGCACTTTCACCAACTATTACCCCGATGGGCAGAAGTGCTACGAACAGCATTACTCTGGTGGTGTCTGCACGGGAACCGATAAAGGTTGGCACCCGAATGGGCGACAAAGTTATACCGGGCAATACAACCGCGACAAGCAAGTCGGGCTGTGGGTGTGGTGGAAGCCGGATGGAACAAAACAGAACGAAGTTGATTACAAGTAGGTTGGTTGATCCCGGGAGCGCAGGCGTCCCGCCTGCTTCTGAGAACGCAATTTTGATTCGAGCAGGCGGGAGGCCTGCGCTCCGCGAATTATCGAGACTATCTGGAACGCACCATCTCTTTCTCTGGAACCTCCCGACTTGCAATCGTAAGACCGATTTCGCTCGCATGTGTTTCGACGCGCAAGGTCGTAGCTTCGTGATTGGTTTTGCTGGCATATTCTTCTCTAAGTGCATTGATGTTCATGGGGTAAACATACTTGCTGCAGAAACTTTCTTCCGCAGGTCGAAAGTCGCCTCGATGAACTAAATCGAAGACAAGAAGCCGGAGCGTTTTATCTTGGTTGCGAACCTCGTCGCAGGGACCGTGAAAAGCCGGTTCTCTATAATCGAAGCGATGTATCCGGCACACAGGCTCTTGCTATCTGCAATACTGGTCGTGTGCGAAATCATCGCCTCAACGCCATCTCGTGGCAAGTTGCACTTCGCGTGGCAATTCGTAGCAACAGCAACGCTTAAGGAGACCGTTAAATATGGGACTGATCGCGGATCTATTCAAGAAGAAAGCAGTGCCGGCGGAGAAAATTGACTCGTCTTTGCAGCTTATGGATATGCTCAGGGAAAAGCGCGGCGCTGAAATTGGTAAGTACCTGGATTTAATGGTTGATCCACGAAAAATTCCGTCGCCGTCCGAACCGTCTACATTAGAAGACCTCGATGAGCGCGAAGCCGAGGCGCCGTCCGTGTATACGCCACCACTCGAAGCGACTGTATGCCAGGACGCGACAACCCCACCGCAGCCAGCCGCGGGCGCCATCGATGCTGCCGCGATTGAAACTGGTGTTAATAACTTTTTCGATGAATTTGCCAGGCAAGCAAGCTCATACAACACAACGGTAACCAAGAAAGAGTTGATGCTCAGCATTCGACGGCCCTGGCACAGCGGCGAGAGCGCCTCAGAAGCAGACGGCGGTACGCCGGTTTTGCATGCATGTTTGCACACGGCAGACTGGGTGATCTTGTTTTTCGGGTATGGCTGTAAGCTGGATCTCTACCTCTCGCCTTACGACGAGAGTCGGTCGCTCACTCTTGAAGAACTTCAAAAAGATGGCTGCAAACCTCTAATGGAGGTAACGACCCGTATGACCAATACTGAGCGTGAATGGTATGTGCAGGGCAAGCGCTTGTCCAGCCAGCATATTCCAAGTCTTGCCAAAGAGTTGCTCGAGGATCTGGTGCAAGCAGAAATGTCATCAGGGGATCAAACGCACTCGTCGTGCACCTGATCCTGCACTGATCATAAGGCATAATGAATTGACTCGCGAATGGTCAGAATTCCTTCCGAATGGACCCTGAGCGTTCATTTACGTAGTACCAGTTGAAAGTCGCTGTATGGGAAGTGGCAGCATCATCCGGAACTACTTCGAATACATGCACCACATAAGCCTCACCTTCTTTACGGTCGATCTCGATGTGCGCCGTTACGGCTCGTCCTTTCTTCGCGGCATTGGTGACAGCAAGCTTCCATTCTTTGACTTCGGGGCGATTGGCGATAGTCTTGAGCGCATCTGCTTGTGTAAGCCGCACCTCGCCTTGGGGCGTAATTACCTTGCCCGGCTGCGGTGTTGTTCTCGCGGTTGTATTTTTACTGCCGGATGAAACGGCACGCTGGTGAACATTAGACGAAGAGCCCGCCTTTGGGGGCTCAGCAAATGCAGTGGCAGCCAGTACGAGAGTCGCACTGAGTGTCAGAATGCCGATCAGCGGCTTGTCAAAATCTCGAATGTTCATTGTATAAACCCCACATCGCACCACATACCTTCATCTAACAAAACAGATCTTGGATGCAGCTCTTCTCCGGGCGCATCTGAACCTAAAAATGGCAGACTACGTATTCAGAGTACCTACAAAGAGTGTAATACGCATTGGACGAAGATAACAAACAACAAAAGGCGGCCCATGGCGCGTTGCCGCTAGCCTGGTAGGGGAGGGGCTTGTCCCCTCCCGTTGTTCCGTACCAGGGCGGCGCATGGCGCACGCCCCTACAATCCATGGGCGCCTGAGAGGCACCACTTGTGGTGGCATCTCTCCGCGGGAATCATCACGGTTTTGACCTTGAATCCGGACGCGGTCTTAAAGCGTCCTTAACCGATTTGAGGGACAATGTAATCAAAGAGAAAAGAGAAAAAAGAAAAGGGAAACTAATGAAATATTATGACTATCATCGTACCTGACAGCTGGGACATTCCACAGCAGATTCGCGACCGTTTCGGCGACACTGCTGGACGACAAAGAGCAATGCTCGCCGCCGGACATTTGCTCCTTGTGCTACACGAGCCTCCTGGGCCCGACGACCGGGATCGCAAAGCGCGAATTCTGTGGCGTGATCCGGCAGGTTCGTGGGCATGGAACGCGGATGGCAGTGTGACGCACTTGCTCAAGAAGCACCTGGCTAGTTTTACGGAACTGACAGAGCAGCTGGAAAACCAGCTTCAAGCAGCTTCTGGCGCCGCCGATTACTTCAGTCTGCTGCAGGCGATCGCGCCGCTGCACCGAACCAGCCGCAATCTGCACACCACACTGCAACAAGCTCGCGAAATGATCCCCGAGGACAGGGATATCATCGTGGCGCGTGACAGCGCCAGTGACATTGAGCGAGCCTTTGAGCTGCTGCACGAGGACGCGAAAAATGGGCTAGACTACACGATGGCCCGCAGAACCGAATTGCAATCGGAGCAGACCTATAAAATGTCCGTATCGGCCCATCGACTCAACGTGCTGGCCGCAGTCTTCTTTCCTGTCACGGCGATCACTTCGATTTTTGGTATGAACTGTTCCCCAGCTCTGGATCCATTAACCAGTGCATGGATCTTTTGGGGAGTTCTGGGCTTCGGTTCGGTGTCCGGACTGGTACTCAGTCGCATCATTACGCAAGAATCGGCTGGTGATGAGACGTCAGAGCCGCCGAATCCTGAAAGAACGCCAAGAGACGGATTGAAACAGGCAAGACCCAAGATACGTGGCCAAAAATCATATCAGTAGCTTTTGATCGGGTCCCGACATTTTTTTCAGCACCATGTCCGCATTCTCTTCCTAAATCAGCGAGAACCCTTGCTGAATCATGTTTTTATCAATCGAGAGTCAGCAGCTACTCAACGGTTACTGCGAAAGAGGCGCTCTCGTCAGCCAGCCGGAAAAAGAAGATGGGAATCGGAGCGAAACTTTTTGCCTACGGCCGTGTAGGCACTATTAGTTGAAAGACTCCGGAAGACGCAAACAGATAAACGGACATTTTTTCGGACGAGCAACTTGTTTTTCACCAGACCGAAATAAACACTGATACCACAACGATGCGACGTCGTTGGCGGCTGTTTTATCTTGGTTACGATAAATTGGGCGCCAGGAGAAGCGGGCCGGATGCTCGGGCTCCCGGGAGAGAATCGTTCCTCACTGCCACCACAAGGAGGTTTAACCATGTTGGACAGAACTATTCCATTCCTGGCATTGTCCGTCATTTTAACGACAGGACAGATGAGTTTTGCACAAACGTGTGACCTGTCCGGGGCGCCAGTGGCTACGCTTCGGTCTCCCCTTATGTGGGGTGCACCGAGCACGGTGCCTTTCTATCCGGCCCCTGAAGGGCAGCCACCGCCAACGGGCGATGGGAGTACCCCGCTCCCGGTGGTCCCCGGAATGCCAGCTCCTTCAACATTGTTGCCGTGGGTTCCACTCATTCCGTCCAACCAAATAGACCAGCCAACCTCGTTCGTACCGCTGCCGGTCACACCAGCTATACAAAGTCCTCCCGGTGTATTGGGACCGGCGCTAACCGGTTTCGTGCCAGAGCCTCCTTCGACACCCGGATACGATCCTGGTATTTTGACCGCCCCGCAAGGCTCTTTCAATCCAGCGGCGGTGGTGCCTATCAACCCAACCGGTGGTATTCCGGGTAGGGGTGGCTTTTGCACGTCAATCCCAGTTGAGCGCCGTGGCGGACAGGAGACCCACCAGTACGAGTTGCGTGGCTTCAACAGCGCTATAGGTGGTGCCCCGGACGATGGCAGTCAGGACATTGTCGAGCTGATGGGTCCAAACGCTGGCTGGGGAGTTCCGTATGGCGTTCCAACCGGCGATGGATTGAGAAACAGTTCCATTGAACTGGGTGGTGGCATGCGCTTCGACCCACCCGGCAGCACGGCCACAATCTCTACCGGTTCGACTGTTCAAGACTACGGCTTGAGCGCCACGCGCAACAATCCAATCCCGGCTCTGAATGCCTCCCAAAGCACTGAATTTGGTCAGGGCCGGCGCCGCATTCCCATTTACAGCAGTAAGACTACGGACTTCGGAATGCCGTACACGCAATTTAACCCCGCCAACGGGAACCCGCAGAAGACTGGACAACTATTGGTTCCGAAAGCCGTCATCACGAATTTCTAGTGAGAGTTGCCACCGTGATAAGCGGATTGCTATTCTCGGCGCCGCTCTAACTCATTGTCAAAAGTTGGACAATACAAGAAATCCCTGGGATGTTTTGAGGGCAAATGCGATTTCATTGTTTCCAGTAACGGCATAAGAATTGCAGGTTCCCGGGTTTGCCGGATCCGGGATTCCGTTATAGGCTGTTTGCCCAGCGGTGCCGCCGAGACTGCGCTGTCCGGCGAGTGTGCGCGCACCGGTTACTAGCGCTAATGAATTTATGACGTACGCAGCGGGCATTTCATTTGCTGCTCCGGTTATTGGATTAGTCGCGAATGTTCCGGCAATACCACAGGTTGCATTACCGCCGCCGGGGAAAAAGGGGCTGAGTCATCCTGCCCGCTTCTGCGAACGACAACTTTGATCCGAGCAGGCGGGACGCCTGCGCTCCCGGGAGGTAAACGGACCGGCGCTCGGGCGGCTCACGAGCCGCCCTTCGTATCCGCCCCTACAATCTGCCCCTCCAATCTGCCTGAAAGTAGGCGGGACGCCTGCGCTCCCAGCCGCGCTCCATGGACCATATTGAACGTTGCCGCAGTAATTCCCGATGTTAGAGTGCGCAGCGTGGGTACATCGAGGACAGGCAAGATTTCGTTGGTCGCAGGAGCGATGCAAGAA
>JADYXS010000715.1 GCA_021772155.1 Candidatus Obscuribacter sp.
CGATGGTAGGTTCTTTGCTGTTCATTTTTACTCCTTAGATTTTGTCATGGGGAGCAGCTTGCGTCCAGATTCACTGTCTACTTTTTGGGGGGAACACCATTCTTCTTTTTTCGTCGCTTCTAGTAATGCATATAGTTGATAGGACATACCCTCGGCCGCAATGCTTTTTAGGCACGCTGAACGGGCTACCTGACAATTGAAGAAGAGGTTGGGCACTGTATCTTGAGCCTGTTGACTGCAACTGATTTCGATAGCCCGCGCTAGCCGTTCGCTCGATCTCAGTGGGGGAAATCCCATGCAGCGATGCCAACAACACTGCTTTCACCTAAGCGGTTTCTCTAGCGTCATTACCTCCCTTCCCCACCTCTTACTTCCTAACAAAAGCCCGAATTTCCCAATCCCAGTCCTCTATCCCTAAAGGAGACGCCGAACATGGAGCGTTTCGCAAAAGGTGCCGCGTACTTCGCGACTCACCATTACCCGCTCTACAAAGAACTGTACGACCGGCTTGCTAAAGGGCAGAATCCTCGTGCGATGGTCATCGCTTGCAGTGATTCCCGGATCGTCCTCAGTCAGCTCTTTGGTGCCAACGTCGGCGACTTATTCGTGCTGCGCACCGCAGGCTTGATGATCCCCGAATACGGCACGGTCCTCGGTGGCGAACAGGCCACTATCGAATTCGCCGTCAAGGTGCTGGGTGTCGAGGATATCATCCTCCTCGGGCACACGGACTGTGGCGTGGTCAAAGCGCTACTGAATCCAGAGTTGGTGGACGAAAAGGAAATGCCCGCGCTATCGCACATGCTGCGCACATGCTGCGGCAAACCAGCAAAGCGACCGCACAAGCAGACCGTCTCCCAACCAGGTGCTACTGGAAAGGCAGCCGCTGATAGGGAGACCCGCTTCACTCGCCGGCACTTACTGCGGCAACTGAAAACTCTGCAGGCCTATCCTTTCATCCGCAACAGTCGGAAGTTGCAGCTTCATGGCTGTCTGTTCGACATCAACCAGGGTGTAGTCCTTCGCTATGAAAAGCTGGGACGCGAGTTTACCGCGTTGGAAGGCTGACTCTAGTTGCAGATACAGTATCGCTGCACTTTCTCCGCAGTTGCCTGTCGTGGGGGCGGAGAATTTTTCATTCAGTTCGAATCGAGCGGTATGAGCCGTCTCTGGAGAAACGTATGGTCGGTGCGCAGAACCAAACCTCGTACAAGCAAGAGTTCCTTGCGTCTGTCGTGGTTTTCCTTTTCGCGCTGCCCCTCTGCTTGGGCATCGCGATCAGTTGCGGTGTTCCCCCGTCGCGCGGCCTGCTGGCCGGCATCATCGGTGGGATCGTCGTCGGAGCGTTGGCTGGCTGCAAACTGCAGGTGACCGGCCCCGCTGCTGGATTGACAGTAATCGTGCTTGAATTCGTGCAAGAACACGGGATCGAGATGCTCGGAATCGTGGTGGCGGCGGCGGGTGTGCTGCAGATCTGCAGTGCTTATTTGCGGCTTGGACGCCTGTTTCGATTGGTTCCACATTCGGTCGTGCATGGTTTGATGACAGCAATTGGCGTGATTATCCTGATGAGCCAATCGCATATTATGCTGGACCTCAAGCCGGCCGGCACCACCTTAGCCAACGCCTGGGCCCTGTCAGAAGCGTTCATGAAATCGTTCGACACAAGTAGTCAGCAATTTCAAGCGATGTGCCTTGGTGGTATCACCATTGCGATTATGGTCGGCTGGCGACTTGCTAACCTACACAAGAAATTGTATGTGCCGGAAGCCCTGCCTGCCATCGGTGTAGCCACGCTGATCGCCTGGATCTTCTCGCTTGGTGTTGATCGCATCAGCGTGCCTGGGTCACTTGGAGAAATGATTTCGCCTGTTACTGCCGGTAACTTCTCTGCGTTGTTCGCCTTTGAAATGGTGCTTGCCGCCTTTACGCTTGCGGTGATTGCCAGCGCGGAAAGCATGCTCTGCACCGCGTCGGTCGACTGCCTTCATGGCGGTGAAAAGTCAGACTACAACCGCGAGCTCGGTGCTCAGGGAGTAGGAAACTTAGTAAGTGGGTTACTGGGCGGTTTGCCGGTGACGGGCGTCGTTGTTCGCAGCAGCGCGAACATTGACGCTGGCGCCAAGACGAGATGGTCGGCTGTACTCCATGGTGTTTGGCTGCTGGTAGCAATGGCGCTGCTTCCCTTTGTCCTGGAAAAAATTCCGATCTGCAGTCTGGCTGCCCTGCTGGTTGTGACAGGCTGGAAGTTGATTGATTGGAAGGCCGCAAGGAAGCTTTGGAAGTGCGATCGAACGAATTTCTTGCTGTTTGCTGTTACTGTCTTTCTGGTAGTGGCAACGGATCTACTGACCGGCGTTGCAGCCGGAGTAGTTCTGGCGATCGTGATCCACCAAATTCGCAAGTACAGAAACAAGCAATCTGGTTGACCAATTGTTTCAAGTTAAAAGCACCATCTCCGTTCTGTGCTAGGTAGTTTTTGCATCGCGGGAGGGGACATGCCCCTCCCCTCTTACAGCACATTTGCCAAACCACTTCGGTCTGTCCGACTGTTCTGCCGGACCGAAGAGCGTTCCCGTTCGTCTCGAAGTAAATATTCGACCCCGAAGGTCTCGAACATTTCTTCTTTGAAGTTTAGATACTGTATGGCTTAGTATAAATCGAATTTCTCTGACGACAGTGATAAAAACATGGTGGAACTACCATCAACTACGATGCGCGAAAAAACAAGTGACTCTTCGCAATCCTTGGGGTGACACTGAATCTAAAGCTATCGTGAAACAATCGCTGAAAACTTTTCGCAAGAATTTTGATGGTATCGCAACGATCAAAGATTGAGGCGTCGTTTAGATGCTGGCAGCCACAGCGGCCACTGCAGCAGCTCCGACAGGCAGACAGTTTTCATCTATGTCAAAGCGCCCGGTGTGTTGGCTGCGCCGGTCTCCGCGCATCTCGCAACCAAGCAGAACCAGCACCGCAGCCGTCTGTTGAGCGTAATCATTGAGGCTGGCGGACCATGTCTTTCTCCTTGAGAGTTGAACATTCTTCGCTCCAAGGACCTCAGCTACCGCCGCCACTAACCTTTCGCCATCAACCGTTCGGTCAGATGCTTCGTTGGCATTCCAGCTAATCGCTGTTTCATGTCCGGAGAAGCAAGCTTGAATTGAATTCTTCAGCATTTCAACATCGATCATCTCCTTCGAGATGATGCAGCCTGACACTCGCAACATCGTCTCGAGAGCAGTTACTTCCTCAAGGCGCACGTCTGATGCCTGCGTGTGCAGCGACAGCAGCAGCTCCGGAAGGCTCTTGATCATGTTCTTGCCGCGAGCTTCCGCGTTAAACGCGAAGCGCTTTTCTGGTGAAATCGGCAGTACGGCTACACCACCAGTGGAAATGGTTGGGTCCACATGCAGCCCGATGATTGCGCGGATGCCTTGAAGAGCACCGCTTCGAACAACGTGAGCGGCACCGGCTACGCCGTTTTCATCAGGCTGCTCTTCGCCCGGCTGCATGATAATGCGAATTGGCACCTTGCTTCCCTGTGCGAGCAGTCGCGCCGCTCCGATTACGCAAGCTACGTGAGCGTCGTGACCGCAGGCGTGACAGATGTTCGGCACTTTTGAGCCATACGGCAAGGCGTTCAACTCCGCAAGCGGCAGAGCGTCCATCTCACAGCGAATGGCTACCGAAGGGTTCGGTCCGGAATCGGCGTAAAATCCCGATTCGGCTATTCGCCCCTGGGTGGCAAACCCGGCTTCTGTCAAATGCTTTTCGGCCAGGGCCGAAGTTTGCGCTTCGTGAAACGACAGTTCCGGCAGACCGTGTATTTGTCGGCGAAGGGCTACTAGTTCGGCCGCCATCTGCGCGGCATTTTCCATCCAAGGGTGTTGTGCTTGATTCATGCGCTAATTTTACAGCCCAGTGGTGGATTCGTTCGCACGAATTGTGCGAGGTCTGCCAAAAGAGCTCACGCTATTGGAAACGAAGCCTTCCAATGTAGCTAAAGTACCATCTGCGGGACACTTTATGTAAACAGCCACTAGGTAACATCCCACGGTATTTGGTACTTTGCATCCGTCAATCGAATCGCTACCGCCAACTTGGATAATTCCACAGAACAAGCCCCCAAGCTAATCCGCTTAATTCTGATCAGTGCAAATGCATTGACGGCAGCGACCACGATTCAAAACCACGAACAAACACAACCAGTTCCAACATGAAAGCATCTAACGTTATCTTCCCCGCCAACCCGAACAGCCCATTCGCGCAACTCCTGAATGCCGGCATCGGTGATCCCAAGAAACTCGAACGCGGCGCCATCGTCGTCGGTCAATATGAAGGCAACGGACTCGTGTTCGTCGCAGGCCTCAAAGCCAACGCGATTCTGCACACCTCCGACCCCAAAGACGAAGTCGCCGTCGGCTTCACCGCTCCCTGCATCGTCACCCACAACGCCGATGAAGCCGAGGAAGATGCCTTCGGAGACGAAAACAAAGTGGTCGTATCCTTCGTCAG
>JADYXS010000716.1 GCA_021772155.1 Candidatus Obscuribacter sp.
GTGCAGTGCGCCCGATTGCTTGCTCACCGGTCACAGGCGGATTTGGCTCAACGTTTGGTGGCGCGGCACCATCGTCCGATTTCAGTGGCGATCGTAGCTGGGCACGAATTTCTTCGACCTGCTGTATTGATTTACGGTCCGCTTCCAGGCGCTCTGCCTCATGGTTCGGCGATAGCGAGTCAGGCTCCAAGCCATTTTCGACGCGCTTGGGGGCTGTAGAATTAGGTTTGAGGTTTTCTGGCGAAGACGTCATAGTATCCAAATTCTCTTGATGGCGGGTCTTTAGTCCAAATAATTGCCCGGAGTCGCTGTGACCAAACTAGCGAGGGTAGAACTGCTTTCACAACAGAAGGACGTCCTTCCAGAATCCCGACACAGCAGCAGGCCGTAGGCACGAATTACTCCAGAGGAGACATTCACGTGTCGTTGCTCTTGGTGCGTCGAAGTTTATGAACCTTGCATCAGGTTAATGTGAATTCTAGCGAGCGCTCCTGTCAATAACAATGGATTTCTGCGGAACTTACGTGTTCATAATTACGCACAGTTTTTTGCATAATCGTGCGACCACCGGAAGAACGGGCGAGGATAAGGTTTTTCGGTCTCACACCTGCTGCAGACCGCTTCACTCGCCGGAGGCTCGTCAAGAGGCGCTGGCGCTGACAAAACGGTATCACTGGAGGCATGTACGGGCGATACCAAATATGGTGCGGCGAAAAAACTATGGATTTTTGCCGTGTGGAATTCGATTCAAGTGCACAATTGCGCACTAAGTTATTGAGGCAAGCAGCCCCTCATATAAATGAATGTTGGCGTTCAAGACCCCACGCATCCCGTATTCAATAGAGGGTAGCGATCCGTGGTTGGTGATGAAGTAAAGGGCAAGAGCTAAAGAATCATCGGTGTGCTCTTCTTCAATGGTGACATGGCGGAACCAAATGTGGTTCTCCAAGCCAAAGTTCTTGAAGGCTATTTGTAGGTGCCGAAACTCTGTGATTGCCAGAATCTCCGTAGCGGTAATTGCGCCGGCTGCAATTGCCGCTTTCTGCATACCCTTTGGGACGCTGCCGCAGGGTGGAGCGTAGAACGAAGCCGCCTGGCTAATGAAACGCTTGATCGATGGCTCTACGGGGATTTCGCGGTATCTGAGCGGCGACACCCCGACTTTCCAGGCAACGTCCTGCAATTGCCACTGGTGATTGCAGGAGTAGTCTCCATTGCCGTACTCGTTGCGAACGTTCTCCAGCACAAAACCGACTGCAGGCTCTGGCATGAACGCAGCGACTTTAAGGAGTAACCGTCGCAAAACGGAGGCATGGGCGTCGTAGTTTTTCAACAAGCTGCCGGCCTGATCTACCGTCAGCTGGCGTGAGTCTAGCGCCGCAAATAGCGGATGCGTCGCGCAGCGGTGCGCGTTTGCCAGCGTGAGCAAACGTTCCTTCGCTGGAGCAAGAGCAATTGGGCTTTGAAGCAGATTCACGCTTATTCGCGACTGCCGGCAGGCGTCATGCTGGGGTTAACTGCCGTTTTTTTTTCAGCTTTTTCTGATTCTTCCAATTTTTCTAAGTACCACTGCGCTTCCAGTGCCGCGGCGCAACCTGTGCCGGCAGCGGTGATTGCTTGCTTGTACACTTCGTCTTGAACGTCGCCGGCAGCAAATACGCCTGGGATCTTGGTTTTGACGCCGTCAGTGACGATGTAGCCGTTCTCGCTGAGCTCCAGCTGACCTTTGAAGAGTTCAGTGTTTGGCTTGTGACCGATGGCGATGAAAACACCGTCTGCAGTTAGGTCTTTCACTTCGTTGGTTTTTACATTGCGCACGCGGATGCCTGTGACCTCGTTCTTCGCCATGTCATAGACTTCCTCGATCACCGTATCCAGGAGGAAATCGACTTTAGGGGTATTTACAGCCCGGTCGTACATGATGCGGGAAGCTCGGAAGTTCTCGCTGCGGTGAATAACGGTCACCTGGCTAGCAAAGCGAGTGAGGAACACAGCCTCTTCCATAGCGGTGTCTCCGCCGCCCACCACAAACACGCGTTTGTCGCGGAAGAAGAAGCCGTCGCAAGTCGCGCAGGCAGATACCCCGTGACCCATGAGCTTGGTCTCGGATTCAATTCCGAGCAGCTTGGCATTGGCGCCAGTGCAGATGAGAACTGTATCGGTGTGGATTTCTTCGCCGCTGGTCTTGATGACGAAGGGTCTTTTGGACAGGTCGACGGACTCGGCGTTGTCATAGATGAACTGTGTGCCGAAGCGCTCAGCTTGCTTATGCATTTCTTCCATGAGCGTCGGTCCGAGAATGCCATCTGGGAATCCCGGAAAGTTCTCGACATCGGTGGTGATCGTGAGCTGTCCACCGGCCTGAAGACCTTGGATGACTAATGGCTCAAGATTTGCCCGTGCCGCGTAGATAGCGGCTGTAAGCCCGGCTGAGCCTGAGCCTAGGATTGTCACCTTCTTTCTGATCATCTCGTTCCTTATCCTTACCGGATGTGTAACTCCGGCTTCTTTCAATTCTATGTGCCGCTGAAAGTCATTGCCACGTCATAGACATATAAAAATAACTTATGTTCGCAGGTCGCCCAGACCAGCGGGCGTTGTGGCTCTAGAAGTTATTTGCGGACGCAAACCATATGGCAGCCTTCTGCGCATCTCTTCAATCTGAGCCAGATACTGTTTTCTTTTCTCCTTGGCCGTTACGAGGACTTCTTTTTTCTCATCTGAATGCACCAGGAGAGGTGTCAAGCGATCGAGGTCGTGTATCTGTCCCAGTATTTGCTGGGCGCGCACAAGCTCTAGGTTTGTAACGCCGAAGAATTCGGTCAACAGATATCGCCAGGACTTTATCGTTAGTCGGAATCGGTGAAGCTCTTCCGGCGTTCGTGCCGTTTCCGCCAGTTCGCGAACCACGCTTTCCTGATTTAGCAGAAACATCTCGATGTGCTGGTAGGCGCTTTGCTCCGCTTTTGCTCGCGGCAGACCTGCCTGTATCTTCTGGGCACGTTTGCGCAAGTACCTTCCCAGTCTATTCATCAGGTCGTTAATGTCTTGGGCCTGCACGTATCGTTCCAGCTTGTGCTCAAGATGTTGTCTGCGAGCGGTCCACAATGCGATAAGTGTCGAGCCGCATCCGAGTTTCTCAGCTTGATCGATATTGACGTCGGTGTCCCGAAGTTCGCCGAGCATCTTCTGCATTTTTTTCAGCCGCCCACCGATCTTTCGTTTGTAAGACTTGGATTCCCACTGGTCCGTGCGTAAGACTTTCCAGATGGAAAACCAGCGTCGCAGCGTGACCCTGGCGCGATGTACGCGACCGGCGGTGACTTTCTTCTTCAAATCGCGCAAATCCTTGCGCAGTTCCTGGTAGACGGACAGAGCACAGTTGGCTTCGTGTGTAATCCAGCTGGTACGAGCCAAGTGGGGCGGGGCTACGCTGCGCATTGGGTCTTCGACAGTACCCGACACCAACAAAAATGGTGTCGGCTTCTTTTGCCCCTTGCCTTTTCCGTCACGCATTCATGGGAACCTGGTGTCGATCCGTGTCAGACCGTTAGTATGTTATTGATTGGACAAAATGAGCTCGCGCACGATATTGTCAAGGAGTGCGAGCTTGGATTGTTATCTTGGCACCGTTATCACATCATAATAGCGAGTGTAGCCTGTTTGAGAAAGAGGACCGTATGACATTGCCTCCCATGTTCTGGCTTGCAATTTCTGTATCCATCATCGGTTCGACGACGGTGTTGCCGGCCATTGGTGCCTCTCCACCTGCCAAAGCTGGAGCGGTAAAGAAAGTATTGGCAGCCGCGAAGCCGGTGGCAAAGGTCAATCCTGTGCCTACTAAAGCGAGTCCGACAGTCAAGCCGGTAGTCAAAGCTGTCGACAAGGTCGAGCCAGCCGCAAGTCCACAAAGTGCCGCCCTGGCTGATCCGCAGGTGCGCGCCAGTTTCGATCAAGCATTGAATGGGGGCATCGCCCTCTTTAAGAAGAATAAACAAGCAGAGGCGTTGGTCGAATTTCAAAAAGCTCTGGACATCGATAAAAATAATGTCGGAGTTCTCAACTGGATGGGCGCATCCCAACAGCGTCTGAATAAGTGGGACGAAGCTCGAGCAACGTATGAGCGTGTGATCCAGATGGATCCGGATTACACCGAGGCGCATAACAACTTGGCCTTCACTTATCAGAAGTTGAACCAGTTGGAAAAGGCGGAAGTTGAGTATGGAAAGGCGATTGCCCAAAAACCCAAGCTCTGGGAAGCGCATTACAACTTAGCCAACGTATATGTCGAGGGAAAAAAATCAGAGGCCGCGTTGGCCGAGTTTCAGAAAGTGCTCGA
>JADYXS010000717.1 GCA_021772155.1 Candidatus Obscuribacter sp.
GGGCGTGTAGCTCAGCTGGCTAGAGCGCACGGATCACACCCGTGAGGTCGTGGGTTCGAGTCCCACCTCGCCCATTAGGTTTTTGTCGGGTTGTCGCAACTCGTCGCACTCTCTGGAAATGCCCTGCAATTCGCGGGGTTTTTTCTTTTTGGATTTTCATCTTGCGACTCATTGCGACGCTATGCTTGCATTTGCTGTGCCGGATTCTGTGCCGCGCTGGTCGCACGGTCAAAGAGTGAATCTGTCACTGACTGTTCGATAGAACGCATCCGCTACTTTCTCTGTGTGCCCCAGCCATGCTGGGCAGACGTGTGAAGGAAACTTGTCTGCCAGTTCAGTCGCTCGACTCGCGCGAAGATTCTGCCACAGCTTCGGCCAAGGTTTCAAGCCGGCCCGATTGATGTATCGCAGTAGTTGCGTCCGAAGGTTGACGCCACCGGAGCGGTAGCGACTGATCACATGCACCGCGCCATCCTCGGCTTCATCGAAAACTTTTTGGAATAGGTCAGCTAATTCAGGAAACATCGGGACGACACGAATGCCGCCGTCCTCGTGGTGCGCTGTCTTGGTCGCCCGCACAATGAATCGCTTGCCCGCAAAGTCCACGTCGGCCCAGGTCAGCGCCAGAGCTTCAGAGGGGATGCGAAGTCCACCCCAGCGAGCCAGCGCGATTAGCAGTTTCCACTGCGCATCAGGAATTCCGTCTATCACCTTCTGAACCACTTCCTCTGGCACGAAGACCCGACGGGTAACGTCGCCTTTGACGGCGCCCTTGATGTGGGCAAATGGGTTGACGTCGATGTTGCCCCGTCGCTTGGCCACTTCAAAATAATGCCGCGCATATCGGCACCTCTTGGCAATGGTCGCTTTGGCCAGGCCCGACGCAAACATGTGAGCCTGGTAGCCGTCTGCGTCCGCCACCTTCACTGCGTCCAGTCTTCGATTTTCACCCAGGTATCGAACCAGCCAGATGCGGGCTTGCTTCAGCACCGTCAGAGTGGTTGGCTTCAGGTCGTGACGCTGAGCGATGTATCCGTCGATGAATTCAGCGACGGTCATGCGCCCAGCGTGCTGGCGTGGCTCAATGAGCCCTGCACGCGACAAGCGGTCATGTAGCGTGCGACCGACGTTGCTGATCCACAGTGCCGTTACGCGACTTACGGATTGTCCGTGGATTGTCGATGCCGCCAAGGCTTCAACGTGCCGGCAGACTTGCTCGGCGTCATGCTGACTGCATTTACCCAGGCGCACTGTTTTGCGGGCTCCGTCTGCGGCCACGAAAAGGATTCGTCGATGTCCGTTGGATTCTGTTCCAATACATGCCATAAATCACCGTTCCTTATTTCTCTTTCTGGCAATTCGCTTGGCTGGCTGAATGATGACTACCAAGCCAAGAGCGTCCGCCAGTTTTTCTAGGTTTTCGTAACTCAAGCCTTCTTGTCCGGTCATCAGCCGGGACAGTTGCGATTGCGCGATGCCCGTTTCCTTCGACAGTCGGTAGCGGGTCTTGTCACTCGCCCGAATCGCTTCGCGTATTTGTTCAAGTATGTAGCTCACGTAGTACATTGTACTTGATAGATGAGTAATTCTCAAGTGTTATTAGCTCAATCCCCAGCAGGTTTGCCGTCGGAATGCTGCCGGGCACGTAGTGGACGTCATGTTCATCCAAGATCACCGACAGGAAGAAATGAAACGCCCATTCTTCTGCCAGGATCCGAGGCATGCCTCCGTCATATTCGAGAATTGCTGCCCGCTCTTTCCATTGATCTTGCCAATCCTCTGGCCAAGTCGTCACCAACTCCAACAGCGCGCTGGCCGTCTTGCGTGCCGACAGCAGTGATAGCAGCTCGCCCTTCTGGGCTTTCATACAACGGGTGAGTTCCACTGTTACTTTTTCACGGGGCCGGAAGGTCAGACGATCTCCGTCGGCTTCAAGCTGGATACCCGACGATTCCAGTTCGACCAGCAATTCCGATGCCTCGCATAGGGACTGGGCAGTCATACTTCCCCCCAATCTCCGCCATCGGCTGCTGCTACGTCTACACTGTCTACGTCTACGAAACCCGGTTTCTGATCTGCTGCTGGGGGTTTCGTTGGCGCAGGTAAGGCATTGGAGGGGGGTTGTGTAGACGGAGGCATCTCGTTCAGCCTAAAGACGCACTTGGGACGCCCTCCTTTAGGGCCGGAGGCTTGATGTTCCCATCTGCCCAACCCTGCGTTGGCCAACTTATTCAGAGCGTTCTCAGCATTACCAGCCGTCTTATAAGTCCTGCATGCCTGCTGCAGCGACCGAACCGTGATCGTCCCACCCTTGCGTTGGATCAGCTCTATTTGGCGTCGGCTTTCGCGATCTTCATCATCTTCGCCCATCGCTCCGTAGACGCGGCGAGCTTCGCCCTTGAACCAATCAATGACCTCGATGGCCTGTGTGATAGGTTTTAGACCAATGTCTACAAGGAGATGGTTGTTGGTCACCGCATCGACGCATGCGAATAAGAGCGCCACTCGGATGCAAATTCCCTTGAGTTTGGCAAAGTGTGATTTCAGGTCGTCGGCATCAATGTCTGCGACGTCACGCCCGTGAACATCGTGCCAGGCGATATACCGCCGTCTGGCGTCGTTCGACAAGGGAATCAGGGGCGGCCTTGGCTTACATTGATCATCCGTGTCGGGTTGAATATCGATCACCGACCGAAGCAGGTCCGCCCAATCCGTCACCGTCGCAAATGACATCTCTTTATCAGTCCATACAACCGGATGAGGTGGGGGCTGAACCAACAATATGCGCGCGAGTAGACCTGACTCTCGCTCGGCCACACCAAATAGGCGGCGTAGTGTGCCTGGCTGGATACCGCCCAACACACTGACTGAAGATCGCGCCACGTAGATCGATCCCGCTGTGTGCTTACGGTCAATGAGCACGGGCTTGGCATCGTAGAACGAAAGCCATGCAGGGGCGTCGCTTCCCTTGCCGCCGGATGAGTAGCGGTCAAAACTGCCAATCCATGCCGCCAGTTCATCGCGCACTAGCAGAAGTCCCATAGGGTTGTCTTGCAGCAGCACAGCCAACTTTTCACATGTGACATCTGAAACGATTTGCCGCTCTTCGGTCGGCGATTTTGGCTCAACCGGTGGATCGCTGTGACCAACCCCTTTTTTCTGTGCGGCCTTCCAGCGGTCACGCTCCACTTCGTATCGCTGCTTTTCAACTTCAAAGACTTCCAACTGTTCGGTGAATTGCTGGCGGCATTCCTTGTACATTTCGAAAATGGGATTTGTCGCGATCGTCAAAACAGCACTTTTGTTTGTGCCGGATGGGGCGACAATCGCTCCCCA
>JADYXS010000718.1 GCA_021772155.1 Candidatus Obscuribacter sp.
GTGCTGTGGCAACATTGGCCAGGCGCATGCTAATCGGCTCCTTGTTGCCACCAGTCAAAATCATTTCCGGAACGTCATCTCGGAACTTAGCGCGCATACCTTCTGAAAGACGGTTGATGCGTGCCATCATCACTTCAGCACTAACTGTTCCACCGGTCTCATTGTTCTTCGCAACGGCGCGCAACCAGGCAGACAAGCCAGCCGAGAAGACTTCTTCAATCCGATAGCCGGTTTTGTCGAAGCCAATAACTGCAGGCTGATCCTTTATTGCCGCATCGGCCATCATGTTTGTCAACGCTTCAACCTTAGTGAACGTTTCGGTCATATTAGGGGTGATATCGCGCACTGTATGACCGTTCAGAATATCCAATTTAGTGTTGAACTGCGCTCTAACCAATGCCGGAATGATTGCATCCCATTCTGCCATCGGAATGGAGAAGAACTCGCCTTTGGCGTCCGCGTTAGCAAAGACATAATGGTCGCCAGGGCGTGCCATCGAATCTGCAAGTTTGTCCAGACTGGCAGCGAAGTCATTACAGCCCTTGTGTCCATCGCCCTGCTGCCGCACCGTTTCGGCAGCTAGCTTCACCCTCCACTTGTCAAGGCCGTGAACTTCAATGCCCAACGTATTGTGCATTTCCGGGTTAACCATATCTTTTCCGTACATGCTGCGCGTTTCGAGCATTCCTGCACCGGTTGGATTTCCCGGTCCGGGTTTACGCAGAGAACCTAACAACACAGCCAGTGCCAGGCCTGTATTCGGGTCGATGGATGTACCGAACATGTCTGCTGTATTTTCGTTGGCTTGTGCTTTCAACACTTGAACAAACAGTTCAGACTTCTTCATTTTACCGCCGGGAGCGCCAGGCACTGCGACATCGACATCGGCGATACCCTTGGCCTTCATCGCGTCGCCGACAATCTTGTCTGTGAGGATGACATCTCTCATTGCTTCAGGGAACTTGTACAAATCGCCATATCGCAAGTTATGTCCCAACTCGTGAGGGTGCACACCAGAGACCGAAACGCCTTCTGTACCTTGATACTCACGCGGCTGCACCACAACGGCAGCATCTGTAACTGGCTTGCCTGTGACAGGGTCTTTGATGGCTGGGATCGTGTACTGTCCGGCGCCATCGGCATCACGAATGGTGAATAGTGGTGCGTTCTCGCCGCGAACAACCGATCGAGGAATGCCACAGTCGTCCAGGTACTTGTACATGCGAGCGCTGATACTACGCGAGAACATGTTAAGGTCGGCTATGACTGCCAGTTCCCCTCCGCCGTCTTTACCCAGGCGGGCGGCAATCTCAACTTGCTGCGTTGCCGTTCGGAAGTGATCGAGCAACATGCCCGCGGATCGGTAGTCGTCCGCTGTTTTGATTTGTCTTGTGAGATCAAGCAACAGCTTGTTGTTTTCGAAGTGCAACGGGTCCAAGGGTGCTTTTCCATCGCGCATTGTGGACATCAAAGGTCCCATGACGTCTTCTTTCGCTTGCGCTACTGCAATATCTTCTTTGGTCACTCGCCCGGTCACTTCGCGCATAGCCACGGCCATATCGCTGACATTGACCCCACTCATCTCAGCAGTAGGCGCTACAGCAGCAGGCTTGGCAGCAGCATCGGTAATGACGATGCCGTCACTGGCGACAGGCGGAACATCCTTACCTACAGGTGGAGCGTCTTTGGTCGCAGGCGGCGTTCCTTCAGTCTTACCTAGAGGTGCTGTTTCTGTTATCGGCGGAATGCCTTCGGCTGGCGCGCCTGGACGTTCTTCAGTCACGCGAAGGATTTGTTGCGGCTTGACGGTCTGGGGCGCCAGCCTATTTTTGGCCGCTGCCTCAGCGGCAACAACTTCATCCGTTTTAGCCAACAATTCGTCTATTTTGGCGCTGAAATCTTCTGAACGGTGACGACGATGAGTATTTACATGCTCCAGGTCGACTCTTCCTGCAGGCCCAGCAGGTGCGCCTTCACTTGGGCTGTGACTATGCGATTTTTGGTACAGCTTGATCGCTTCAAGCTTCTCTTGCAGAGTCAGCTCATCGGCCGCAGTGCGCCGTTTGCCTAAGAGTTTGCCAGCAACGTAATCCGAGGTGCCATCGGCAGTGCGTTCACTCCATTTGAAGAATCGCCCGGCTGCGGTTTCTTCCGAATTGAAAAAATGCTCTTTGCTAGCTTCCCAACGTCGACCGCTGGCTGTCCTGGTCAATACAGCTCCAGTGACGCCCTCAGCCACTAGTCCGCTGGTAAGACCGATTCCGGCATTGACAGTGAATTTACCAAGTCCGTCGCCCATCCTGGTTGAAGCACTGTGCAATCCGGTCATATCGTTGGCATCGGCGGCATCCATCCAACCACCGAAAACCGGCTGCAAACCATCTTTAACGAGGAAGTAAGTCATAGCGGTTCCGACCAGCGCCTTAGCCGCGCCAGCCTTCGGAAGCGCAATTCGAAGACCAACGCCAAACAAGGCGCCCATTCCTGCAGTATGGGCAAGTTCATCAGGATGGTCGATTTGATGAAGAAAACTTTTCCAAGCGCCGGCAGGTGCTTTGGCCAGACCTTCTCCGGTAACATAAGCAACTCGTCCAAGTGTGGTAGTTGTGATGCCCGATAGTGCATTGTCATCAGTGCTAGCACCAATGTACTGGCCTAACCGTGTATCATCTAACAACTTTTTCGCTGCTTCGTCTTGAGCTTGGTCGGACGGCTTCTGGCCTTGCTCAATCTGTTTCTCTGGCATTGCGGACACCCCACGCGTCGCTTGTATATCGAAGGTAAGGCATCGTGTAGTTAAAGTCGATTAAACAAGCCTACAAAGGTTCGTAGGACCACCACGAAAGGGATGAGTGTTATGAACAGTTAACGTTGAAAGATTACATACAACTCACAAACCCAGAGAGAAAGCTCTTTTGAAAGAAGATATTGCAGATCGAATAAGAGGAAGTATCCTCGGTGCTGCCTGCGGAAACTCGCTTGGCGGCACGTGTCTAGGCATGAATCGAAAAGAGATCATGTTCTCCGTCGGCATTCGCGGGGTGAGAGATTTCACTCCAGGCATGAGTAAGAGCCTTCTTCCGACATACCAGCCCGGTGCTCTGCTGGCAGATAGTTTATTAGCTGGTGAAATCGCGCATTCGCTGATTGGCACCCGGGGCTCATTTGACAGTAGCGACATGAAACAGCGCTTAGCCCAGTTGCTGTTGCGCGAAGACTTTCTCAACTCTGCTCCGGGCGCTCATTGCCTGCTTCCGTTGAGACGCATGGCAGATGACCTTCCGCCCGGTGAAAACGTCACTGCAGACAACACACACGTAAGCGCGGCGGCAAGAGCCTATGTAATTGGTTGCTTGCCAGATGATGTTGATGTCGTCTCGATAGCAGTTGAACAAGCCAAACTGAGTCAGGCAGACCGTTGCGTCTGGGCCGGTGCAGCCGTTCTTGCAAGTAGTGTTCATGCTCTGGTGCACGGACAAAGGCTGGACAAAGAAAATGAAGTGCGCGAGTTCGTGCGCAAAGAGTACGAGATTGCCACTAGCATTGACCCGCGCTTTGCCGAAGCCTGGGACGACATCGCTCCGGACCTCGATTACATAAACCCGGCTGACGATTTGCCCTATTCGCTCATCAACGTGGAGTCACATGTAAATGAGGCAGTCCCAACAGCATTCGGCATCTTCCTCATCTTTCGCCACGATCTTGAAGAAGCTGTATCAGCTGCGGCGTCCTCTGGGGGCGATACAGACACGGTTGCTGCTATAGTTGGTGCACTTTCGGGCGCTTATCACGGTGCCTCTGCAATCCCGGAACGCTGGCTTAAGCGAATCTCACGAAGAGAAGAGCTAGACCAAGTTGCCGATGAATTGATTGGGCTATGGAACGGACGTGCAAAGTAAGCGGGGCAAAAGGCACCGCAAAAAACTTGAGCAGTCACGTAGAAACGTCCCCTACACATATATAGGAAGGCAAGCGAAGAGATGACGACAGAGACTCAAACCAAACAAAGTGGAAACGCTGGTGGCAAGGTGAAGGATCAAGTAGCAATCATCACCGGTTCAGGTCGCGGAATTGGACGAGCAATTGCCGAAGTCCTGTTGCGCGAAGGTGCGCGCGTTGTCATTTCTGACATCAATGCGGAAGTCACCAAGCAAACAGCTGACGAATTGAATAAAGATGGCGCTCAGGTCATTGGCGTTCCTTGCAACGTCACCGACAGCGAAAGCGTCGAGAAAATGGTGACGGAAGTTGTTGCTCAATGGGGACGCGTCGACATCCTGGTGAACAATGCTGGTATCACTCGCGACAACCTATTTATGCGGATGAGTGAAGAGGAATGGCAAGCGGTAATTGATACCAACCTCACTTCGGCATTCAAAGTGACAAAGCCAGTTTTGAAGGTCATGTCAAAGCAACGCTTCGGGCGCATTATCAACATAGCAAGCACAACCGGAGTTCATGGCAACGCCGGCCAAGTCAACTATGCCGCAGCGAAAGCTGGTCTGATTGGCTTCACCAAGACCCTTGCACTGGAATATGCATCCCGCGGAATCACATCCAATGCGGTGGCACCTGGATTCATCGATACGGCGATGACACAGAAATTGAGTGAGGAAAATATAAACAAGATCCTCGACAAAGTACCGCTGGGACGTATGGGCAGTCCTGACGATATTGCCCAAGCAGTTCTGTACTTAGCCGGTCCGGGAAGCTACGTCACCGGTCATGTACTGGAAGTAAACGGCGGTCTTTATACTTAGTCCACATAGGTAATTGGTAACCGAGCGACATGTTATCCTTGTCGCTCGCGACAGATAGAAGTGCCTGACGTGTCGCAAAGCGCATCAGATTAGGGGGAATAAAACGGATGGACGAAAAGGAAGCCTTCGAGCGAGTAAAGAAGGTTGCCGTCGCTCAGCTCAATGTGAATGCTGACGAAGTAACAATGGAAGCCAGCTTTACTAAAGATCTGGGAGCTGACTCGCTCGACACAGTCGAGCTGGTTATGGCACTTGAAGAAGAATTCGGCATGGAAATTCCTGACGAAGATGCTGAGAAGATTACAACCGTCGGTGAAGCAGTCAAGTACATCTCCGCTCACGTATAACTGCGGGCTCGGTAAATAAACCTGTCAGGGCGAGCGCCGTGTCCGTTAGGGACGGGCCTCGCCCTTTTCATTTGATGTTAAATTGACAATGGTGCCATTGGTGTTGGCTCATGAATAGGAATCTAAGGTTCTGTGGAAAATAAACGTGTAGTTGTAACGGGTATAGGAGTGCTCTCCTCCGTTGGTTTGGGAATTGATGAGTTCTGGGAAGGAATCGTAGCTGGTCGCTCGGGGATCAAACGTGTAACCAGGATTCTCGAACATCGCCAGTCAAAATGCAAAATAGCTGGCGAAATCACTGATTTCGATCCGCTTAAGTACGGTGTCGATGCCAAGCAGATGAAGCGAATGGATAGATTTATCCAGTTCGCAGTGGCCGCCAGCAACATGGCCGTTGAAGACGCCAAGCTCGACATGTCCAAGGAAGACCCGACCCGGGTGGGGACCGTCGTTGGTTCAGCTGCCGGCGGATTTGAAACGATTGAAACGCAATTCGACGTCCTCCGCGAAAAGGGACCGGACCGCTGTTCACCATTTACGGTGCCGATGTTGATTGTAAATATGGCAGCCGGCTGGGTGTCAATGCTGCACGGAGCTAAAGGACCGAACCTTTGCACCGTAACAGCTTGTGCCACGTCATCGCACTCGATCGGTGACGCTTATCGCATCATTCAACGAGACGAAGCTGATGTGATGTTTGCCGGGGGCACCGAAGCACCAATCACTTCACTTGTGATGGCAGGATTTGCATCAGCCCGCACGCTATCCACCAGAAACGCAGAGCCCGAAAGAGCAAGCAGACCTTTCGATCGTGACAGAGACGGCTTTGTCATGGGTGAAGGCGGCGGTATCCTGATTCTGGAATCCTTGGAACACGCACTCAATCGAGGTGCCAAGATTTACGCAGAGATAGTCGGCTACGGACTTACTGCAGACGCACACGACATCGTTGCGCCTTGCGCCGACGGTGACGGCGCTGCCAGAGCCATGCAAATGGCGCTTAAAAACAGTGGATTGAAGCCTGAAGACGTGGACTACGTGAATGCTCACGGAACATCCACGCCACTAGGCGATCGGGCAGAGACAACTGCCATGAAACGCGTCTTTGGCGACCACGCCAAGAAACTGGCTGTCAGCTCTAGCAAATCAATGACCGGACACCTCCTTGGAGCTGCCGGAGCGGTGGAAGCGGCTGTTTGCATTATGGCAATCAAAGATTCCATTCTGCCTCCGACAATCAACCTCGAAAACCCAGATCCGGATTGCGACTTGGATTATGTGCCATTGAAAGCGCGGAAGAATTCGCCAGTTCGTGTGGCGTTCTCCAATAGTTTTGGCTTCGGCGGACACAATTCCAGCCTCGCCTTTAAAAGGTATGAGCCGTAAATGACTGAATTGATTGGTAAGTCTATCGGTGAATTGAGCAAGCTGCTAAAAGACAAACAGGTCAAAGCTCGCGAGATTGCCGAGGCTCACCTGCGTCATCTCCAGACTGTGGACGACAAGCTCGGCGCATTCAATTCACCAACTCCGGACCTTGCGTTAAAGCAAGCAGATAAAATTGATCAGATGGTGGCAGCAGGAACGAAGCTGCCACCACTTGCCGGCATTCCGGTGGCACTGAAAGACAACATCTGTGTCGCCGACTATCGCACCACTTGTTCCAGTAAAATTCTCGAAAACTTCGTGCCACCATATACGGCGACAGCCGCAAATAAGTTATTCGACGCCGGTGCGGTCTGTGTCGGCAAGGCCAACATGGACGAGTTCGCCATGGGCTCTTCCAACGAGAATTCGGCGTTTAAAATCGCTCGCAACCCATGGAATACCGATCGTGTTCCTGGTGGAAGCTCTGGCGGTCCAGCTATATCAGTATCCGCCGGTGCCAGCGTCATATCACTGGGCTCAGATACCGGCGGCTCGATAAGATTGCCTGCATCCTTCTGCGGTGTAGTTGGCATGAAACCTACCTATGGAGTAGTTTCTCGTTTCGGTCTTGTAGCGTATGCCTCAAGCCTCGATCAAATCGGTCCCTTTGGTCGGACTGTCGAGGATGTTGCAACCACCCTGAATGTGATCAGCGGGCACGATAACAAAGACTCCACTTCCTACAACAACTCGCTGCCGGACTTTGTTTCCGAGCTACAAAAAGGCGTCAAAGGACTGCGCATGGCAGTGATCAAGGAATTGATCGGCGAAGGAATCGACCCGGAAGTTCGCCAGGCAGTTTTGAATGCCATTGCGGTGATCAAGGATCTAGGCGCCACGGTCACCGAAGTGTCTATGCCGGTTTTGAAGCACTCGTTGCCTGTGTACTACCTGATCGCCACTGCCGAAGCGTGCGCAAATCTTGCTCGCTACGATGGTGTCAAATATGGTTACCGGGCAGAAGACGCCAACGACATCCTTTCTATGTACTTCGCCACCAGGAGCAAAGGCTTCGGTTCGGAAGTTAAGAGAAGAATAATGCTCGGCACATATGCGTTGAGCTCCGGCTACTACGATGCTTACTACGGAAAGGCTCAACAAGTCCGCCGGCTGATTAAAGATGAATTCGATAAGGAATTCAAGAACTTCGATATACTTATCTCGCCTGTTTCGCCGTCAGTTGCTTTCGGCGTGGGCGAGAAGACTGAAGACCCGTTGACGATGTACCTGACCGACATTGCAACGATACCGGTTAACTTAGCTGGTTTACCCGGTATCTCGGTACCTTGTGGGTTTGGCAAAGGAAACATGCCGATTGGTCTTCAACTGGTAGGCGCGCCATTAGGCGACGCGACCATTCTTAGAGCGGCGCACGCGTATGAGCAAGCCACCGAATGGCATAAAGCTCGTCCAGCGCTTCTAAATGGGGTTTCCTCGTCTAAATAGACAGAAGAACGTTTGAAGGAGATTCGCATGAACGTACGCGCAGTTGCATTAGGGCTCGTCGCCTCAATAACAGTAGGATTGAACCTCAACGCTTTTGCAGGCGCTAATGACTTTTTCGGCAGCAATGTCGGTGGCAATACCGAGTCAGCTCAAGGCAGTGCAGCACTGGCTCCAACAGCGACCAACGCACCACCGGGAGACTACACCGGCGACGAAAAGCGCATGCAAAAGAAATTCAAAGCCAATGTCAAAGCCGCCAGAGACCTGGTCGCTAAAGCACAGAAGATGATCAAGAACGAAGACAAGAAAATTGCTACCAAAGGCAAGATTCTCAAGGAAATCGGCGAAAAGCGCCTCAATGAATTGAACGCCAACAATCCATTCCCAGAAATTGCTGGACGCGAGAACAAGAAGGTCCAGTAGACCAA
>JADYXS010000719.1 GCA_021772155.1 Candidatus Obscuribacter sp.
AGGGTCGGAACTCCGGTGTTGACCAGCGTACCGGCTGTTACCGTTTGACCGGTTACTGCCTGGAAGTTGGTCGGCAGTACGCTGCCTGGGTTACCGAAGATCGTCCCGATAGTTCCGCCACCGCCTGGGATCGAACTCAGCAATTGTTGTCCACCACTTGCCGTAGCTAAGCTGTTCTGACCGCCGAGGGCGAACGCGAAGTTTTGGTTAGTGAAGGTCAAACCGAGCTGAGCACCGATTGCGCGTGCAGCAGATGAGTTCATTTCCAGGAATGTGCAGTGCAACACAATCAATGGAGTCTTACGGACGCGGACCAGGCTGGTGACGCGGTTGCCGTCGGAAGTCATTGTTTGAGCGCGGCTGATGTTGTTGCCTTGGTTACCGAAGAATGTGTAACGGTCAACGGCACCGATTGTCGAAAGTGCACCGGCTCCACCACCAGCGCCGCCTGCGGCACCGCCAGATTCACCAGGTCGCTTGTCCAGAATACGGTTGTTAGCCACGACGATCGTCATACCGCGGTCATCCATGAACGCATTAGCGATAGCGAAAGCGCGGATGACTGATTCTGGGTGATCAACGTCGCCGGTCAAGATGACGCGATCAGAACCACCGACCGAGAAAGGTCTTACGATGATTCGCGGATCGACTTCACGCAACATCGACTGCAGAGTGCCGAAGTCGTGCTGTACACGGATGTCGATTGCAACCGAGTTGCCGGCATCATCCCAGATAACCAAGGTGGCGTTTCCAGGAGCTTTGCCAAGAAGAACCATTTGGTTCTCAGCAACAACGACCGGTTCTGCAATTGACGGATCACTTATAGATGTACGAATGATCTTGTTACGCAGTTTGAAAGTTCTTGATTGGGAAACTTTCAAATCGATCGCATTTGTGGGTTTGAATTCTTCCAAGTCAACCGTTCCAGATACCACAGGTGGTATCGGAGTGGTCGCGATGGAATCGGCACCGGTTGCTTGGGCAACGATTTGATCCGGCGCAAGCTGCGCAATCAAGTTGGTGTTGTTTACGAGTGAAGATGCTGTGCTTACTGGCACCACTGACGGTTCAGTTGCATCAGTTGCATCGGTTGCAATTTTGTCATCGGTATTCATCGCCACCAGGGTTGGTTGCTCAAGAGGAGCTTCTGCAATGGTGGCTGTCGTTGATTCGGGCAAAGAGGTGTGGATAGTCAAAGCAGCTGCTGGTGCCGAGTTGGCTCCTGCTCCTTTGCCTTTGCCTAGGAACAAGACGACTTGTCCGTTCATTCCGCTAGCGGCGACGCTATGTGCGGTGTAATTCGACAGTGGCGTAGACGTCTTTTTCGCAGCGGCGTTAACCACGTGCGGTGCCTTTTTAACCACACGCTTGGTCGCAACTGCCCCTTGCGCTTCGGAGCCAGCTCCTGAGAGCTTCTGCCATATCGAAGGGGAAGGCGCGGCGTTGGCCTCTAGTAAATTAGCCGTCAGAAGTGCGATTGACACACTCAGGGCTAGGCGCAACTGGGGCTTATTCATATCCTGTCCTCTTTCCTACCTCTATAGTCCTTGTACGCAAACCAATACCATTCCAATTCAGCCATGAGCTTAGCACGACAAACAAGATGGCACAATTTCCTTTCTAACAAACATTTCCATCAAGGGCGCGGAGCGAGATCTATAGGTATCTATGCTCCGTACTAACTCCTTTATATAAACGTCATATCCAACAGAATGATTCATCTCCCACTCGCTAAAACCCTGAGTACGTGACCGATTCAAGGATTAACAAATTCGATTAGATTCTACATCTCTGTAGTCTCCAATACAACCATATTTGGTGCCTACGTTAACTAATAGTGAAGTTATTGTCAAGCGAGATGCCTGCGCACCATTGATCGTGGCTGGATTCTAACATTCATTCATCATCGAGGATAGTAGTTTCTTCGCGAGACCGCATAGGTCTTCTAGTTATCCGACAGTCAAGGTGATGACAACATTTTTGCACCATCATTGGTGTCATTAGCAACTTCAAATGTCAGGAGAAAGAAGCGAGTGTTGCCCAGTATTGGCGTATTAATAAGAATGAGCCTGAGATACTTTTTTCTTACTTGTGCTAATTGCAAAGCAACTTGCATTTAAAATAAGTGTGGGCAATCCCGACACTTGCTAGTAAGTTTGTATCTGCAACGTTGTCCGGACAATAGTTGGTGCCCAGAAACACCTGGAGATATAGAAATCGTGGTTGAGACTCAAAACAGTCAGGAGAAGATCCTTGTCGTAGACGATGAGGCCTCGATTCGCCGAATCCTCGAGACTCGCCTGAAGATGGCAGGTTATAACGTGGCAACCGCGGCGGATGGGCAAGAGGCGTTGGATCAGTTCAATCAATTTCAACCTGACCTGGTCATACTTGACGTCATGTTGCCGAAAATGGACGGCTATGAAGTTTGCCGCGAAATTCGCAAGACTTCGGATACGCCGATCATCATGCTGACGGCTGTCGCCGATGTTTCCAATAGAATTCAAGGGCTAGAAATTGGGGCTGACGACTACGTAGTCAAGCCCTTTAGCCCGAGTGAATTGGAAGCTCGTATCAAGGCCGTTTTGCGAAGGACGGTTGAACGCACGCAAGATGCCACGCAAAGCAAAACGTCGAACGTGATAACGATCGGAAACCTCAAGATAGATCTGAACAAGCGCCAGGTCACTAAAAAGAACGAGCGCATCAGATTGACAGGCATGGAATTCAGCCTTTTGGAACTGCTGGTGACCAATTCCGGTCGCCCCTTCTCCAGAAGCGAAATCCTGCAACAGGTTTGGGCTTATCCGCCAGATCATCGAATCGACACACGCGTCGTCGACGTGCATATAAGTAGATTGAGATCCAAGCTTGAAGACGATTCTTCAAACCCCGATTTAATCTTGACTGCTCGTGGCATCGGCTACATGTTCCAAAAGATTAACTAGAGCGATTTTTCGAAGGAAGAAAAAGGCAGGTCGAATACCTGCCTTTTTCCACTTGTCGCTCAACGGTCAATTAAGTTTGATTGAAGTTCAATCCTAAAAGTAAGTTCCTCACCTTGAAACCATGAGGGGAGCGGATCGAAAGTGGTGCCATCGACTGCATTGAGAGCGGCTTTGGCAGAGCGTTTGCCTGATGATGTGAGCACCCATCTATCGAGCACTTGCCCGTCCGGTGCCAGACGCACCATCACAGTCACGCTCTCATCCCGCTTTCCCGGTACCCAGTTAGCCACCACTTTTTTGACCAGAGCCGTCCGATAAGGAGTGATATTGGCTTTGGCCGTTGGCTCGGGCAAATTAGTTGAAATCGTCGGACCACCGGATGCTCCGCTTTCGCTCCAGTTGCCGAAAGCGGCTCCCTGTCCAGTCCCAGCCACTCCCTGCATCTGCCCGACCATGGCGGTTACCGCGCTTTGGGTGGATGGCGCCCCCTGAGTAAGCTCACCACTTGATACCGATTGCAACACCAAATCTGGTGGCGGAATACGCGGCGCTGGATTCAACAAATTGCTGAGCGCTGCTTGTGCAACCGGCGCATCCAGAGACCGCGACAGACGGTGTGGTATCACAATCTGATATGTCGACTGGGTGGTCACGGGCACCGCAGGTATACGTACTGTGGGTGCCTGCTGAGCAGTTGCTGGCGCACCGCCAATGTGACTTTTGCCCTCATCGAAGGCCGGTGCTGGCGGTACCAATAGAGGCGCCTTCACTTCAGGTGGAGCAACCATCAGTTCAAAGACCACATTCGGGTCGGCAAGAAAAGCTCGCGGCTTTTGCTCCAACGCGCCCAGTTTCACAAAAGCTATCGACAACATCAAATAGAAGATGCTGATTAGGGCGATGCAACTGAACAGTTTTTCTTGGCGATCTATTCCCTCAGGACTAAACCGATCAAGGAAGCGATCGCTCATCAGAACAACGTTTCTCATCAGCATGGTCGGCGCCCAACTCTAACGACAACTCAACCATCACACCAAACGCCAGTAATTTCGCCTAGAGGGTAAACCCCCGGATTGTCAAGAACCTCAATGCGTGAACCACCTCTTTCTCGACAGGCAAATTACCGCGATTCTGACCCAGAGCTTCGAATTGGCTGCGGCGAGCGTTTTAGGGATCGGTCCATCCTATACATATATATAGGTATAAAAATGCCAGCAAAAAGGCAGGGTCTGGGACCCTGCCTTTAAAGAATCGGCTCTGAGGCCTTAGCTGCCTTTACGTGCCGGACTTCCAGGAGCTCATGTACTCGAGCATAGCTGGGGTCAACTTATCAAGCTCCATGCCCATGGATTTCAGTTTTAGCGAAGCGATCTCATTATCAATTTCGCTTGGCAAAACGAGCAGTCCATCGGCCAATTTGCCTTTGTTCTTGACCAGATACTCGCAAGCAAGAGCCTGGTTGGCAAAGCTCATGTCCATTACCGAGGCCGGGTGGCCTTCGGCGCAAGCCAGGTTGACCAATCGTCCATCAGCAAGCACATAAACTCGGTTGCCTGACGGAAGCGTGTACTCTTCCATCAACGGTCGGACATTGCGCTTGGTCTTGGACATTTTTGCCAGTGCTTCCAAATTGAGCTCAAGGTCAAAGTGTCCGGAGTTGCAAACGATCGCACCTTCTTTCATAACGGCGAA
>JADYXS010000720.1 GCA_021772155.1 Candidatus Obscuribacter sp.
AACCAACCCTGACTCGAAAGGAATCAACATGAATCTGCTCAACCCGTTCAAAAAGTTCGGCCTCGTCGCAATGCTGGCTCTGATCGCCACCACTTCCGCCCATGCCGGCACCGACACCACCTTCGACAGCATCCTCAACCTAGTCGTCGGTTGGGCTGAGGGCAGCCTTGGCAAGCTCCTCAGTGTCGCGGCGTTCATTATCGGAATGGGCATCGGCTTGGTGCGTCAGTCCGTGATGGCCATCGTGCTTGGCTTGGCGTTCGCGCTGGTCATGTTCTACGGCCCAGCACTGATCAACAGCCTGGCGACGTTCGCCGTCTAAGCCGCGAGGCTATCGACACGGGAGGTGCCGCGTTCGCGGCATCGACCGAGTGCCGATCGAATCCTCGGGAGCGTCAATGCCCCGAGGATTTTTGCTTAATCCCACCATACAGGACGTAGGTAATGGATCCCGCAGAACGCCAAGAGGCGCTAGTACGAATGTTTGGCACAGTGAACGCCTTTGATGAAGATCAAACGCTGTTTGTGCTGAGCCCCGACCGAATCGGATTTGGCGTCATTGCAGAACCGATTCCTGGTAACGACGGGCAGTTCGACGAGTCGATGAATGCGGCGCTTAACCTGCACTATCCGATGGGAGCAATTGTTCAAGTGACGATGTATGCGTCGCCTGACATTGAGGATGTGATCCACCAGTACAAAGTGATGCGGCACGGGTTGGAAAACCCGTTGCTCAAAGAAATAACAAACAAACGAATCGATTTCATGCGTGAGCTGACACAGAGGCCGATTGGCCAGGTCAGTGGCGCAAAACTGCGCCAAGTTCAGATCATGATCACGGTGCAAGTCAAGGTTGGCGTAGAAGAGCCGACCGCTGAACAGATGGGCGAAATCCGTGAGCTACGAAGCACGTTTCAATCTGCTCTGAAGGGCATCAACTTACGCTACAAAGTACTGACACCAGGCCTTTACATCCGCTTTATGGAGTCGGTGCTCAATCATGGCCCAGATGCGGTGTGGCGGCAAAGCCCATGGGCGAGTTACGACACCAAGACGCTGATCTGCAACCAGCTGCTAGACAGCGACACGGCGATTACCGTGAACAAGAAACAGATAAACCTTGGCGATCACGCAAAGGTGCGCGTGCTGAGCGTCAAACGCTATCCCGAGTATGTCTACTCAGGTATGTCGATGCGTTACTTGGCCGATCTGATGAAGGGATCGAAAGCACTACGTGACCCACTGCTAGTGACGGTCAATATTCTGTATACGGACCACGAGTCGCAGCGCGGCAAACTGAATCGTGATTTCGCGTGGAACACGCGGCAAACCCAAGGCGGGCTGAGCCAATACATCCAAGAGTGGGCTCTGCGCAGAGACTCGATCAAGATCGTGCTGGACGCCGTCAATGAGGGCGACAGAGTCGTAAAAGCGTACATCGGAATGGCCGTCTTTGCAGAGTCAGACGAGCGGGTGGTCCAGGCGAGCACAGAAGCGCAAGGAATGATGCGCGAGTTGGGCTACCAAATGATGGAAGACCGCTATTCCGTCCTGCCGTTGTTCTCTCAACTGCTGCCGTTTTCCGGCGAGTCAGATATCGCACACGGACTCATGCGCTACCGCACGGTCGGCACGCGACACGTGGTGCCGTTGTTGCCGATCCTTGGCTCATGGCGCGGCACAGGTACGCCGCTGCTGACGCTGTTTGCTCGCGACGGGAATCTGATGCGGGTCGCGCCAAACGACACCGACGGCAATATGAACATCGTCGTGGCGGCGCAGTCCGGCGCAGGCAAGTCGTTTCTCGCAAACGAAGTGATATTGAATTACCTGTCGATCCAGGGACGTGCGTGGATCATCGACAAAGGGTTCTCATACAAGCCACTTGCGCACCTGCTCGATGGCACCTACATCGAATTTTCGCAAGATTTGGACATATGTCTTAACCCGTTTCCGTTGGTCAAGAATTGGGAAGACGAGGGCGACATCATTGCTTCTCTGGTCGAGGTAATGGCAGCACCCAAGCAAGGACTCGACGACTTCCAGACAGCGGGAATGAAGCGCGTGCTGTCAGAGGCGTGGGAGACGACCAAGCGCGAGACCGATATCAATGTGCTGTCGGCGATGTTCCTGAAGGAAACAGATCAGCGACTGATCGATATTGGTCACCAGCTTTTTCCGTGGACGTCAAAGGGTGAGTACGGGCGGTTCTTCAACGGTCAAAACAACTGTGACCTAAACAACCAGCTTGTGGTGCTCGAACTTCAGCAGCTCACCGGACGGCCTCATTTGCAAAGGCTCGTGCTCCTACAGCTGATGTATCAGATTCAGCAGTCGATGGATTCGCTGCCAAGGGAGATGCCGAAGATCCTTTTAATTGACGAAGCTTTTGCGCTACTGGCGTCGAACGAGACGCAGAAGTTCATTATTTCCTGGTATCGACAATTAAGAAAATTTGGCGCGAGCGCGATGGTCTGTACTCAATCCGTAAACGACTTTTTCGACAGCAACGGGTCAGAAGCGATCCTTGAGAACAGCGCTCACATGTGGCTGCTTGCTCAAAAGGCTGAGTCAATCGCTATCGTGAAAAAAGAGGGCAGGCTGCCGCTCTCAGAGGGCGTCTTCAGACTCTTGGAATCTGTTCACACGGTGCCGGGTGAGTACAGCGAAATCCTAGTGCGGAGTGCGTGGGGCGTTGGCGTTGGACGACTGGTGGTGTCTGACTTCAACAAGCTGCTCTACAGCACCTCCGCTAAGGATGTCGCTGCTATCAAGGCTTGTCGGGACAGAGGACAGACGCTTGTCGAGGCGATCAACAGCGTGCTGCGCGACCGCAATCTCGTGGTGGAGAAAGCGGCATGAGCGCCGACTCATCAGCGTGGAATCGGGTGACCTTGTTGTGGCCGATCGCGTGCATGTTAGTTGCCTTCTCTTACGCGGAATGGCGGGTTTCTAACGTCGAGACAGAATTGGTGGCGCGTCCACCCATCGCCGTGCTGCCGGTAGACGCAAGCGTCATCAGAATCATTGATGAAAACCCGGGGATAAAGGCAGAGGAAGCGATCAAGCGCGTGCGCGCCGCGGCGGAGCGTCTAGCAGACAGTGGCTACGTGGTGCTCAACGTTGACCAGGTGTACGGATACCCCATCGATGTCGAGGCACGCCCATGAAAGTGGTTGACGGAATCACCCAGCTGAGTTGGTGGGACGTGGTTGCAAATTTCATTCGCGGTGGGAAGCCGCCGCCGGCGAAGCGGTGGACGCCAACGTTTGTGCTGAACCTCGTATCGGGAACAGCGCTTGTGATGATCGTTAGCATCCAATGGTGCACGGCGAACTACGCGATTGGTCTGACCTTTCACGATGTGAAGTGCATGCCCGGAACGGTTTACTGGATCGCGAAGGAGCCCCTTGAGATCGAAGACCTGCAGCGCGGCAACATCTACAGCTATCGCGCAGAGCACCTGATGCCCTTGGTGCCCGATGGGCAGCTCATGGGCAAGGTCGCAGCGGCACTGCCGGGTGATCGCGTGGACGTTGATGCAAACGGCATACGAATCAACGGAAGCAAGTGGGGTGACCTCAACGCGATCGTGCTTCAGAAGTCTGGGCTGAGCGTCAAGGACGTAACGCGCTCATTCGTCATAGCCAAAGCCGAAGTGCTGATGCTGGGAACCCTTGAGCGGTCATATGACGGGCGCTATTGGGGGCCGGTCAAGTCAAAACAGCTGGTAGGTCGCACGTGGAGGCTCTGGTGATGACGCGCATTGGGATTCAAATCCTTTGCATCAGTTTGCTGTTGTGTGGCGCCGCGCGCGCTGACGAGCCACCCGCCTTGGCGACCGACGCTCAACGGAAAATCCACGAAGCAACGCTAGCTGACAAGACTTGGTCAGAGGACGAGGAAAAAGCGAACGCTTCATACAACAAGGACGACCTGCTACTTCAGGACGACATTGATGCGCGTGCGGCAGCACCGGAGTTGGCGAAAGACCCACTTTTTGCGGAGGGCGTAGCCGAGGAAGTGGCAGCACCCTATTTGGATGCCGCACGCGACATGGCAAAGCAGGCTGAGAAGAGCATGTCGGAGCGGCTGGCCGAGATGGTCGGCGGCGATGCGACGGTGCAAGGCATCCTGCAAGCGGCGGAAGAACAATCCGGTGCGCCCGAGGTACTGGCGAAATATCAGTTGGCCGTGTCGAGGGGAATGGGGGAGGGTGCAATTCGGAAGGTGATGGAGATCGGCCGAAACAACCCGGATCTCGTGATCGTGTTTCGGGGTGTCCTGCCGGGCGAGCGGGTCGCCGATCTCGTGTCTTTCCTCATGACGATAAATCCGCCGATTGAAGGCGAGCCGATGGCCAACGTCATCATTGACCCGACCGTTTTCACTGAAAACGCGATCACTGTTGTTCCAACCTTGCAGCGCGTCGACAGGGCTGGAGATGTTGTCGCTTCGGTGCGAGGTGTGGCGAATCCGCAGTGGATCGAGGAGCGCGTAGAGAGAGGCGAGCGGGGTGACCTTGGAAAGTACGGCGAGACAGGTGAGATTGCCGAAGAGGACATCATCGAGGTGATGAAGCGGCAGCTAATTGCCGCAAAGCCAGAGGAGCGCGCAAAGCGCCAGCTGGAGAACTACTGGAAGTCGCAGACCTGGGCGTCGTTGCCAACGGCAACAGAAGACAGGACGCGAATGGTGGACCCAACCGTTGTGGTAGCAGACGGAATCTATGGCCCCGACGGCACGGTGATCGCATACCCCGGACAACGAATTAATCCGTTTGATGCAATCCCCTTCGACATGACCGTCGTAGTCATTGACGGACGTGACCCGCGTCAGGTCGCTTTCGCGCGACAAAAGGTCGTGGAGCTGGAAGGCAAGCAGGTGATTGTCGCTACGACTGAGGTGGATACCGACAAAGGGTGGGCTGGGTACAACGACCTCATCGTAAGCGTCGGGCGAATGGTCTATGTCCTGCAGCCGCAAATGGTCGAACGGTTCCAAATTGAGAAGGTCCCCTGCACGGTAGAAGGCGGGGATCGCGTGCTGATCGTAAAGGAGTACGCAGCAGAAACCCTGAGCAGCCATGGAGAGGCGGACGATGCTAGTAGTAAC
>JADYXS010000721.1 GCA_021772155.1 Candidatus Obscuribacter sp.
CAGAGTCTCTTGTTTGGCAGCTCTGAGAAGCTTGTCGCCGGTGTTCAACTCAATGGTTCCTTGCTGGTCACCCCAGACAATTTGCCGTTCTCTGCTAACCGAGGCTTCCATTTTGACAGGAGAACTAAAGGCGCTTGAAATGCGCATGACTTCGGCTGGGATTTTTTCCAGAATGGTCACAGGCGGCAAGATTCCGGTAGCCAGGTGACGGAACTCTGAACGTTGAGGTCCGCTGAGGTCTCGGGTAGGAGCGCTTGGACTGCCGGTCGGCAGTCCTTTAGGCAATAAAGCACAAAAAAAATCGCTGATTTTAGTTGTATCCGGTTTTTTGTTTTCGACCTCAGGCGGCCGGCAGTTGCCACCATTATTATTGGTGTTATCACTCATTTTAGTAACCTCGCATGAGAATGCGTTATACGCATTCAACAAGCTAAGGGTTCAGTGTGAGTTTGACGTGAGAGTAATTGTTTCGCGCAGGGACGCCAGCGCATGCCCTACAATTTAGCCTTCTTTTTCTAAAAGGCGAATTGCTTCGTTTTCTTTTTTCACGTCGTCTGTCTGCGCCAGCCGCTTATATGTGTCACGCAAACTTCGATGCGCATCCAGCGACGCCGGATACAGGTCGACTGCTTTTTTATAGTTGCTTAGCGCTTGGTCGAGTTTGTTTGCGGAAATATACGCATCTCCGGTCAGCATATAAGCCGGTTGGAAGTAGGGATTGATATCTAAGGCGCGCTTAGCAGCTTCCAGTGCGTGTTCGCTGTCGCTGCGCTTCAGGTAGACACGACCCATCACTTCATAGGCTGAAAATAGCTTGGTATCAAGTTCGGTGGCTTTTCTGATGGCGTTATCGGCGCCCGTGAGATCGCCTTTTGCCATTAATACGTTTGCTAGCTCGGTGTAAGCGTCCGCTTGGCTCTCTGGACTTTCGCCCTTGGTATCGAGCGCCTTTTGCACAAACTCTGCAGCTTTCGTCAGATCGCCTTTCATCCGATAAGCGCGGGCTTGCAGCGTCAATATCTGACTTTCGCTTTGCCCGTCAGTTTTTGAAAGTTGCTCTAATGCAATGTCGGCTTTGCCCAATTTCAACAAAGCGTCAATGAATGGCACACGATATGTACTCTGCTCATTAGGCAGCATCGCGGCGAATGCCTCTACCATCCCAGTCGTGGATGTTGTGGTCCGATCTCTTAGCGCGCGAGTTTCGGACAGCAGGAATCCGTCCTGTTTTTCCGTTGCCGGTGTCTTGTGGGCGCGCATGATTTCTTCGTAATTCAAAGCCGCTTCGCTATAACGACCTTCTGTCAGCAGCAGAGTGGCAAGGGAACGCATGACGTCCGCTCGACTGCCCGGTGCTTGCGTCAATTGCTGCAGAGCTATTGCAGTTACAAAGGCTGTTTCAGCCTGCATGTATTCGTCATTTTGCGCGTACGTATAACCGAGGGCAACCAAATCCTCTACTGAGCCCGGGTTTATATTCAGTGCCCGTGTGTAGGCTCGAGCAGCGGCAGGGAATTCCTTGCGTTGTAAGTGCAGCGCACCGAGAATTCTGTGCGGACGGGGATCCGTTTGATCTATTGTGGAAGCTTCTTTCAGTTGTTTTTCGGCTTCTTCGATTTTGTTTTGCTTCAGATAAATGTCGGCCAGGCCCAAACGCAAGGGTGCATCTTTAGGTTGCGTTTGGATGGCGCGTTGATATTCAATAATCAGATCGTCATAACGTTTGCCGCGCGACAAAAGCTGCAGCAACTTTTGCTGAGCTGATGAAGATGCAGCTTGGGACGACGGCGCAGCTTTTATCGCTTCACGTAAGTTGTCGGCCGCTGCAGAATCATTACCGGCCAGCTCATTGAGGGCTGCCAGTTCAGTAAGTTCGAAAGGGCGGTCGCTACCCAGTTTTACAGCCTTCTCTTGCTCTGCGATTGCCTCAACCAGCCTGCGTTGGAAGCGCAGTATGGACGCTCTGGCGCGGTGATATTTCGCATTATCAGGATTCAATCTGATCGCTTTATCGAGATTTATGTCGGCCTCGCGCAAGCGCCACTGTTGGGTAAGGATTTGAGAAAGACGATAATAGTTGCTAGCGTCACGTGGATAGCTGCGGATAGCGGCTTGAGCTACCTCTATTGCGCCGTCGAAATCGTTGCGACCTACACGCAAATCGGTAAGCAGATCACGAACTTCCTTGAAGTCCGGTTGTACTTCCAAAGCTTTGACGTAGTATTCTTCGGCAGCACCGCCGTTCTTGAGCGTGCGTTCTTGGATGAATCCAACGGTTCGGTATCCCCAGGCGAAATCTGGAGCAAGAGCTACTGCCTTGTCGCAATAAGTGACTGCATCGGCTGTTTTGCCGCTCTTCGCTGCAGCTGCTGCAAGACCCATGTTGACGAGTACGCCATTAGACGTTGTATCAGTGGAAAGCTTTTGACCAAGTTTGGTGGCATCATCAAACTTCTTTTCCTTGATCAAAGCGAATAGCTCAATGGTGTTAGCCACGGAAGAGTCTTTGCCGCCGGGCATTTGTTGAACTTTTTCAAGCAGCGCCTTCAGGTCGCTGGTCTTGTCCAAGAACATAAAACCGAATCCTAACCACGCGTGATTCCCTTCCGGTGCTGAGGCAGCGTCAGTCAACGTACGCAATCTTTCGACTGCATCATTCCACTGTCCTTTGTTCAGCAACTGCAAGGTCTTAACATCAAGCTCTGTCGGTGAGGCTTTCGCTTTTGTTGCTGCAGCTGCCGGAAGGCACCAGCCACTGCCATTGATACCGCTTGATGTTGGCAGCGTTATAGCGACGCTTATCAAAGTCAGAAGGGCTAAAGTAAATGCAGTTGTTCGACGTGTTCTCATTTTTCGGCGCCAGTCCACAAACTTAACTAATACAAACCACTTAATTGTGCCACGAATGTTTGGTTCTTGGACAAACTGCATCGGTTGTAGCATTTGGGCTTCAACGGCTTGACATTAGTCTTCACCATCTGATTCGCCTTTGAACAACGACAGTTGCATGATTTCGTCCATTGAAATGTTCCGCAGCTTAGGCCCGTCGAGGATTTTACTGGCGGCGCTTCGCTTTTGCATTTGATTCATCAATGTAGTCGCCCGGTTTATGACCGATTGCGGCAAGCCGGCCATGCTGGCAACATTTATTCCGAAGCTTCGACTGGCTCCTCCGGGAATTACCTTGTGCATGAATTCGACATGACCCTCGGATTCTTGGACCTGCACCTGGTAGTTGCTAATTTGGGCGAAGAAGCTCGCCAGTCCATTAAGTTCGTGATAGTGAGTGGCGAAGATCGTGCGTGCCCGCACGTCGGTTGCCAGATATTCCGCAACTGACCAGGCAATAGCAACACCGTCGTAGGTGCTCGTTCCGCGGCCGACTTCATCTAAGAGGATGAGTGAACGTTTGGTTGCACAAAGGCAGCACTGAGTTGTTTCGCTCATTTCAACTAAGAATGTGGACTGTCCTTGCGTCAAATCGTCGACAGCCCCAATCCGGGTGAAAATTCGATCGACGATGCCAACATGGGCCGACTCTGCCGGAACATAGCTGCCGATTTGCGCCATGATGGTGATGTGCGCCAGTTGTCTGAGCAAGCTCGACTTACCCGACATGTTGGGCCCGGTCAAGATGATCATTTGATCTTGTTCGGATTCTCCAAACAGGGCCGTGTCATTGGCCACATACATGCCCATTGGCAAGATGCGCTCCAATACCGGGTGACGTCCGTTCTTGACCTCAAGGACCAACGATTCGTCTACTTTCGGACGAACGTACTGGTGCTTTTCTGCGACCACCGCTAAAGATAGCAATGCGTCCAGCTCCGCAATTGCTTTGGACGTTTCACGGACCAACGTTCCGTGAAGAGCAAGTGAGTTCCGGAATTCCAGGAATAGCTTGTACTCCAAACTGCCCTGGCTTTTTTCTGCATTCAAGACTTTGGCTTCGTACTCTTTGAGCTCGGGCGTGATGTAACGCTCGGCGTTGGTCAAAGTCTGCTTTCTTATGTACTCTTCTGGCACGCTGTTTTTGTTGGCGTGCGTGATCTCAATGTAGTACCCGAACGTGGAGTTGAAATTTACCTTTAGGGAACGAATATTGGTTCGTTCTTGCTCCTGTTTTTGATAGTCTTCGATCCACTGTTTGCCACCATCCAGCAGCGAACGAATCTCGTCGAGCTCAGCTGAAAACCCTGGTCGGAAGATGCCACCGTCGGTTATCTCCCTGGGAGCTTCATCTGAGATGGCATCACATATGGTGACGGCAATCTTTAGCAATTCTTCCGGCACGCTCGACAGCGCGCCAAGATAGCTACTCCGGCAACCCTTCAAACTTTCCGCCAACTCCGGCAGAAGTGATAAGGACTGGGCAACTGACCAAAGATCTCGTGGATTAACTGACCCGGAAGCGAGCCTGACTCCAAGCCGTTCTAAATCGCAGAGCCTACTGAGGCACGATTCGATAACACGGCGGCGCTCGAAACTTGTTAGCAATTCGGCGATTGCATCTTGGCGAGCATTGACTGTCGGGACTGAGCGCAAGGGCTTCAGTACCCAAGACCGCAAGGTTCTGCTGCCCATGGCCGTTTTGGTTTGATCCAAACACCAAAGCAAGCTTCCATCGAATGACCGGTCTCGGACTGTTTCCGTGATTTCCAGGCCGCGCCGAGCATTGTCATCAAGCACGAGGTGGTCGTCAATGGAATAGGTCGAGATGCCGTTGAACTTCGGCATTTCCTTAGCTTGAGTCCGCTCAAGATATTCCAGGATTGCTCCGGCGGCTCCCACTGCCAACGGTGAATCATGGCAGCCAAAACCTTCCAAAGTTGTCACTGCAAATGTTTGCATGATACGTCGGCGTGCAGGTTCCAATTGGAAGAACATAGCCGGACGGCCGGTGAACCTGAGTTGTGTTTCAAGCCCGGGTGGGATATCCATCACTTCTTGCGGAATGATGTAACCGGCACCGCGCACGGTGCGCTTCGCAACCAGCACCTCGCGTGGGTTTATCCGTCCCAGTTCTAATGACAGGCGACTTTGTGGAACTTGCGTAACGACGAACTCTCCGCACGAGGCATCCACGCAGGCCAAGCCCCAAATTGGGTCATCAATGGTCGCGGCATCGCCGCCACGCAACAGCGCAACTAGATAATTGTTTTCGCGTACAGGAAGCATGTTGGATTCAAGTACGGTTCCTGGCGTCAGAATCCGAGACAACTGTCTTTCCATCGGACCTTTTGTTGCACCGGGCACTCCGACCTGCTCGCAGATAGCAACTGAATATCCCTTCGATATTAATCTTGCCAGGTAGGCGTCGACTGCTTTGACTGGAACGCCGGCCATGGGCATTCGCCCTGAAGGAAAGCTGGATTCGGGGCGCCCCGTCAGCGTAATGTCGAGCTCGCGCGCGCCCACCTGGGCGTCATTACCGAAGAGCTCGTAGAAGTCGCCGACACGGAAAAACAGCAGCGCATCGGGATTCTGCTCTTTGATTTCCCAATATTGCTTCATCATCGGCGACAGTGGCGTCGCTGAGGCCTTTTCACCAGCTTCTTCCGGAATCACAGTCGCTGTAACTACTTGGGACTGTGATTGGCTGAGGTTTTCCGTCATAGCAACGTCTCATAAAAACATGAGGCTTAATGATAACCTGACGTCACGGGCTAACAGAATGAGCTTCTGGTAATATGTGCTCTTTAGAGGTCTTGTACTCGCGAAGCCTACCGAACTTGGGGTTTTAGCTGATATGTTTTCCGCACAAAAAATAACCTTATCCATGCTGCTTGCAGCGATCGGTGCCTCTGGTGTCATTTGGATGGACTTTAATCCGAATATGATTACCAGCGCAGCGCCTGGTTCAACTGACGCTCCGACGGTCGGTGCTAAAACGCCGGTAAAACCCGCCGCAGCCAAAGATGCTACCAAAGACAAAGATGATAGCCCGCCTAAACCGCCCATTCCGGATCTGACTAATGCGGTCAGCGTTTCCGCCGAAGACCTGGTAAACAAGCCGCAGGAATATCTTGGCAAGAACGTCAAGTTCACCGCCGGTTTTTTTGCCTTCAGCAACCTCGCCCTTGATTACAAGCCAGCGTTCCGCTCGTCAAAAACGCATCTATCGTTGCTGGTGCTTAAGCCCGGAACCCATGTTCCGCTTTCCGAGCTGAAGCTAGCCATGATGATTCCGAAAGAGAAGGACCCTGATACGGACTTGCTTGCCAAGTTGAAGGACGGAGACACTGTCGAAATTATCGGCAAGGAGTTTAGCACTGCTCTTGATGACCCTTGGGTTGAAGTGTACAAGCTGAAGAAGATTGGCGGCAGCAAAGACGAGAAGAAAGCTTCGGCTGATAAAGCCGATACTAAGGCCGAAAAAACCGACAAGTCCGAAGATAAATCCGAAACTGAGGGTAAATCAACAAAGTAGGGGTTCAGGAGGAGGAGTAATGGCAGTGGCCGACACTACGGAAATTCAAGGGATGCTGTCCACGTTGAATGGCAAGCATGGCATTCTCGGATGCTTGCTGGTCAGTCCTGAGGGCGGAGTTGTCTCCTCTTCACTGCCCGGCGATATAGATGTCGGAACGCTTGGAGCCCTCAGCGCAACGCTGTTTTCGAACAACGATGTCTCCCTCCAGCGGATGAATCGCGGCACGCTAACTCAGATGACGCTGCTTACCGATCAAGGTATTCTGCACTTCTATCAAGTCTCTCAGCATTTTCTCGTAGTTCTTACGGCGAAGGGACAGCGCATAAATCTGGAAGGGCTGATTCGTTCAGTCGAAGAGCAAAGCGCCAATATCGGCAAGATTCTCGGTTAGTTTGAAGATGTTCGACGACAGGGCGGCGCATCGGCGTCGCCCTTTCTATTTGCCGCCTCGCTTGACATCCGGGTTCTATTGCGTTTGACTGTACCTGCAGCGCGTTGCGTTATTAATGGTGTCGCTCGTGGGCACAACTGAAAGGGCGACCACGTGCCTTTGATTCGCTTACTAATGGGGAATTCTCATGCCTAGCCGAGGCGCTAAAGCCCTCACATTGCTGATTGGTTTGGGACTTACATTGCAGACTGCTGCCCTGGCAGCGAGATTTGTCGATACTTCCCAGTCGTGGACAGAGCGATATATAAATCGGCTTTCGGATAAAGGGGTTATCGCCGCTGAACCCGACGGTAAGTTCAACCCGGAAAAACCAGTCACCCGCGCTCAGTTCGCCGCCTGGCTGGTGAACGTTCTCAGCCTCGAGGGTCAGGCGACGCCATCAGCTTCCTCCTATCCTGACGTGAAACCAACTGATTGGTATTTCAAATCAGTCGAGATCGCCCGACAAAATAACATCATGTCCGGATATGCGGACGGATTTCGTCCCAACAGCAACATCCAACGTGCGGAAATGATGGCTCTTATCGCCAGATTGCTGCGCTCCTCGACCCCCGATCAGGCTCAGACAACTGAGCAGTTGGCCAAGTTCAAAGACGGCGACAAGGTGCCGGAATGGGCTAAAGCAGCCGTTGTGCAGGATGTGCTGGCGGGCGTTTTTGTCAATGAAGCCAGCCC
>JADYXS010000722.1 GCA_021772155.1 Candidatus Obscuribacter sp.
GCTCAATGGTTCTATTTGTATGGCGCCTGGCAAGTGGCTGACTGCATACTCCTGATATTCACGAACGTCGAGCAACATAATATTATCTTGCTTGGCTAGCAATGCAGCAAGACAACTGGTGCTGAGGTGTTTAACAGTTGGATATCTTGCGCGGATCTCGTCCTGAACTTTCTCAAGCGTAAACACTGGTCTGCTGCCATTTACTTGCGTAACTTCCGCCAGCCAAGATTGTTGCAATTTCCGATTAGAACATGCTGGCAGCATAAGGATTGTCAAAACAATAAATATTAGTCCGCGTCTCATCCGAAAAACCATATCAGCTACCTTCGTGCGAAAACCTGCGGATCATCGCTTTCAATTTCGGCGCACGGCCCCCCAGGAGGCTCATTGCGCTGCTAGCGCGAAGCAAGATTGCCACCATACACCAAACATTACTCACGCAGCAGCCGAGTCATGCAAAATTCAAATCGCGTGTAGGTGAGCTGCTTAGGTGAGTTATCTCCACAGAGGACAAGATCGAAATTGTTGACTCATACTAAGACATAACGATACAGGAAATCAACCGAGATAGCCCAGCTTCGCCACCCAATGGACGCGGCGGGAGTCGTAGATGAGGGTCGCAGCGGCCACCCAATAATTCAAATCACATGGCTGTTGATGCTCAGAAACTTCTGCTCGGTACAAAGGCTTACACATAGCAGCTTAGCGCGAACAAACAACATACATGAAAGCCAAATGATGGTGTCACGAAAAAATGTGACACCGAAAAACTTCGACTGATAGATTCGCCAGACAGCAAGCTCCGTCAGCTTTTCAACTGGAGCATTTAGCGCTGCATCAATCTCTGGCAGCCCGATAGAACATTCCGCCACATAGCAAGTGCTTCAGTTACAGATGTTCGGATAACTAACTGGCGAACGTATAAACATCTGGAATTATTCGCCCCAAAACTTAATTAGCTACACTTGAGCTATCTAAAATTCCTGGGCGGGAAGAGCATATACAGTCGACTTAGGATGAAAGGCAAACCAAGCAAAACTGAAAGTTGGTAGCGCCTGAATCGGCAAAAGTACCCGCCCTTTGAGGGGTCCGTCAATGCATTTTCCAGAAGTATTCCATGTCGAGTGAGTTTGTTTATCCATCATTCTTCCAGCTTTGTGAACAAATGCCAGGTTGCGCTTTTCCACGTGTGCAGAAAAGGCACGCGGAGCCAGCACGCTTTTGGACAGAGCAATTGAATGTCGGTCAAGTACAGAAAGAGTACGGTCGATAGATACGATAACAATCGTACTTCCGGAAATCCTATCGGTGATGACTGGATCTTTTTCAAGAACGCTGTATGCATACGCTCGACTTTGCTCACCAACGACAACTCCAAGCACTCGCTCCAGCGGAGGCAATCGTGGATCTCTTGTGCCGGTGTATAGAGAAGGTGTGCTGGAAGGGTCATCGTACGACCGATAAGGATTAGTGCCATACGCTCGATCATGTCCTGTCTCCGAGGACAAAACCTTCCCGCCCGGATACGTACTTCTAAATTCTGCATAAGACATTACGTTCGACTGCAAAATCCGGAGTCTTGTCCTGCAAAATTTCCCTGCTAGGCACTCTCCTGTAAACTGTTGCCACCAGCTTTGAGTCTGATGGTCGTACATGACCATGTCACTATGCCGGAGGAGACCGGTGACGCCAAAATCGAGAGTCTGTTTGGCGATCTGCCGATCGAAAACGATCGAAGCATTGCACAAAGGACAATATGTCACGGCTATAGGTTGTCCGTTGACCGTATCGTTGATGATTTCGTGCCACAGCAAAACGCTCAATGGATAACCACGGGCTACATCACCTGTTGAATAAACAATCACCGGCTCGCGTAAATTCAACTGTGAATTTGCTTCACGAACTGATAAAAAGTGGGGCTGGTTCAAGGAAGGAATTCCATCTTTGCCTGGTCCGCCGGAATGAAAGTCACTGAGACTAACGATTGCCTTGTTTCGGTTTTCCCGCGGCCACTCCGCTGTGAAACTGTTGGTCTGCTGACCACCTAACGGGAGTGAAAGAGCTTCTCCGGCAAGCACAACAACGGTGCATACAACTGCACAGACCGTTATGTTAGGCATGTTTGTCTTCTGAATGGTTCGCCCCTCAACTCAATTTGACGCCAGTCACCAGGACTTCAGCGTCGACAATTACCCATGACAATATCCGCTGTCGCCTGGACACGTTGCTATTTGGCTTGTCTGCAGCTTTCATTCGATCGGCCGCTTCGCACTGCACTAGCACCGCAGCGATCTGCCGGAAGAGGTAGGTTGTTCCCGTTGAGCAGGACTGTAGTGCCTTTTCAAATCGCAATAACAATCCGCAAACTTGTCACTCCTTAACACAGTACACTTCCTTTGGTGGCAACGCATTCCAAATGGACATGGCTACCAGGCCCGTGAAACCGACGTACAGAAATAAATCGTTCGCTATCCAGAATTTACCAGCAAGAACAGCAACGGCAGCCATGATACCAATCACCAACGGCAAGTATCCACGCCGAAATCTTGCTTTGTATCCAAGTCCTAATAGTGATACAGCCAGTAGAACTGCGGTAATCGGCAAGAGATATGCAGTTTCAGATAAGAAGCCTAGTCCAATAGTGCCTAGAACACCTGTGTAAACCGGCCAGCATCCTGGGCAACTAAGAACCGGGAGCAATGCTCCGAAGCTTGCCAACACTGCAACAAAACGAGTCAGTCTTAATCCACGTGA
>JADYXS010000104.1 GCA_021772155.1 Candidatus Obscuribacter sp.
CGGATCTATGAAATTCCGGCTAGGGTTCGAAACGGCCTTTACATATTCAGTCACTGACGGCCAAAAATGACCGGTTTCTTGGTCTCCGGAACCGCTGTCTGGCGTCGACCATGCTGACTGTGAGATATCAACTCCGCCTGACGGAAAGAATGACGTGGTGGGTTGCAATTGCGGTAAGGTTTCTGGGACCTCCAGCGAATCAGTAAGATAGGGAACGGATTCTACCGGCAATGAAAGCAGGCTTCTGAGCCGCTGCGCTTCATTGCGAATAGTTTGATCATCGTGCGCTTCGAGCAATGCGAAGGCAGGGGAACTGAGCGGATGACGATAGTCCAGTTGCCTAAACAAAAGGCTCTCATCGCAGCCTCCGAGTTTATTTGCTAATGAAGGATCAGTGCTTAGAATCGAAAGCGAAACGTAGATAGACCAGGCTGAAAAGTTATCGACATGAGCATCAAAATTGGAAGAATTTCTACTAGGATGTTGATAGTTGCGATGCCCTATTTCGTTACTTTGAAAGCCCTTCAGCTCTGGGACGAACATACCGTCGTAGTCGACCAAACGGAGTTCATCTTCAGGAGTAACCATAATGTTGCCGTGTTGTAGATCACCGTGCGCGATACCAGCTGCTTGCAGGTCAAACATCATGGTTTTAAATTTCTCACCGATTAAGGCAAGTTTGGCAGGCTGTGATAAATTATTTTTGACGTAAGTATCTAAGGTGTTGCCTTGCACCCAATCCATTTTCAAAATGGGATACCAGTTGCCGCGAAGGAAAATCCCATCTTTTAGATAATTGAACTCCACCGTATATGGCAAAGTGTCATTCATTACGTACTGGCTGATGCGCTCGTAGCGAATACGTTGATCGGGAATCTCTTTCAAAAAGCAGCGAATAGCGAACTGCCGATCGCCGCACATCGTCCTGTATACGCTGGCAAAGGCTCCGCTTGCGACAAATGGCAAACCTAACCGAGTTTCGGACAACGTGCCGTTCTTCAGTTCGTAGTCCTTGAAGTTTGTCTGCGGATTCTGTACCGCTTCGTTAAAGTCTTGCGGAGTGGGCCACGTCATTCTTTGCCCTCGGAGTTCTTGCGCCGCTCCGCAAGTATACTTTGTATCGTCAATATGAGTGCAATTATGGGCACTAAAGCCATTATGCTTCCATAGGGCAATGTCGCTAGTACCATGATGGAGACAACACTAAGCACCATCGCTGCAGTTCTACCGCCAACTTGTAACTTACGCAAGCGGTGTTCGTGAATTACTTCGGCGGGCAACAATGGCATAGCTTGGGCCTGCAGAGGTGGTATCGCATCCGGTTCCATATAAAGAAATCGATAGAGCAACTGTGCTCTGTTGTGAAGTTCTTCGTTGTTATTATGAAAGAGTAACGCGAACATCTTCGAGTCGGCTGGCTGAGTAAGGTCTGTTGAGCGAAACAGCAGGCGTCCGCGTCTATTCTCCTGGATCTTGAAGAGTGCCGGATCTGTGCACCAGGCCACCAAAGCAGTGTCCACGATCCAAGAAGAGAAATGATCGGACTTTGGGCCAATTTTTCTTGACGTTCGCGGATGGACCATATCGACATTGGGAAAGCTCAACGGCTCGTAGTGCGTATCTGTCATGCCAGGGGCGTATGCAGTGTCATAGTCGACAAGACGCAGGCGTCCTTCGTGAATGAAGATGTTTCCCGGTTCCAGGTTGCCATGCGAAATGCCCGCTTTAGTAAGTTCGTGCATCATTTCTCGCCACTGCCCAAGCAGTGCATAAGCAAGGTGTTTACTGTGAGGAGTTGAGGCAATGTAGTCGTCCAGCCGATAGGCTGCCATCCATTCCATTTTGACGATGGGATACCACTTGTGTGCGACCTTGATGCCCTGAGGCTGATACTCAAATCGGAGAAAATGCTTCTTCAATCTCCAGGGCATCTTATTTTTGTAATATTCAGCGAACTGTTGGTATCTTTCTGCGCGTGTCTGGTCGTCACCGAGAAAGCACTTGACTGCATATTCGTCTCTTTTTGATCGAACCCCAAATACGATAGATTCTTTGCCCAGCTGACGCCAAATGTTTTGTCCCCGTCTGATCGGTAGAGACGCCTGCAACTCTTGGTCCGCGAAGCAATCTTTAGGCGAACTGAGCGCATGGGTGTATTGACGAATTGTGGGAAATCCACTGGCGGTCAAATTAAGCTCTACCGAGCTATCGAGGTCACCGCCGTGATCGGCTTCGAATCGCTCATAGCACGCGACCAGCGATAAGAGATCGCTATAGTTGACGTTCGCGTCCAGCGGTTCTGGTTCTGAAAGTTCTGCACCGGCAGTAAGCGATGGTATCGCATCTGGTGACAACTGGCAGAGGCTGCGAAGTTTGCGACCGCACTCACGTACCGAATCGGATTCGCTTGCCTCCAAAATATGAAAGGCTGCTGAACGAGCAGGGTGTGCAAAGTCGATGTGTCGACAAAGGAGGCACTCTTCGCAACCGCGCAATTTCTCAATCAGACTTGGTTCGTAAGCAATGGCCACCAACGACTGATAAATGACCCAGCTGGAAAAGTTATCCATTGAAGCATCAAACAGCGAGTTGCTGCGGCCGGGATGCTGAAAGTTAGGATGACCCAATTCATTGCTTGCGAACCCGGTCAATGACGACACGAACATTCCATCGTAATCGATCAACCTGAGTGAATCATCCTGCACCATGATGTTTCCGTGCTGTAGATCTCCATGGGCAATGCCCATCTGCTGCAAGTGACCACAAGCCAACTTAAAAGATTCAGCGATGGACAGCAGTTTTTCCTTGTCGTCTTTGTTTTGACGAATGAATGCATCCAGTGTTTGACCGTCGACCCAAGTCATCTTGACGATTGGGTGCCAAGTACCGGAGACTCGAATTCCCTTTTCAAGATACTCAAACTCCACAAATAGCGGAGTCTCAATGCCACGCATGGTCGCAGCCAGCGCTTTATAACGGTCCTGTTGGTCGGAAACGGATTGAAGGAAGCAGCGCACAGCCACGTCGCGCTCTGGACATTTGATGCGGTAAGCACTTGCAAACGCGCCTGTGCTTGCCTGTGGCAGTCCCAATGCATTGACTTCCGCCACGCCCAGTCGCAATTCTTCGTCCGCAAAATTTAAGTGCGGGTTTTGGATTGCTTCGTTGTAGTCCTGTGGAGTTGGCCAGCTCATGCAATGCGCTCGTTAATGCCCTATCTTGAAATGTACCCGGCTTCTCCAGACAAGGACCCTTTAGTTGTAGAAGATCCAGTCGGGTATTATCATTGATGACACAGCAGCTCTAGCCAAGCAAGTAATCAGAAAAGAGTCATAATGCCATACGTAGCCGAAATTAGCAGAGCCAACCCTTCTTGCTTTCTCTTTATCATCGATCAATCAGGGTCGATGCAAGATCCGTTTGGAAGCGAAACTAAGAAAACTAAAGCGACTGGGCTCGCCGATGCGATTAATAGATTACTGCAGAATTTGGTGATCAAGTGTGCCAAATCCGAGGGCATCAGAGATTACTATCATGTAGGCGTAATTGGTTATGGTGGCAAGGGAGTGCAGCCGGCGTTCAACGGGGCACTTAGCGGACGAGAGCTCGTGCCAATTTCCGATATCGGTAATAATCCTGCTCGAGTCGAGCAGCGCACTAAGAAAGTCGATGACGGTGCCGGCGGATTGCTAGATCAAACAGTTAAGTTTCCGATTTGGTTCGATCCTATCGCAGAAGGCGGCACGCCAATGTGCGCGGCGATGAACCGCGCAACTTCCGTTGTGGTCGATTGGTTGAGCAAGCACCCGAATTGTTTTCCTCCAATTGTAATTAACATCTCGGACGGAGAGTCAACCGACGGAGATCCTCAGGAAGCGGCCTATGACCTTATGAATCTGACTAGTTCTGACGGGGGCGTGCTGCTGTTCAATCTGCACATTTCCTCGTCCGCCCACAGAGCGATCGAATTTCCCGATGGAGAAGCAGGTCTGCCAGATTCTCACGCAAAAATGTTGTTCAATATGTCCAGTCCGCTACCTGAATACATGCGAAGAATGGTGGCACAGGAAGGCGTTCAAGTGTCTTACAACACTCGTGGTTTTGTGTTTAACGCGGATCTTGTTTCTGTGATTCGGTTCCTTGATATCGGTACAAGACCGAGCAACCTGCGCTAGGAGATCGGCATGCGGGTTTCCTGTAACACTTTGTGGTTGCCAAAAAAAGGCAATACCAATGATGAATATGAAGATGCTGCGGCACCTTCTGAGTCAGTCGACAAAGATACTGACAAATTTCGCTGCGCCGTTGCCGATGGTGCTACAGAAACCTCCTTTTCGGCCCTTTGGGCCAAGCTGCTCGTTGATGGATTCATTTCGGGGGCAGACCGGAATGATTTGAAAAAGCAGTGGCTTCAGAGCCTTGCAAATAAGCAACTCGAGTGGTACGCGGAGCAGAAAGCTGAAAGCGGTGCCTATGCTGCCCTTCTTGGTCTTACGCTCCAGTCCTCGGATAATGGTGGCAGTTGGGAGGCCGAAGCAATTGGTGACTGCTGCTTGATGCTAGTTCGGGATGGCAATTTAATAGAGAAATTTCCGTTGACCGAATCTGAGCAGTTCAATAGTAGTCCGGTGCTTTTGTCCAGCACCTCGGATGGCGAGGAAGCTGAACTCGAAGAAGCCCTTGTGAAAATTTCCGGGAGTTGGCAGCCAGGCGACGTGTTCTATCTGATGAGTGATGCCATCGCTCGTTGGGCCTACCAGCGCCAGGAAGAGCACAGCGACGCCGTGTTATTCCTGAAAGGAATGCTTGAGCAGAAAGACATTGAACAACTGGCCGAAGTGCAGCGGACATTGCTGGATGCCGATAGTAGACCGCTAATGCGCAATGATGACATTACGTTGATGCGCGTAATTGTGAGCTAGAGAATAGTTCATTGATATTGAACTTTTTGGCGTAATCAACGTTTTACTTAACAGCGCAATACAACTGCCTAAATTGCACTTTTGGTGCAATTGACTCAATCTTGAGGTGTTGAAAATGGCCGAATCTGAAACGTGGTCGCTTTTGGCTTTTCAGGCATCAAGTTGCGAATTTGTGGACCCGCCTAATAGTGATAAAAAAGATTTGGTTCCCATTGGCGTTGATCTTAAAAAAGTAGCTGCAAGTCCTTCCTGTCCCGAAGTAGCTGACGCATCGGCGCCTTCACCTGCGGCCGTATATCATCTGGCTGTCGAGAATGGATTTCTTCTGGCTGTTATCGCACCTGATATTCCAATATATGGTCGCGGAAAGATGCGCAAACTTCGTCCCTAGGAACTCCGCACCTCGATTCTTTGTGGGCCCAGCTGCTGGGGAGATAGCTGGGCCCATAAAGTTGAATGCTGCGCGCGTGTATTGGAACGGTTCCCCATCCGATGAGTCCCGGTGCCGGGTCTATACTTCAGGCAAGTACGAAAGTGGCAGGCGAAACCCGCCCCTTGATCTTCTGCGCCTGTCGCGCCAGAATGCCTATAATTACGCAGCGCCCGGCGGACCTTATGATTGAACCAAATATCGAACGAATTGAAATCGCGAAGCCTTGCGAGGCTTCTTGGGAAAACATGCAAGGCAACGAAAAGGTGCGCTCGTGCGAACTGTGCAATAAGAACGTCTACAACATTTCAGCGATGAGCAGAACCGAGGCAGAAAGCCTCCTTAACGTTGAAAGCGGCAAGCTCCCTTGTCTCAGGCTGTTCCGGCGTCAGGACGGCACCGTCATTACTGAAGATTGTCCGCGGGCACTGCGAAAGCTTCGCGACGGTTGCCGCAAGGTCGGACGGGTCGTAGCGGCTTTAGTGTCCTTCTGCCTTTCGATATCATGCGCGTGGGCGCAAAACACGCATGCAGAAAAGAAAAATCTGAGAGCGCAAAACATCCCTAAAGACGGCTCTTCTCCGGGCTGTTCAGGCATGGAGAGTCCTCGACCGACAGGGGGCGCTAAGCCACCGCAAGTCTTAATGGGAGCTCCCATGCCTCTGAATTTGCCAAAGCAAAATGCTCAGCCTGAAGTATTCAAGACTATGGGTGAAGCAGTTCAGAGACCGGCCCCTGACGCCCAAACTTTGCAGGCGATCGAAACGCTCAAAGGTGCCAAAAGTGTCGATGAAGCTAAGGTTGGTTATGCCGGCCGGCGAACGGAAGCATTCTCCGCCTATGCCAAGCTACATGCAATGGGCGGCTTGATCGGTCCGGAAATTCAAGGGCTCTTGAGTAGTGGCTCGCCTGCCGGTAAAGTCTATGCGGCCATGCTGCTCAAACACATTAGCAAGCAAGCAGGACAGGCGGCGCTGGAGAAGCTTTCTCGAGACACAAGTAAAACCTCCTATGCATCGGGCTGTGAGATCGAGGACGTCACCGTCGGTGAGCTAGCAAAACGTATTCTTCTTGGCGATATTCTCCTCAAGTTGCCTGAGCCGTAATTACTTGTAAGATGTTCCAGTGGGTAGAAAATTCGAGGAGAACACGCGTGAATACCGATAAATGTTGTACGTGTTGTGAAGACCCTTCAAAATGCGAGCCTTGCAAAGGTTGCGACTGTTGCTGTTGCTGCTGCACCAGCTACAAAGAGGGTGAGAAGTGTGACTGCTCACCTGAGTCGCCATGTGAGGCGCTTGGTCCTTCCGTCTGATCGTTACGAGCGTTTGGCACTCGATTCTCGATTTTAAGGCCTTCGTCTATTTTGATTGTTGCCGTCTCAATTTTGTATGTATAGGCCGCGCGCCCTGTCCAGTCTGACTCTTGATTCTCGCGCGTAGTGCCTGAATGACAACGTTCTCAGCGTCATTATTGAGAATGTGATCGCAATCAGCGAGGGCTAACTTGTATTGGCGCATCTGAAGGTGAGCGTTTGCGCGCAAGCTGAGAGCGTCAACATCCTCCGTCAATTCTTTCAGAATGCGATTACAATCAGCGATAACAAGCTTGAATTGGTGCAGATTGTAGTTGACTTTAGCGCGCAGCGCTAATATTTCTTCATCCGCAGGCGATATTTTCAGCACGCGGTTGTAGTCAGCCAGTGCTAACTTGTATTGGTGCATCTCGTTGCGTAGCACTGCACGGGCCTTGTACGCCTTGACTAAGTCATAAGCCTTGCCAGGTGATAACTTCTGCGTTTCAACGCAATCAGTAGATAATCCCAATTGCTTCATTTCATCGCGCCATATGTCGCGAGCTTCAGGACGTGAGTAAATTGAATCCTTCTCTAATGCGCAAGACGCGATTTGACGATTTATCTCTTGAAGCTTCAACGCACTAATTTCTGAGTTGCTCATCGCACGATTCTCGATCAGCTTGGTAATTTTGCAATTCCGTTTGACGAATTGCTCCGGATAGAAAATGTCTCCGGACTTTAGTGGACTCAGCAGTAGACTCCCTGGTAATAGTCCAGGGTTCGACAACGACCAGCGCGGTGTACGCAACGCGCCGAAATTCACCAACTCAACGTCGTCCTTAGCCATGATGTGTCCGGCTGCCAGGTTATGCTTTGCCACCACTGCTTTGCCTGTGGTATTGCGAGTGCCAGATTCCGTTGTTACTTCGGAGATCAGTGAGGCGGCATCAATGTTCAGCCAACGGTTTATTGGTCCTTCTTTACCCTGGAGCGTGAACACCAAACCAATGCCAATGGCGATCAGCATCCATCGTTCTGACGGAGTGCACCATATTTTTGATATTGCCGACGATTGCTGCGGTAGCACATGAGCTGGCAGTGCCCTGACCACAAACCGCCCACTAAGTTTGTCAAACAAAGTTTGGCGGCGATTGTTGAACACCACAATGCCAAATCCGAGCAAGTAGTAGAGCGCCGCGGCTGAAAGACACGTCAATGGCCATTCGTGGAATTTCACAAAGCCGACAATCACCGCCGCGACCATGACAATTCCGAAAATCAGCCATTGTAGAGTCCATTTTTTAACACAGTTCCAGAAGGGAAACTTTCCGCCATCTTTAGAAACGACTCGTAGACCAAGTAGGCGCTTGCCCGGTGTCGCTTGCTGCTTGCTACTTTCAAAAAAAGCAAAGTAAAGGCAAGGTCCGATCGCATAGACAAACAGCATTGCTAACCCAGCCAAGATCAAATAGTCGTTCTTACTTGAGGTACCAGGAGCCAACCGTCCTGAAACAATGCAGCCGTAAAAAAATAGCGCTCCAGGGAGGCCCAGGGAGAGTGCAACTAGCACATCGTCAATGACTAATGCAGCTGCGCGTCGCCAAAATCCAGCGACAACAAGTGCCGTGGGCTGTTTGATTGCATCATGGTCGTCATTGACGACAAGCTCTGGGCTTCCAGCAGATGCACTCACATTCAACGCGGCTTCTGGCGTGCCTGTGGTGAGACTCGGAGACGGCGCCCGTTGCTTGTAGAAATTGAACATTCTTTTGGAACCGCAGGAGATGCCGTTATAATAAGGTGTTGTCAAGCGCTGGTGTGAAGCTCTGAAATGCTCGCCGATGCACTGCAGTTCCAGAACATTGGACTAAGCTGACGCGTCTAGCTATTTAGCGAGTGTTAATAATTCGCAGCTTTCAGATCCTTTACCCATAATCCGGCTTATTGAGAGAGTTTCATTCGACTTGCCACACTTTGGACGTTCTTACGCTGCCAAAAATTGAGTCCATAATCCGCTCCTGCAGGTGCTTTCGAGATTTGGCAATCGATCTGACTAATTTTCGCGCCGTTGCTGTTAATGAATTACGCAGCAGAGGGACGGAAATGAAATTGCAATTGCTTAAGACGTTATTGGCAACAACCGTTGTTATCTCTTCTACTGGATCTGTTTTTGCAAGCGATGACACCGCAACGCAGAATGATGGTCAGTCATTCATGGTGGAAGTGGACAATCACAAGGCGCAGCAACTGGCTGACCGAGACGCAGCTGAGAAGCGCCAGGAAATAGAATGGAAGGTCAAAGAAGCGGAGTACCAGCAGCGCCTTGCGGATCTGCAGCATCAAAATGAAGCGCTATCCCAACAGCAGCAATCATCCTACTCAACATCCAACACCTACGTCGGACATCGAGGTCCGGTATCAAGCTTGATGCACGCAGTAGCCGGAACTGCAGGCGCAGCTATGAACGGACTTGCAGTCACGACCTATCCGTCAGTCGTTGGTTATCCTGGTTATGCTGGATACGGTGGCTATTACGGTTGCAATGGTTATGTGTATCCATCGCCGGTCGGAATTCCTTATGCTCCTTATGGCGTGAGGCGTGTCTTTCATGTTTCTGGGAACTCGTTGATGCCTTTTTAGCGGCAAGAGACTGTCACTACAGACTTTCTCCGGAAGGATCTACGTCGTTAGTCCCCGCGCTCAAGAGGACGCAGTATAAGCCGTCGCTCGTCAGTCATCAGGCATAGACATTTTGCAATTTCAAGATGCGCTGTGCGTTGAGGTAGCAAACCTTTTCTTTTACTGTTTGGGTAAGTGGTGCCGTCTCGATGAATGTGACTGCGGCGGCAGTATCTTCATAGGGATAATCAACAGAGAACATGACGTTGTCTTCGCCTAGCTCTGTAAGCGAACAGATGAGTGGTGCATGCGCACAGACTCCAGAAGTAGTAATTACAAAGTGATCGCGAAAGTATTCTGACGGCGTCTTATTTAAGGCACGTCCGGCTGTGCTTGTCTGCGCGCGACTGTCGATGCGCCAGAGGTAGAAAGGAATTGTTTCGCCCATGTGTCCGAGAATGACTTTGACCGTGGGAAAATGATCGAATGTGCCACCAAATATCAACCTGAGTGCATGCGTTGATGTTTCGCAAGTCCAGCTCCAGGTAGCACCGTTAAGTTCCGGACGCCCGGCATACATGTGCGGCTTGTCGTAGGGATTGCCAGGGTGAAGATAAACCGGTACATCAAGCGTGGCTAGCTGTTCCCAAAAGGGCCAGAATTGTTTTTCGTCAAGGTAAGCACCGTTTGTGTGGCCATTTAGTAGAACACCAACAAATCCCAGTTCCTTCACGCAGCGCTCGAGTTCCTTACATGCTGCCCGTGGGTCTTGCAAAGCCACGCAGGCAAATCCTCGATATCTGTTGGGATATTTTCTCATCGCCTCGGCTAGAAAATCGTTGTTCTGCCTGGCGGATTTTGTGGCAAAAGTGGTATCGCGCTCTTGCTGCACCCCCGGGGCTGTTTGCGAAAGCACCGCTATTTCAATGCCGGCCTCGTCCATGGTAGCCAATCTTTGATCATTGAAGTCCGGTAACAATTTTTCGATTGCTTTCAGAACTCCAGGATCAAACGAGTCTGCTACTGCCTGCAAGTAATGTTCAAAGCCCGGTCCACTGAAATGCTCTTCTAGCGCGATTTTTTTCAACATAGTTCTCCAACGTTCGATCCGGATCTTGAGCAAACCGATGTTTTGCGGTGCATCAGGTGGTGCCCGTTACTTCCCCTTCGGATCAAACGACAATGCAGCGGCGGCAAAGATATTTTTCCATTTGTCGTACTCAGCAGCCGGCGCCGAGCTGGCGATGATAAACAGGTATTCGCCGCGTTTTGAAACTGTCAGTCGCGTAAATACAGTTCCGAAGTCTTTGGTGTTCAGCTTCATCAACGCGTCCTCTGCCTTTCGTTCATTGAATTCGGCATGCTGCCGTTTGATGATTTCGAACCCGCTCTTGGTTGCGTAAGCCAGCAAGTACTGTTCTGGCGTCACACTGTCATCCACGCGCATGTAGCGCACTTCCGTAAGCACGTCTTTTGTCGCTGTCGGTCCTAACTCAGCAAGCGGGATCTGCGTCTGTCGATCGGCTGCCAGCTGTTCTTTAGTTACTATCAGCGGTTTCGATTGCCAATCATTTGGAATCAAAAGCTCGAAGTAAAGCTTGTCGTCACCAAGCGGAGTAACTTTGGCATTGGTGAATTGCGACTTGATCTGCTCGGGGGAAAAAACGTGCTCAAACGGCAGCACATTGCTGTCGTCCACCACCCAAGCAGGGCTTTTGGTGGCAGTATCGGAAGTGGTGCTTATTGCCGGTGATGATTGCGGTTCAACGTTCAAAGCCGTGCATGTATCAACGATAATTTCCACGCGCCGATTCTTCTGCCGACCATTAGGATCGTCACTGCCGTCGGGCTTTACGTTTGGAGCAATAGGTCGTTTCTTCCCGAAGCCTTCTATGTTGCTAGCTACGGGAATGTAGTGGTTGGACATCAACCAGTTCTTCACTCGTTCTGCTCGGCGCTCACTCAAGTTCTGGTTGTATTCGTCTGTCCCTTTGCCGTCAGTGTGTCCTTCAATTCGCACCGGGTGTTCGCCCAACTCGACAATTTTCGGACCAACAAGGCGCAACGTGGCCTCGGCATCTTGCGACAAAGTTGCCTTGTCGAACTCAAACAACGTGTCAGCACACAGGGTCAAACGATGCTTACAATCGGTTTTCGTAACCTTTACTGCGTCCCAACCCCGAGGAATCTGAATCTCACCGGCTTTCTGCATTGGTCCGGCCTTCTGCAGCTCCTTGGTGCCTTCAATGGTGTATTGCCTGCCTTTTTGGTCGTCGAACCACTTGTTGATCTTGTCGACGTTTCCCCAATCGGCCATTGCGGCGCAGGTGCAGTAAAGACTTAAGAATGAAGCTGCAAGGATAGCTGGCGCTATTTTCATGTGATTTCCCCAGGAATTGTTCGCACCGATTGAAGTGACGCCACCTTGCACATACCCGATCTTTTATCCCTATATGTTTAAATCTCCACATTGCCGTGTGCCAACACGTTTGAAGATGAAACCAGCACCTTTAGTTGAATTCGAATCAAGGAATTTAATGTCAATCTCATCCGGAGGTCGAAGGGATTTCCGGTTTACACTCAACTGTTGGTGTTGGTCTGCGTTTTGGAGTGAAACGGGTGACCATGGCTACGCTTAAAATGATTACGGCAGCCGGTCCCAGCATGGAAACGTGCAAGTGTTCGCCGGCAAAGAGCCATCCGAGCAATAGCGCGACCACTGGATTGACGTAGGCATAAGTGGCAACTCTGGTTGGATTGTCGACGCGTATCAGCCAGACGAACGCCGAGAATGCCACGATTGAGCCGAAGAAAATTAAATATAGAAGCGCTGCAATACTACGGAAGCTCAACGTCGATGGATCGAGCCGTGCCAGCTCTCCGGAAAAAATCGACAATAATAAGAGGATGGCACCGGCGCTGAGCATTTGCGTAGCTGTTGCCATAAAGGGCGATTCCGGGACATTGGCGGATCGCGAATAGATAGTCCCGAACGACCAACTAATTGACCCAAGCACCGCCACAAGGCAACCGGCAAGGTTAATGTTCGGAGACACTTCCGGCTGCAGCAACATTGCCAGTCCAACCAAACCCAACGCCAGACCGAAAACTGCTGCCAATCGCGGTGGCGCACCACCGGGACGCCACCAATCAAAGATGGCAACCCATATCGGGGTGGCTGAGATTAGCAATGAGACTAAACCGGAAGGAACAGTCTTTTCTGCCCAGACAACACAGCCGTTACCGGCGACAAGCAACAGACTCCCGATAAGCAGTGAGGTACGCCATTGCAAAGCCGTAGGCGCAGGCACTTTTCGCATTCGCAGCCAGAGGAAGAGTAAGCCCCCAGCCAGCAGGAAGCGGACAGCTGCCATTGTGAACGGGGGAATGCTTTCTATAGCAAACCGAATGAAGAGGTAAGTCGAGCCCCAGATTACATAGATCGCCGCAAACGCTGCAAGGACGAGCATCCTGTGGCTGCTATGTAAGGTCGACTTCATGGGGCGCCGGTAAGGTGACGTTACGAGCCTAGCATCGGGGCGGGTGTAAGGCAAACGTTTTGTGGCATAAGGTAATCAGTGCGCCCCAGGTCCCTCCAGTGAAAGATTCTCAGATTAAAAGAGAAGGCATAACCAAAGATGCCTCTTTGCAGCAAGCAGAGATTCAGGCTCTTCGGGAGAAGGTTGCCCGGCTCGAGATAAATGAACGCAAGCTGCGCGATCAACAGGCAGTCTATATTCAGATGCTCGATGCTATGCATGACATGATCCTCGTGAAGGATCGGCACTCGAGAATTACTTATGCAAACAAGGCTTTTCGCGATTTCTATGGCATGACGTCGGAAGAACTCCAGGGACTAATCGACGCGCCGATCAACCCGGCTGAGTTCACCGAGCAGTATCTGATCGATGACGCTTATGTGATCAACAGCGGCACAGAGCTGGTTATAAAACAAGAACCTGTCACGCGGCACGATGGGGAAATTCATTATTTCAATACGATCAAATCTCCAATTTTCAATTCCGATGGTGATGCTGATTACATGGTGGCGGTTTGCCGAAATGTGACCGCAAAGAAGCTTGCCGAGGAAGAAAGCAAACGGACTGAAAAAGCGCTTGATGAAGCCGAGCGGTTATTTCGGCAAATGGCAGAGAGCATGCGCGATGTATTCTTCGTTGCGGAGCCGTCCTTTGAAAAGTATCTATACGTCAGCCCGGCGTATGAACGCACGTGGGGGCGACCGTGTAAGGAGCTCCTTGCGGATCCGACATCGCTGATGAGCGCTGTTCATCCTATGGATCGCGCATTGTTCATGCATCTGATGGAGCAGGCAAAGCAAAGTGGCGATGCCGAATTCAGTCACGAGTTTCGCATAGAACGAGACAACCAGGTCCGTTGGTTGTGGTATCGCACGTTTCCTGTGATCGACACAGAGGGCAATTTGATTCGCGTCTGTGGTATCGCCCACGACATCACGGAACGAAAGGAAGTCGAACGACGCGTTGGTGAATTCAACTCCATGGTATCCCATGAGTTGAGGACTCCACTTACGTCAATCCGGGCTGCGCTCGGATTGATTGAAGGCGGCCAAACTGAACCTGTTGGCGATGGCACAATGGAACTGATAGGTATTGCGCGCTCAGAATGTGATCGTTTGATCCGGCTGATCAATGACCTGCTAGACATCAAAAAAATTGAAGCAGATAAGATTCACTTGAAGATGCGTGCACTAAATGCAAGCGATGTTGTAGCCGCGGTTTTGAAAACTCTTCGAGGCATTGCAAATCAATCGGCAATCGGACTTGTGGCAAAGGTCAGTGATGAAATCTCATTCGACGGCGATAGGGATCGAATCATTCAAGTATTGACCAACCTGGTATCAAATGCGGTGAAGTTTTCGCCATCAAGCAGCGATGTAATCATTCAAGTTCGAATCGTTGACGACAATAGGGCGCGGTTCTGCGTATCCGATGAGGGACCGGGCGTGCCTGAAGCGGCGCGTGAAAAGTTGTTTACGGCCTTTCACCAGATTGACTCTTCCGATACCAGGGCACAGGGCGGCACTGGCTTGGGTCTTGCTATTTCGAAAGGCATTATCGAGCGACATGGCGGTTCAATCGGCTTCCAGAGTTCTATCCAGGGTGGTAGCACGTTCTGGTTTGAGATACCCTTGAAGTTCAACAGGGCAGAACATTAGCGAAGGATACTGGTTTATTGTAGAGGCGGCGCCTCTGGTGCCGTGCTTGCAGGTGCATTTAAGGCAGTGACAGTATCTAGCAACGTGGACTTTTGTTTCTCAATTTGTGCCATCGCGTCAAAGATCTTCAAGGCTTCCCGGCCGATTTTTACATTCGCCAGTCGCTTCTGGGACGCCAGCTCCTTCAATATTTGCAGATGTGCCTGAGCTTCGGCCATGGTGGCGTGCATCGAGTTATAGGTGCTGCTCAGTGGCTCAGTCTGCCCGGGTGGCAATACCAGACCATCAACATATGTTTGCAGTGCCGCGAGATTCTGTTCGCTGTCGGCAATGAATCGATCGAGTTTGTTGCGCCGGATCGGCATCTCGCCGAACTGCATCACGCCGCCTACACCGCCGATGGCTGGTATGACGATGCCATTTCCGATTGCATTAGGTCCGCGAACGACAATTGTGTCCTTCCGCGTCGCCTCTTTCATGATCTTCGTTGTCGATTCTTGTATGAGCTCTCGGGCAAAAGAAATCTTGGCCAGCCCCTCATCGAAAAGGATTACTGTGCCTTTCACACCGCCCTCAAGGACGCGCGTTGGCTTATCGGAGCCAGAGCCCTGTTCGTCGGCGCAGACGGCAGCGACCGACGACAACAGCAAAGTTAGCGCCAGAGTCAATATCGACCGTTTCTTGGGAAGCATGTTGTTATCCTTGTCTGACAACAACTATTCTATCCAATTTAACGCCACCGTAGGGCGGTTTGATAACCCGCGCGCGGTCCGAACTAGCCTGCAAAATCCACCATCTCACCCAGGAATGGCAGTTCGCGGAACTGTTCGGCATAATCCAACCCGAATCCGACAACAAACAAATCGTCAATTTTAAAGCCAACGTAGTCTGGATCCATCGGAACGACGCGGCGTGACGGCTTATCGAGTAGAGCGGCTAATTTGAGCGTCTTTGGATTGAATTGTGCGCGCAAATACTCCATGAAAAACTGCGCTGTTCTTCCTGAATCGATGATGTCCTCGACAACAATTATGTTGCGTTGGTATAAGTTCGGTAAATCCAAATAAGGTGTTTGCACAACGCCCGAGCTCTCAGTTGCTGCGCCGTAACTAGCCAAGCGCACAAATTCCAGTTGCAATGGATCGGTGCATTCGACGCTGCGTATCAAATCTGCAAGGAACAGCAATGCTCCTTTCAAGACTCCTATTACAACCGGACGATCCAGATCGCAGAAATCTTTGCTGATTTGCTTGCCCATTTCTTGGACGCGATCGTGAATTTGCTCTGCGGAGTAAATTTGTCGGATCTGAGCATTGATCGGCGCTGTTTCTCTCGGCTTGTACAATCTTCGCGAAAGGTCAACGCTCATTCGGCATCTCCAGTTGTGGCGGCAGAAGTGGCTATGTTAACGCAGAACGCACGCACTGCGCTGTCTAAACTTGCCTGATCTTACCTTAGTTACATTAAACACCGTTTTACGGATTCTTTAGGCTTTGTGGGCGGTTTTCGCGATGACAAAGTCGATTGCCGTAAAGCATAATTGTTCCATGAATAGTACCTTGACTAGATCAGTTGAACTTGAAATTGCAAATGCGCAGGATATCCTGACCATTCTGCGGCAGAATTATGGTACGTGGTCCGCCGGATTGAACCAGGAACAGTATCGCGATTTCATGCAGGCTCAGCTTCAGCAACCCTGGTCCAGAAGCAACTTTAGGTACCTCGTAGCTCGAAACGGCGACGCCATCCTCTCCAGCTGCAAGCTATATACCTTTGACTTCCAGTCGCGCGGACAAGTTTATAAGGTTGGGGGCATCGGCGCTGTTTTCACGCCGGAAAATGAGCGGGGCAAGGGCCATGCCATCGATATGTTGGAGTCCGTAATCGACCTGGCAGAAGACGAATCGTTTGATGCTCTGTTGCTATTCTCAGATATTGATCCACTGTTCTATGAACGGTTAGGTTTTGAGTTGTTACCTGACAATGAGTTCCATATCTGGACTAACACGCCTCAGTTCGAAGAATGGGTCAGGTCCGGACCAGAGTTTGTTCAAGATTTGCCTGGTCGGTACCCAGAACTTTCGCCTGCTACTGAAGCTCTTGCAGACGACATGGTTAGCCACTACCGACGGTATCTTCCCACTCGCCCATATGGCCTGGTTCGCAATGAGCATTACTGGCGATACAAACTGAATCGTTCTCTCTACAGATGCCATATCGTGCCCAACTTTCCCGCTCTCGAGGTTTTGACCCTTGATCTTGGGAGCTGCCGCGGCGGTTATGCGATGTTCGAGGAAGGGGGTCAAATTCTGCGCGTGCTAGAGGTCATCGGATCGGAAGAAACACGTGCTAGATTGTGGCGGCAACTGTTGCGCACGGCGGTTCTCCGCGGCGTACATCTTGTGCGCGGCTGGGAAGCCGCAGCGCCGGACTTTCAGCGCGGCATACGCTATATGGAGCGCAGCGACTGGGCGCGCCCAATGCTGCTTCCTTTGAATGAAGATACGGACGCTTGGCTTGATCTCGACTGTTGTCCGCTACTGGAGTTGGATCATTTCTGAGTCTTGACTTCGAGGATGTCGGGCGCCATCTTTCCCAGAGGGCTGCTTACAATTGGCATCGTTTCGGGCGACACAATTAGAATCTGTTGCATTTGGTTCCAAGATCATTAGTAGATTTGGTACGCAGGGCGGGTCGCCTTAATATCTTGATAAACTTTATATCCGTCCGAAAACGGCAACTGCATGGAAAAAGCAAAGGTAAGCATAGTGAAGACTTTAGCTGCTGACAGCGCCCAAAAAACAGAACAGGGCAAAACAGTAAACGATTTTTCGATTCAAGTTGCGACGGTCAATGGCTCTGGTAGCCAATCGTCCAACAACGTCATCATGCGCTCCATCTTTCAGATGGGCGTGCCGGTAAGTGGTAAAAACCTTTTCCCGTCAAACATTGCGGGCTTACCGACATGGTTCACGATTCGTGTGAACAAAGATGGCTGGATCGCACGCAAGAAAGTCATCGACATTCTTGTTGCCATGAACGGTCAAACCTCAATTGAGGATGTAAAGTCTCTGCCGCCTGGAGCGGTTTGCATCAGTCCCGTAGAGATGCGACTTGATGCCGTACGCAAGGATGTTAAGCACTACCAGGTACCGTTTGCGGACCTGGCTGCCCAGGTTACTGAAAATGTCAAGCTGAGAAAGCTCCTCACTAACATGATCTATGTGGGCATCGTCGCTGAGCTTCTTGATATTGACTTCCAAGAAGTTGAGACTGCTGTTCGCAAGCAATTCGAAGGCAAAGCCAAAGTCATTGATTTGAACATCAATGCCGTGAATAAAGGCCGCGACTGGGCCAAAGAAAATCTCACGAAGAATGATCCGTACTACGTTCAACGCATGGACAAGACTGCCGGAAAAATCATTATCGACGGCAATAACGCTTGCGCCATCGGTTGTTTGTTCGCCGGGGTTTCAGTGGTGACCTGGTATCCCATCACGCCGTCTTCCAGCGTGGTTGAGCAGCTCATAGACCACATGGAAGATTATCGGATCGATCCGGAAACCGGTAAGGCAACTTACGCCATTATCCAGGCCGAAGATGAACTGGCAGCAGTTGGGATGGCCATCGGCGCTGGCTGGGCTGGTGCTCGTTCGATGACATCGACTTCCGGCCCCGGAGTTTCGTTGATGAGCGAATTCGTCGGCTATGCTTACTTTGCAGAAATTCCAGTCGTCATTTTTGACATCCAGCGAGTCGGACCATCCACCGGTTTGCCAACGCGTACTGCACAAGCCGATCTGTTCAGCACGTACATGCTCTCGCATGGCGATACGAAGCACATTCTGTTGATACCTGGCTCTGTGGAAGAGTGCTACGACTTTTCTGTGCAAGCATTTGATCTTGGCGAACGATTCCAAACACCGATATTCGTTCTGAGCGATTTGGACATTGGAATGAACAACTGGATGTCTGATCCGTTCACGTATCCGGAAAAACCGATGGATCGAGGCAAGAGATTGAGCGCCGAAGACCTGGAGCGGCTAGGACAATTCGAGCGCTACCGCGACCTTGATGGTGACGGTATCCCGTACCGCACTGTCCCGGGTACTGATCATCCGCTGGCCGCTTACTTTACTCGTGGCAGCGGACACAATGAGAAAGCGGCTTACACTGAGCGGCCGGACGATTACGTCAATGTGATGGAACGCTTAGATCGTAAATATCAAACCGCCCGCACTTACGTTCCAGCTCCTCAATTGATAACCGAGAAAGGTGCCAGATTCGGCATCATCGCTTTCGGTTCATCGCACCCAGCGATGATGGAAGCACTGCATATGCTGAAGACAGATTCCATGGCAGCCAGCTACTTGCGAATTCGGGCGCTGCCTTTCACCAAAGAACTGCGAGAGTTCGTCGAAGCGCACGATCGCATTTACGTGGTGGAGCAAAATCGAGACGCTCAGATGCGCGATCTGATTACGTTGGAATTACCGGAATACGCGACCAAACTACGCTCGGTTCGGCATTTTAATGGTTTGCCGATCGACGCGCTTTCGATTACCGATGCGATCATGGAGCAAGAGAAATAACATGGTTGACGCAGTAAAAACCTCCGGTACTCCGGCACCGGCTCCTAAGACCAATAGAGTTGGCCTGACGCTTGCCGATTACAAAGGCGCACCGTCCACGCTTTGCGATGGTTGTGGTCATGACGCGATAACCGCGCAAGTAATCAAAGCTGCATTTGAGCTCGGTCTCGAGCCGCACATGGTAGCAAAAATGAGTGGCATCGGTTGCTCAAGCAAAACACCTGCTTACTTCCTCAGTCGCTCACACGGTTTCAATGCTGTACACGGACGCATGCCGTCAGTTGCCACTGGCGTTTCTATGGCAAACCAAGATCTGACGATTCTTGCTGTTAGTGGCGACGGCGATACCGCCAGCATCGGACTTGGTCAGTTCTGTCACGTTGTGCGCCGAAACGTGCCGATGGTTTACATCATCGAAAACAACGGCGTGTATGGTTTGACGAAAGGACAATTTTCAGCAACTGCTGACTTGGGCTCCAAGCTAAAAACTGGTGTTGTGAATGAATTGCCGCCTATCGACCTTTGCGGTCTGGCAATTGAGCTAAATTGTGGGTTTGTTGCTCGCTCTTTTGCCGGTGATCCTAAACAGTTAGCAGCATTGATCAAAGCTGCGCTTTGTCACAACGGCACAGCCGTACTTGATGTAATCAGCCCTTGCGTTACCTTCAATAACCACGAAGGATCGACCAAAAGCTACAAGTATGCCAAGGAATCTGAGGTTGCTCTGCACGAGCTTGGTTTTGTTCCCTTCTTCGAACAGATCGCAGTTGAGTATGCGCCAGGAACAGTGCAGGAAGTAGAATTCCACGACGGTTCAAAGATCACTTTGAAGAAAACCGAATTGGATTACGATCCGTGCAACAAAGACCTGGCAATTGATACCATTCACAAGGCCGGACGTGAGCATCAGTTTCTCACCGGATTGCTCTACATCGACGAGAAAAAGCCGGACTTCACCTCGATCATGGGTCTCGTTCCTGGACCGCTCTCAGCTTTACCTGAATCTAAGCTGAGACCAGGCAAAAAGGCCCTAGATGAGATCATGGCAGCGTTGATGTAGTCGCTTCGACTGTAATCGGAGAACGAGCGTGCATATTGATTGGAATCTGACTGCCAGTTGGGCGCAGTCCATTAGTAGCACGATCGTTTTGTTCATGATCTTCTCCCAA
>JADYXS010000723.1 GCA_021772155.1 Candidatus Obscuribacter sp.
AACGCCCGGCGCGTAATCCATTACGAAGTACGGATTGCCTTCCTGTGAAATGCCGAAATTTAAGCATTGCACTATACAGGGATGTTTGCAAAGCGTAAGAGACTGGGCTTCATTGCGAAATCGGGTAAGGCTAACGTTGCTGTGCATCCGGTCGTAAAGTACTTTGACCGCCACTTCTTTGCTTAGCGCCTCGCTCCAGCACACGTAAACGATTCCGCATCCGCCTTTGCCCAGCGTACGTAAGACTCGATACTTGTTGTCGATAAGTTCCAAGAGCGTCCCGGTCAGCAGTTTTATTCACTATGCCCAGTTCATGAAGAAGATTATGTGTTGGCTGTTCAACAAAGTGTGTTCACCGCCTAGAATGGCTCTATCCTAGCCAGCGGTTTTGCTTATGACACGTTTGCCTGATATCAAGAGAGACTCACTTGAGCCCGAGCAAGAGCGCGTTTGGGAACGAATATGTGAGACGCGCGGTGCTGTTTCTGGACCGTATGCTGTTTTGATGCGAATTCCGGCCCTGGCGGAGCGCATGGCCGGGCTTGGGGACTACTTCCGCCAAGATACTTTGCTCAGCGGCGCAGACCGAGAGCTGGCGATTTTGACGGCCGCGCGGGAGATCGGCTCGCGGTACCAGTGGACCCGGCACGAGGCGGCCGCTCGGCAAGAAGGTGTTCGTCCTGAGGCCATTGAATGTTTACGCAACATGCAATTTAAGCAGCTCACGCAACGAGAGCTGGTCATTATTGAAATTGTGCAATCGTTGTTTCGCACCAAGATCATTCCCCAGGGATTGTTTGACAAAGCTCTCAAAGAACTCGGCGAGAATATTTTGCTGGAGCTTGTGTCCCTTACTGGATTCTACTGTGCGATCGCATTCATCATTCTTGCGTTCGACGTGTCGATGCCAGAGGGAACAGACCATTCATTTTAGAGTTTTGCCCGCGTCTACTGTTTGAGTGTTTGATCAAAGAATAACTCCACCTTGCGAAAGAAAGAGTCATCAAACATTCGATGTCCAGCGCCTTGCACGATTATCAGGTCTGTCTTTACGCCAGCGGCCATGAGCAAAGAATTTAATTGCTGGCTCTGGGAAACCGGAACAAGCGTATCTTTATCGCCGTGCATCAAAAGAAACGGTGGGTCGTCGGAGGACACGTAACTGACTGGACTGGCGGCATAGGCAGCTTCTTTTCGCTGACTCATTGGGCCGCCGAAAAATCGCTCCAGCATTCCGCGAGCATGATCGGTCAGTGACTCACCGTTGCCGATGCTGGCGAAATCTGTCGGTCCATACCAGTCAACAACGGCTTGGACTCTGCTGGAAACGCTGTGTAGACCCAGTTTCCCCTCAAGGACCGGGACATCACCGGAGGTGCCAAGCAATGCTGCAAGATGTGCGCCGGCAGACATTCCCCAAACACCGATGCGGTTGGGATCGATGTTGTAGGAGGATGCATTGGAGCGAAGATAACGGATAGCCGCTTTGGCGTCGTGGATCTGCGCCGGCCAGATGGCCTGATCTACCAGCCGATAGTTGATGCTGGCCACTGCGTATCCTTGCTCTGCCAAAGGTAATGGTGGCACTGACGATTTGTCACCCTCGTACCAGCCGCCGCCATGAATGAACACCACCAGTGGAGTTGGTTTTAGCGACTTCGGCAAATAAAGGTCGAGCTTTTGTGCTCTGTTGCCGCCCCTTACATAAGGAATGTTACTGAGGCAACGGTATGACTCGGTTTTTTGCGTTGGGCGCACGGTTTTTTTGTTGAAGCTAAGCGCAATCCGTGTGTCCGCAGAAGAATCAGCGGCACCATGCGCAGTGCCTTCTTGCGGGGCGGCAATTAAACATAGGGCTAAAGTTGCTAATGCCAGCTTGATTGCACTATTTAGCGAAAAGCCGACGGAGGCTGGGTGGCATAGGCGCTGCCGTATCGACATCGATTGTTTTTTCGTTTTCATAACGAACCATTCCCGGTTTGTCCTTTCCAAGTTTTCTAACATATTTGCAGTGGGTGTACACCACGTTTACCTTAGTGCCCAGACTGATTCTGGAAAATCGCGCTGCTAGCTGGGCGGCTTCTTTTAACGTTGTTTGTGGTGGATCCTGCTTGTTTGGGTTTTTGATTAAAACGTGAGCGCCTTCTTGTCCTTGCACGTGAAGCCATATGTCGTGTGGCTGGGCTAGTTTGGAGAGAAGCAGGTCGTTTTCGTTTCGATTTCGACCAATATAGATGAGCCAGCCATCGGTCGATTTAGTGCTCATGAGTTTGGTCGCTTTTGCTGCCTGATTTGAGCCACCACTATGGCTACCGGGTCGGTTATCTTTAGCTGACTGCGGTGGCTTCTGTTGCTCCAGTCGCTTACCCCGATCGAGAATTAGGTCCTTCAAACGGTTCAGCTCGTCGCTGGCTTTGGCGGCTTCAAGCGCCTGCAGGTGCTGACGAATTGTACTGAGCCGCATTTCCGCGTCCAACTTGGACACGCCAGCGGCCTGCTTGCGCACACGACCTTTGGCGAATTGTCGGTAATAGTGTTGAGCGTTTTGAGCGGCACTTAAATTCGGGTTCAAAGTGATAGTTATTGTTGCGCCATTCCCTTCAGTGGCGTACAGATCGTCGCATTCCAGCTCTATTTGACCCGGTCTCACGGATGAGGCATTGATCAGGACGAAGTCACCGAATTTCTTTAACTGCTCCAGTTCCTGAGTGCTCGCCAGTTGCTTCTCAGCCGCAGCCAGACGGCTTTCCAGTTTGTCCAACTCCCCTTTTAGCTCGGCGCGAATGCGGTCTTTCAGCTGTTGCATCTGCTCGCGCAGTTGCAGCGTGCGGAAATAACTTTCAATCATGTCGTTGACAGCCGGGAAGCGTTGCCAATCCTCATTGTCGGGGAGCGCCAGCTCCGGCCACCAGGACAACACGCTATACCTGGTAAGGTCCAAGCGCATGGCCGGTTTGTAGTGCTCGACAGTTTGCATTGCCACTATCTTTTCCCATAACCTGTCCCGTGTTTCTGTGTCGCTCGGGGAGGGCAGCTGTGCAGTCAGCGAGGCAGCGGCAATCAATTCGTCAGCCAGATGTCTTCCAATGCCCACAAATGTCGTCAGTAGCCACTGTTCAAGAGATGTTGGCGGGGCGTGCTGCGTTTCGGCTTCAGTCGGAAGGATGCCGATGGTTGCAAAAGCCTGTTCAAAGGCCTCGCACTTTATTTCAAAAAGGTTTTTCTTGTCTTGCTGTGGCGGACGCACATACTTCAGGTTGGGAGCGACTTCTCGCTGGCGGGACATTTCCTGGGTGACAACGTGTGAGGCGCCGATTATTTTTTGCGTCTCCTTTTCCCAGAAGATGAGGTTGCTGTGTCGCCCCATTACCTCTGCGGTCAAAACTTTGATGGTCCGCGTGCCCAATTCGTCAACGCAGGAAAAAGTAAAGTCGGCAACGCGCTCGCCGGGAATCTGTTGAATGTCGATGATCGAGGCACCTGTCAGGTGCTTGCGCATCAGCTGGCAAAAGGCCGGGGGGTTGGTGTGCTTTGGCAAGGTTGGGCTGCCAATCAGGCAGAGTCGTCCGAATGATGCTTGAGCCGAGAGCAAGAAATGTGCTGGGCCAGTCTTCAGTCGAAATGCCAGGATGATCTCGTCTCTGCCGAGCTGATAAACCTTATCTACTTTGCGGTTCAACAGCAGCGGTTTCGCTTCTTGAAGCGCTGCCCGCATTGTCAATGCATCAAATGGTTGCATCCTTTTCCCTTGCTAACCCGGCTCGGAAACCCGTCCCGGTTGAATTTTCTCTCAAATGGTAACAGGCCAAAGAGGAGCTATTTCTACTTTTCTTTGAACCTAGGCTCTTTACGCGGTGGCACGCATCATCTATCTTTGAAAAAATAGCCTTAATCGAGTTCCGATGAATATCCAGGAAACAGTGAGACACGTGAAAAACAAGTCTGACTTCCAGCGTCCCCATGACTTAGTGGGAACTACTGGTGGCGGTAATCTTTTCGTGTTTACTGGACCGTCCGGGGTTGGCAAGGGGACTGTCCGTGAGCAATTGCTTTTGCAAGTGCCCAGTCTGGTCCGCTCAGTTTCAGTCACGACCCGAGCTCAACGACCAGGTGAGCAGGAAGGGGTGCATTACTTCTTCCTTTCTGTCGAGCAGTTCGAGCAGATGCGGGCTGCTAACCAGTTGATGGAGTGGGCTGAATTCGCCGATTGCTACTATGGGACGCCGAAGCAGTGGGTCGAGAACCAGCTAAGTGCCGGGGTAGATGTGCTACTTGAAATTGAAGTTCAGGGTGCCAAGCAGATCATGCAGCGCTTTCCTGGAGCCGTGCTAATTTTCGTCTCACCCCCAAGCTTCGAATCGCTTCGTGAGCGGTTGGTAAGAAGAAATACCGAAACTAGTGAAAAAATAGCTTTGCGCTTAGCCAAGGCCCAACAGGAATTGCGCGAAAAATACCTGTTTCATTATGAAGTTGTAAATGACAATATAGAAGAAGCCGTGCTGAATCTGGCGTACATCGTGTATGCTGAAAGGTGCCGTATCCGAACATCCTCTGGTGAACCCAAATTATGAGTACAACTAGAATCCTTGACCAGCTTATCGATTCGTACCCTAACCGCTACGAGTTAGTGCTCAAAGTGGCTCAGCGTGCTAAGCAAATCAAGAACGAGACTCGGGACCAGCCGCGGGCAACCAATCCGGTCATTCAAGCGCTGCAAATGGTTGCCGCTGAAGGCGATGGTCACATCATGATTTCTTCCAATTCCGAGTTCTTAGTCTACTAAGACCGAAAAGAACAACTAAAAAGCCGCGTTCAATGCGCGGCTTTTTTATTGGCGATTTGTGAGCATTGCTTCAGCCCGGACAATTGAATGCCTCCACAGGTGGTGGCATTCAATTGTCCGGGCCGGGCTGGTAGGGGACGGTCCCCCAGTGGTGTCCCCTACCGTCCTGGGTCGCTGGGCTCAAACCGTGCGGGCATAGCGATGGGAAGAATTTTGCGTATTTACCCCATTAACTGCGGCTTACAGGTTCGCTAGTCTTGCTACAGCTACTTGCGTTGCTCGCACCGCGACAGTAGACTTTACTAAGCTGGAAAGCGAATTCGCACATTGAAAGTGGGAAGCTCATATGGATTTTTGGTCAGTCATGCTTTTATTTGCCTTCATGGCTGGCATCATGGGCTGGACCATGACTCCATTTGTTACCGGCATTCTATTGTATTGCGACTGGCGTGATGGCGCTGAGATCAACTGGGGAATGGAGGCTGTGTTTGGCATTGCCATACCCTTCGCCTGGATGTTCGCAATATTCGAGATAGCACTTCTCTACGTTAAGTAAAAAGAACGCCTTCCCGGACGGGCCACCAGCCTGTTCCGCTAACTCAGCTAAAATTTCCAGCGCCTCACCGGCGCTTTTTATTTGCGTCAATCTTGCGCGGAATGGCGCAGCACCCTGAATTCCCTTCGTGTAATGGACCAGGTGGCGGCGCGATTCATTCGTCCCAACGCGTATGCCTTTGTAGCGGATTAAGCCCAGGGCGTGCTTGAACGCAAGCACTAGCTTTTCCATTTCCTCTGGCGGATCATCCAGAATGCCTGTCTCTATGTATTTAGTGATTCGCGGAATCAGCCACGGGTTGCCCAACGAGCCTCTAGCCACGGCCACTCCGTCACAGCCGGAAGCTTCAAGCAATCTGATGGCATCTTCCGGCTCGAATACATCGCCATTCCCGAAAACAGGGATGGACAGCGCTTTTTTGACCTTGGCGATCCAAGTCCAATCTGCTTTGCCTGAATATAACTGCTGGCGTGTTCGACCGTGAACCGTGACAGCAGAGGCTCCTGCCGCTTCCACCATGATTCCGAATTCGACTGCATTGCGCGTGGTGTCGTCCCAACCAAGGCGGAACTTGACCGTGACCGGGATGTTTACCGCGCTGCAAATTGAGCGGATGATTTCCTGCGCCAGTTCCGGTTCGCGCATAAGCGCACAGCCATCCTTGCCCTTAGTGATTTTAGGCACGGGGCAGCCCATATTGATGTCGACAAAATCCGCTCCGCGCGCTTCTGCCATCTGTGCAGCCTGCGCCATGACGTCAGGTTCGTGACCGAAGATTTGAATGCCAATCGGATGCTCATTTTCCGAAAGGTCCATGATTCGCGTTTTGGGTTGGTGCATTAGCGCGCGGCTTGAAACCATTTCTGTGGAGAGCAAACAGTTCGGATCTACCTGGCGCACCATGTCACGATAGACAAGGTCAGTTACTCCCGCCATGGGCGGAACGTAGACGCGACTTTTCAATGTAAGTGACCCGATGGAAATACTCATCTGTTGCCTATGTAGACCGCACCCTTTGATTCTAATAAAATGGGCGCGATTGGTCGATAGCGCGGACATGAAAGAATCCCTTGTGACAGTTGAACCGGACCGGGATAGTCAGTTGAATACGGCATCGATAGCCGCTTTGGTGGAACGATGTTACTCAATCGGCAATGTCTGCCGTGTAACAGAAATCGTCTCCGGCCCAGGCAGCTCAGTCTGGCAAGTGGAGTCTGCTGACAGCAGGGGACCCCGCGTCTTTTGCTTGAAGGGGCACAAATCCAAATCCTTAGAGCGAATTCGATTGGAACACGACCTCATCGAATCATTCAAAAGGCAACGATTCCATCTTGCACCGTCTGCAATACCACTGACCGATGGCGACACGGCTTTTTCGGAATCCGAAGGTCATTTTTCTTTGTACGAATTTGTTGAGTCGGACCCGCCCTTCGACTGGACGGGGCACGGTTGGAGCGACTTTCACGCGGAAGAGGCAGGAAAAGCGCTGGCCGATTTTCACGAAGCCGGCTTTTCCGTCCTTAAAGATCTTACTAACGAACAACGGGCATCATTGTCGGCAGATGACGGGACACTGGCGGCTCTAAAGGCAAACCGGGATTTTGGATCTTGGGATTGCTTGTCAACCGAGTTCAAAGTGATCCTTGAGAAAGTCGCTGAACGTGCTTTGAAAGAAGCCGAATCGGTCAGCGAGCAACGCGGAATTTTGATTCACGGCGACTTCCATCCAGGGAATGTCTTGTTTCTCAAGGGGCAAATCGTTGCCGTGCTCGATCTGGATTATTGCCGAATCGGTCGGCGCAGCTTCGATATTGCCTATGCCATGGTTGCTTTTGGCCTGGATAACTCCTGCGGGCGCTTCGAGCAGAGCCGATCTGAAAAGTTTTTAGCTAGTTACCATGAAATGGCTCTTAGCTTGCCCTTGCTCCGACGGCAGCCACAGCCTGTGCCTGCCGTCCTTAGACAAGAGATGTCACTGGCGGCGTGGCTTATAGCTTTGTGGATCATTAATCAGGGTGCAACGGATATGTCTATGAGGGCGCGACTGGGGCCGGCACTGGACTCTACAGTCTCAGCCCTCACAGTCTGCCGCGATTGAGGCGTGCTGCCTGAGGCTGTATAGTTACAAGGACCAAAAGAGAGGCGATTCAGCATGCGGAAAAGTTTGATTTTGGTAGCTGCAACTCTATTTACTGTTAATGCCCCTGCCACTGCCGGGAAGTTCAAAACTGACAAGCCCACCAAGGTAAACGTCAGCGGCAAGATCAACAATCAACATGCAGAGCCGGTCATCGGCGCTCAGGTGTTTTTAATTGATCGCGAAACCGGTCAGAGGTTGCAAGCAAAGACCGACAAAGACGGGCAGTTCAAAATTTCGCATGATCGTAGTGATTTTGAATCGCTACTTGTGATTGCGCCGGCAGAGGCTGGATTAGCGCAAGCTACGCTTTCCGACATTCCGGCTCATGAGGGTCGACACGTCCTGGTTTCTCTAAAGGGCGGCGTTCTAGTGCGTGGCAAAGTGCTGGCTGCGGGAAAGCCTTTGAAAGGCGTCACCGTGCGGGTGATCCCGAAAACAACTGATGTTGTGCATGATAGTGGCGAGACAAGTACCAACGGGAAAGGCGAGTTCTCGCTGACCATCACTGCCGGCGAAAAAATATTTGAAGTTATTGATTTTGCAAATGATGCCGCACGTGGCTTGCATCGAGAAACACATGTCGTCACCACAGGCGGTGCGTTGCCGGACATGATTGTCTCTGCAACAAGAACCGCCGGTGTGGATAAATGAAGATCGCCTACTTCGATTGTCAATTCGGCGCTGCCGGTGACATGCTGAACGCCGCGCTTCTTGCCGCCGGCTGCGACGAGGCGGCATGGAAGGCAGAGCTGGCGAAGGTCAAAATCGAAGAAGGCTCGTTTCAATTACTAGTTACTGATGTGATGCGCTGTAACGTCGTCGCTAAGAAATTGGATGTGCTGGACGAATCGGGGACAAAATTCGATAGGCTTTACGAACAGGCTGTCGGCGGTGGTCATGGGCGGCACGAGCACCGCGATCATCCCCGCGCGCATGGACATCAAGACCATCAACACGAGCATGGACACCGCGATCATCCAAGTGAGCATGGGCATCACGACCACGCACATGAACATGAGCTGCATGACCACGGGCATGACCACGGGCATGACCACGGGCATCGCGAACACGCACATGAGCACGGGCGTAATGAAGTCCACAGCCGAAGACTGCCGGACATCCTGAACCTGATTGAGCAAAGTGGGTTGCGTTCCGGAGCGCGTTCATTGGCAACGCGGATATTTATCCGTCTGGCGGAAGCGGAGTCTCGTGTTCATGGAGTGCGCCCGGAAGAAATTCAATTTCATGAAGTTGGGGCAGTCGACTCGATGGTCGACATCATTGGTTTTTCGATTGCATACGATTTGCTCGGCATTCAAAAGAGTTTTGGCTCTGCTGTGCCCCTCGGCAGTGGTCTTGTTCGCACTGAGCACGGACTATTTCCAATTCCCGGACCAGCTACGCTCTATCTTTTAGAGGCCTCAGGGGCAGCCATTGCAGAATCGGTTATTGGATTTGAATGTTTGACGCCGACCGGTGCGGCAATTTTATGTGAGGTCGTTTCGGAGTGGGGACGACAACCGGCGATGCAGCAGATTGAAGGCGTTGGTTATGGCGCGGGCACAAAGGACCCCCTTCAATGGCCGAACGTCTGTCGGGCTGTGGTCGGAACTGCAGTTGATACCGTATCTAGTACCAAACCATCCCAGCGGTTTTCTGCTGAGACGTTGGCTGTTGTTGAAGCGAATCTGGACGACTTCAACCCGCAGGCGTTGGCGTTTGTTATGGAGAAGCTTTTTGAAGCCGGGGCGCTGGACGTTTCCGTTGCTCCGGTCGTTATGAAAAAGGGGCGTGCCGGGCACTTGCTGACGGCGATTTGCAAGCCTGGCGATCGGGTGCTCATTCAAGAAATGATTCTTGAGCAGACCTCTTCCATTGGTGTCAGATGGCATGCCGCCGAGCGACTTGTCGCTGGGCGCGAATGGCAGGACGTCCAGCTTGCGCATGGTTCGGTCCGCATAAAAATCGCCAGGGACAACCACGGTGAGATCGTCAATACGCAGCCGGAATTCGACGATTGCGCCCGGTATGCCGAGGACAATCAAGTTCCAATCAAAGAGGTTCTAGTGGATGCTCTAGCCACTTTCAAACGAAACGCCTCTTCTACATGAGCAACCGACAGTGGATGACCCGGGCACATTGGTGGATAATAAAGCTCTGCAGTGTCTGGGGTCTTGCAGTTTATGACGACTGTAGAAAATAGAACTAAAGGTGCACAGCTTGATGCCGCTGAGACGGCACTACGTGATGCTGAGCAAGTACACGGGCTTGAAGCCTTGGAACTTGCGCCGCTGATCGAGCGGGCGGCGGATCTCTATAGCCGAGATGGTTTGTGCGCAAAAGCAGAGATATTGTATAGGCGCTTAGTCGATATACTGTGCCGGGCCAAGCTTCAACCTGCTTTTGTTGATGCGCTAGGTAAGTTAGCTTCTAATTATCGTTGTGAAGGCAAGTTCGACCAAGCGGAATCGGTCTATCTTCAGGCGCTGGCGGTGCTTGGCGATGGACCAGAAGCCAAACGTCAAACTGCTGAACATTTATGCTGCCTGGCCGGCGTTTACTTGCAAAAAGCTGAATTCAGTCAGGCGGAGGACGCCTTGACGAAAGCCTCTCATCTTTTCCACGATGCCCTCGGTGGGCAAAGCAACTACTCCCGTCTTTGTCACATTGCCTTAGCGACAATCGGCTTGAAGCAAGGTAAGACTGGTGAGGCAAACGAGCAATTCTTACTGTCGCAAAAGGTCGGCGGAGAGGCCGGGGATGCATCGACGGATCAGCGTTCGCTGGTTGAGTTAGCTCAAGACTATTACAAGCAAGTGAGACTGACGGAAGTTGAATTGCTTCTTGCCCAAACAATCTATTCAACGGAACACCGCTTGTGGCCAGGGCATCCGCTAGTAGGGCAGGCGATGCATGATCGCGGCGAGCTATTTCGGGCCCAGGGAAAATTCGCCGAAGCGGAGAAAGCTTTCAAACAGGCATTTATTATACGCAGTGAGTCATTAGGGCAAGCGCATCCGGAAGTTGCCCACACGGCAATGAGCATGGCCGGGATGTATATGGCACAGGGACGCTTTCTCGATGCAGAGCCGGTTTTGAAGCAAGCGATGAAAACGCGCGTGCTTGCTTTTGGCGTTGAGCATTCAAGCGTCGCGGCTGCTATCGAAACTTACGTCACCGTCCTAAAGAACACCAAGCGCCAGGGCATCGCCCTGCAATTGGAAGCTCGTGCCCGAGATATTCGCACTAAGCTTGTTTGGCACAGTGAACGTGCCTCAGCAAGCGGTCGTCCACCAGCATAGTAGGTTTCATGACCCAGGTTGCCAGCGAACAATCTCTTGCTGTTTTGCGCACTCAGTTCGGTCTGCGCGAATTCCGTCCCAAACAAATTGAAGTCATCGAACGAATCCTAAACCGGCAGCACACGCTGGCTTTACTGCCGACCGGATATGGCAAGAGTATTTGCTATCAGGTGCCTGCTCAGATCTTGCCGGGAGTCACAGTTGTTGTCTCGCCGTTGATTGCTCTAATGCAAGACCAAGTAAATGGGCTGCTTAAGCGCGGCATCAAAAACGCCACGATGCTCAATAGCACCTTAGACTACCGAGAGATATCTGATCGCATAGCTGGTATCAAGAACGGTGCCTACAAGCTCATTTATGTTGCCCCGGAAAGATTTGTTTCCGATCAATTTCGCTCGCTGCTGAACAGCATAAACATCTCTTTGATGGTTATCGATGAGGCTCACTGCATAAGCCAATGGGGACACGATTTCCGTCCGCAGTACAGAAATCTCGGCAACTATGTGCGTGAATTCGGTGATGCCACGGTGTTGGCAGTAACAGCAACTGCAACTCCAACTGTCAAAGTCGATATCGTCAGGAATCTCGCCCTGCAAGATATGGAAGTCGTCGAGGGTTCATTCGATCGACCAAATCTACTTTTCTCTGTGAAAGGCGTAAGTGGTGGCAAGGAAAAAGATCAGCTGGTCGAACGCCTCGTTGCAGCCAATTCAGGCGGATGCATTATTTATACCAGCAGCAGAAAAGAAGCTGAGCGTGTCGCCACCTTGCTCAAGCACACTGGACTTCGCACGGCGTGCTATCACGCAGGATTGTCTGTTGAAAAACGTGAGCGTGCCCAGAGATACTTCGAGGCTGACAAACTCGATGTGATAGTTTGCACAGTGGCATTTGGAATGGGCGTGGACAAAGCAAACATTCGTCAGGTCATTCACAACAATTTGCCGGGTTCGTTGGAATCGTATTACCAGGAAGCTGGGCGTGCTGGTCGTGATGGTGAGCAGGCTTTGTGTACGCTGCTCTTTCAACCCAAGGATATTCACATCCAGAAGTGGTTGATCGATCAAAAAGATGTCACTGAAGAGCTCAAAAAAGTTGATCGGCGGCGATTGGAGTCAATGATCGATTACGCGCAAACCTCAAGCTGTCGACGGAAACGTATTCTCGGATACTTTGGACAGATGCTCGAAAAGTGTGAGGGCTGCGACGTTTGTGACGCCAAGTCAGTTATAGCCTTCACCGATGCTATGGTGCAGGCCAGGCCGCAGGCAAAGCAACAGGCCAAGCCAAAATTTGCAGGCTTTCCACCAGCGTCCAAGGAAAGCGGCAGCTCTCAGCCGCATCGTGTCGACGCTCCGAAATCCAGTGTTGGATTACAATCGCACATTCTGGCGATTGCCTTTGGCCTGTCCGGAAAGCTGGGGCGCACCACTTTTGCGCAAATTCTGACTGGCAGCAGAGCGGCCAAATTGACAGCCAAAGGCTTAGACCGAATCCCCCAATTCGGTTCTTGCTCGGGCTACAAACAAGATGCAGTGGTCGGATCCATTGATGAATTGATTGACTCTGGATATTTAAAAGTCTCAAGCGGACTCTATCCGAAAGTGTCCATGACTCCATCTGGCAGAATGTACTTTTCCACGCTCGCGTAATAGCAGCGTAACTATTCCGCCAGGTTAGCTACAAATGGCGTAGGGTGCGGCGCCATGCGCCGCCCGTACACGTGTCGTAGCCTAATAGTTACAACGGTCAAAATTTGATTTCCGAGTGCATTCAGCACCAGATCAATGAATCTATGAAAGGTCTTGAACCGTGTGAAAGCACACAGTTGTTGCGTGTCGATCCACATGCAAAAACAGAGGTGCCTTCGTATACATCTCGGATGTGCACTCAGAGCAATTGGAGAAGAGCAATGATCGAGTCATTCGAAATGAAGGAAGATTTCAGCCCGGTTGCTGAAGTGAACACGGCCAATACCACGGCGAACAAAGTCTCCGACGAAACTTCCATCAAGGACATCCAGGATGTTTTCAGTCAAGCAGCAGCAACGGCGCGCAGGGTGATAGCACCATACTTACCAACCCTCTCCTTAGACAACAACAACAACAACGTCGAGAAAACGAAGCGTGCGACGGACATATATGCCTTGCCGAACGACAAGGCAATAGGTGAGAAGAAAATAGAAGCCAAAGAGTTTCCGGCGAAATTTAGCGCAGAAGAGTTGAAGGAAAATACGCGCCGTGTTTTGGACGTGATAAGGCGCAATGAGGATTTCGGATACGGCATGCGGCGGGATCGTTTGAATCAAATTTTCACTGAAGCCGCTAATCGCGGGCCACTAGCAGTTAAGCAGCTCACTTATGCTATCAACGAGCAGCTCGCAGCTAAGGGTTTGAAACTCTCTGGCAAATACGAAATCCATCGCACAACTGTGGATGTAACCAATTACAACGAACCAGGAAAGATAATGAGATATCCGAGGTGGGTCGATTATACCCATGCATCTGCCTATTTCTCCCTGCATAACAGACAAACTGGGGAAACTGAAGACGGACAACCCGTAACCGGCAGGATGTTGAGCCGTAAACCCATCATACTTAATGCGTGGGCGCCGAAAGACAAATAGGCGCCGGACAAATAGAGATCAAAAGGCGCCACGCAATGATCGAAAATGGCGTCTGTTTTCGAACGGCAGCAGAGCCGCAAAATTGACAGCCAAAGGCTTAGATAGCATCCCACAATTTGCTTCGTGCTCCGGCTACAAGCAGGATGCAGTAGTTGGATCCATTGATGAGTTGATTGACTCTGGGTATTTAAAAGTATCAAGCGGGCTCTATCCCAAAGTGTCGATGACTCCATCAGGTAGAATGTATTTCTCCACGCTGGCGTAACCGGCTTTGTCTGATTTAGATACTCAAGATCGAATTGATAAATGCAATCTGGGGGCTGAGTCGATGCTTTCGAAATTACCATTCTTACGATTGCTTCCATTTTTGACAGTGTTCTGCTTACCAGCCTTCGCTGCCGGTGACGCAAGTTGGGTATCGCAATGCCGAGCTGCTCAGTCCGCTTGCGAAAAGGCCCATTTCGCTGATGCCGAACGCCTGTTCGGCGATGCTCTAAAGGAGGCTCGCCAATTCGGAGAGCAAAGCAGCCGCGTTGGCATTACCCTGGGAGCCCTCGCTGCTGTCTATCAAGCCGAAGGTAAATACTCACAGGCTGAAGACCTTTACGAACAATCGATCAAGATCAAAGAGAAGATTCTGGGACCGGAGCATCAAGACCTCGCCATCAGCTATAACAATCTTGCGTCGCTTTATGAAAAAGAAGGCAAAACAGAAAAGGCAATTGCGCTGGTGAGAAAGGCCCTGACACTTATGGAAAAGCATAAAGGACTCAATTCTCCGGAGGTCCTCATGCTGAAAAGCAATCTGGCACAAATGAATGCTACTGTCGGTGTGGATGCGCTTTCTGAACTCAAGCGAACGCTTTCCGAGCGCGAAAAAACACTGGCTCCGAACAGTCCAGATCTGGCTCAAAGTTTGAACAATTTGGCCGAATGGTATAGCCTCCACGGACAGTACGATGAAGCAGAGCCATTGTATAAGCGCTCACTGTCCATAATCGAAGCCGCAATGGGCAAGCAGAGTCCTTATTCATGCACCGTGGCAAGAAATCTCGGCGTGCTGTATTTGCATGCAGGAAAGTATGATCTTGCCGAACCCCTACTTTCGCAGGCGTTACACGGCCGCGAAAAGACATTAGGGGTGAAGCATCCCGATTACGCGCAGAGCGTACTCGATTATGCAGCGCTGTCCGCTCATAAGGGAGCAACCACGATTCGGAAAACTGTGGACGACATGCTTCACTGAGAAAATTTTCGTACCACGTATTTTTCGATCGGGTTTTGCCAGATTCTTGCCAGCTAGTTATACCAATCTTGTCGGACATCGACGAGAGGGATTGATATGACTACCGATGAAAGTTATGTTGGCTCATTGGAAACTGTTGCCACTGGTATGAATGCACAAATAGCTGCTTCCGCCGGAGCTTCCGAAAGATTTCTAGAAGACACTATTCAGCACCCGGAAAAACGTCTTTTGCAAACGGCTGCAGTTGCCGATGGTGCCTTAATTGGCGCCCTGAAAGCAGTGCCGGATCGCTTGATCAATCATACCCAGGCAACATTTGAAACTGCAGCTCAAGGAGCAATCATCACCGGTGCTTTCACTGCTTTTGCAAAAATGAGATCGCCGGCGATGCGCACAGGACTCTGTGTAACTGGACTCGGCTTGGCGGGGAATTACGTCTACGATCTGGGCAGTCGCTTGTCGGCTAATCAAGAATTGACGCAAGCACTCGATGCCATCTGGAAGGGTGGTGATGTTGCGACCGTTTGTCGCTCAGCTTCGACATTAGAGCACCACCTGGGAAGCGAGAGTTTTGATTTCGCTCTGGCGTCGCTTGCCGGAGTTGGCACTGCTCATGCATTCGGCCGGTTCGACGGTTGGCTAAAGCCACTATCATCAGACACCAGGTTTTGCCCAATTGGGTTGCCTTCACAAGAACTGAGTGGGCCGCTTCTTGCCGGCACACTCAGTCTTGATGAATTCATCGTTGCTCGTAGCCAAAACGGCAAAGTCAAACGATACTTCGTCACCCCGTATCAACAGGCTTCGGCGATTGAACCCGTAGTAAGATCAAATGGCGAAATATTTATGGATTCCGAAAAACACATTCCTTTGTCAGCGGAGCTGGATAAAATCATGAGTCTCTTGCTGAAAGGGGACAAAACCGGTGCCGAAAAGGCCCTGAGCAAGACTCAGAAGATGAATGACTCACAGCGCGGTATCAAGAACGATGCCTCCAGTCCATCAGAAGCGGCTCAACATGGATTTGTTCACGAACAACTTCTTACTGCTGCGCGCTTCTTGAGGAGCAATCATCTTCACTTGACCCCGGAGCAGGTGATGACGCAAACGCGCGACATGCTTTTTAGGTTGCAAGGCACCATTATCGACTGATCTCGTTGAGGAAGCGCTCCATTTGCATGGATGGATCTGAAATTGATCTGGGCGCCTGAATTCCAGTTGGTATGCGGGAACCTGAGACCTCATGCTATCCTGCCGGAGGGTGAAGTTCTACAAACTAATTTTGGTAACCGGATTTACTTCTTTTTCCAATTCTTCCATATTATGGCTTGGGTTGCCCTTTGATCGTGGGTTCCAGCCCCAGGTGGTGTCAGCGGCGGTATGATCTTGCCTGAGCGACTTTAAAACCCTATTCAATTGTTTGGTGTAGGGTGGGTCATTTGGGTGCCACGCCACCGCTTTCAGGAGCAAAACTTCTGCTTCCTTGTATTGCTGATGTTCCACGAGCATATGCGCCCAATTCTCGACTACGGTTGAATCGAATCGATGAATGGCGTGACCAGCGGCGAGCAAAGCGGTAAATTCGCGATCCCGCCGAAGGAAATCGCCGCGCTGTTCGTAGTAGCAGGCCAATGTTCCGTGTGCATCACGCAATGCCTCATAATCTACAAACTTATCTGTATGTTGTAGGCTTTCCACTAACGCTTGAGCGTCTTCAGGGGTTGGGGTTCGAGATTCCCTTAGCGCTCTGAACACTGGTCTAACAGCCAGGTTAAGTGGCAAAATCGAATGCGACACAGCAACTTTATCCTTGCCGGCAAGCGATCCAAAGCCCAGGTGATCCACGCACAAGTAACCGATAGCCAGTAGAGTTGTGGCTCCAATGATGACCGCCGCGTTTGATCGAACAACGCCCGCCTTTGGCTTCCGGTGAACGCTTCCCTGCGCTGGCCGATACGTGCTTGTTAGTCCCAGGTCACGACCTTCCTTCAGGGCCTGCAGATCTTGAAGCATGCTCTCGGCACTTTGATATCTGTCTTCCGGGCGTTTTGCCAAAGCCTTATAGACCAAAGATTGCAGATTTTCGGAATATACTTCACTTGAATTTGATACTGATGATAGTGGTGGCGGTGTGTCGTGAAGATTGGCAACCATCAATTCCATGTGCATGGCCATGGGATCTTTTGGTCCTGTGTGATCGAACGGTGGCTGCCCTGTCAGGCAATGGTGCAAAATTCCTCCAAGTGCATAAAGGTCTGTCCGATGGTCGACAGGGACACCGGTGCATTGCTCAGGGCTCATATACATTGGGGTTCCAACAATGGTGCCCGTTTGTGTAAGTTTTTGCATTTCCTGCCCAAACTCAGGCAACAGCTTCGCCAATCCGAAATCAATGACTTTAACCAGGTCCTCTTCGTCGCTTCGCACCAACATGATGTTGCTCGGTTTTAGATCGCGATGAATGAGGCCTGCTCTGTGCGAGTGGGCCAGTGCTTTGCACACTTGTTCGGCAATTGACAAAGCAAGGGCAAGGGTCAAGGGTTTTGCCGGGTCTAAGAGCTCTTGCAAGTTCTGTCCATCGACAAACTCCAGCGCTAAATAGGGAAACTGGTTCCAAACGCCGCAAGAATAAAACGAGACGATGTTGCGGTGCCGAAGGCTGCTGACTGCCAGAGACTCTCGTTCCAGGCGTGCCAGGCTTTGACTGTCAGCAGTAACTATAGTGTCAAGAATTTTGAGCGCAACCGGTCTATTCAACTGCGTTTGCGTCGCGCGGTACACCGAGCCCATACCGCCCCTGCCAATTAGCGACACAATCTCGAATCTTTCGTCAACGCTGTCTCCAGATTCAAGTTTCATAATCTGCAGCTAGCCTAAATCGGATTCTATAGTTTTCACCTTATTCAATGTACCCAGCCAGATGTATTCTGCTCATCAAAAGCAACAGACCCCTGTGGCACGAAATCGATTCCGGACAATCACGGAGTTTTTGGTTATCGCTCAGAGGCGCATATTGAAAGTGTTTGTACAGCAGCGGCTCTGGTATCAGGCAACTCCGGAAATATGCATTCTGCCAAGCGAATAATGGAACCATCGATCAACAGTTTTTCTTAAAGCGTTGATACTCAGCGGCATTTGCACATAGTCATCCATGCCGGCCGCAAAACAACTCTTGCGATCGCTTCGTTCCCCAAGGGCAATCATGGGCGTATATTTGCCGCAGGCCTGTTCGGCCGCCCTGATGGAAGCTGGCATAGCCAGTGGCTCCCCGATGTTGCTGTCGCCAACAATGATGAATGAATAGTCAATTAGAATCACCGCGCTGACTGCCGATACGGTGTCATCAACCGTGTCAACCGTGAAACCGGATGCTTCCAGAACATCCACACATAGCTGGCGAATTACGGCACTTTCTTCAAAAATAAGCACGGAGTTACGCATTGATCACCTCTGCGACTCAATTGAACAGCCAAAGGACTGACGCGCCCTCTCGGACGCACTTATCTGGGATACCTGCCACCGAACACATATTGCGACAGCTTTACACGGTTGGCAAGAGGTGGTTTTTTAACGTGTAATCGTGTTCATTTTGAAGAGGCCTGCTGGGTGCGTTAATCGCCTTTAGGGCACAAAACCTCAGCCGGCTGCAACTATAAAAATTGTTGGGTACGAGACAGGACAAGCAGATGCTCAAAGCTCGGTGCTTATTAACGGCGTTTTTTTTGATGATGGGGATCTTTGGAACGATGAGTGATGCGCGCGCGGAAGACCAGACCTCCAAGCAGCCAGCCAAAGCCGCTGTGCAATCCAGGTTGTTCTTGATTGGCGGCAATGCCAACACCACCCTCGATGAGTTCGCCAGGCTTGCCGGCGGCGCCAAAAAAGCCGCAGTGGCAATTATTACTTATGCCGGGGACAAGCCCATAGAACTAGCAGATGCGGTTCAGAACGCGTTCAGTGCCGCAAACGTGCGCAAGACCTTTGTCATTTCAGCCGATGATAAAAAGGCCTGCCTTCCGAAAGAAGCCAACGCCGTTTATATCGGGGGCGGCAACGAAAGTAGGCTAATGCGGCTGATGCCAGAAGGTCTGGCGAAACAGTTGGCTAACTTCGATGGCATCATCGGCGCAAATAGTGCCGCCGCGATGGCGGCGCCAGAAACAATGATTTCTGGCGGGTTGGAATCTTCTGTAATTCACGCTCAGCAGTTAAAGCTTGCCGACGGCATGGATCTTATTAGGGGCATCATCGTGGACTCGCACGTCGGTCAAAGGGGGCGGGATGCAAGGTGCATCGCCTCTTTGGCGTCCGTCCCTGAAGCCCAGATGGTTATTGGCTTGGATGAAGATACAGCTGTTTTGATCGACGGTCGCAACGCCACCGTTTTTGGTGCGGGTCACGCACGTGTTTATCGGAAAGGTCCTGGATTCGCGACGAATCTTAATTCAGTGCCGAGAAACGCCGTTGCCAGCGTGCAAAACACCCTGGTCTCATATTTCAGTCATGGTGATAAATTCGAATTACCCCTGCCTGTCGCAGTTGCAGAAAAAACGGCTCACGGAAGGTAGGAATTTGTCTGGGGCTGGCGATCGCGCAGCATCAATATCTTGATTGCGGCCTATGGTCAATTGACCAAAGGCCGACGGGCTGGTGCCAGATGCGTGCGAAATTCAGGATTGGGCGTGAAAACGCCAATTCACCATTTCGTGGAATCTTTATCGCTTGCTAGCTTGTCACCATAGATGGTGCTGCGCTATCCACTGAATCGTCGTCCCTTATTGATGCGGGAGCTTCTTCGACCGGTTTGGGCTCCTTGCGGAACTCAAGTTCGTCATCACCGGCGTCAATCAGGATCTTATCTCCGTCGCCGAACTGGCCTTCAAGTATTTTGAGAGACAGCGGATTCTCGATTTCTCTCTGGATAAGACGCTTCAACGGACGCGCTCCATACATTGGATCGTAGCCCTCGGTTGAGAGCCATTCTTTGGCCGATTCTGTAGGCTCAAGGAAAATTTTGCGATCAGCCAGTCGCTTATTGAGTTGGCGCATGAGCAGGTCCACAATCTGTTTGAGCTCCGATTGCCGCAGGGCATGGAACACAACCGTCTCGTCAACTCTGTTCAGAAATTCCGGGCGGAAGTGTTCGCGCAGTGCTTCGAGCACCTTGTCCTTCATCACTTCATAGTCTTGCTCGTCACCATGTGCGGCAGCTTGCATCTGGTAATCGAGGATGTGCTGACTGCCGATGTTTGAAGTCATAACCAAGACAGTATTTTTAAAGTCGACCTTGCGGCCTTTCGAATCAGTCAGGTGACCTTCGTCGAGAACTTGCAGCAGGATGTTGAATACGTCTGCGTGCGCTTTTTCTACTTCATCGAACAGAACGCAGCTGTAAGGACGCCGACGAACTGCTTCGGTGAGCTCACCGCCCTCATCGTAACCGATGTAACCGGGAGGGGCGCCGATCAAACGAGCGACTGTATGCTTTTCCTGGTACTCGGACATATCAATGCGAATCATCGCCTGTTCGTCATCAAACAAGAATTCGGCCAGCGCTTTGGCCAGCTCCGTTTTGCCAACGCCGGTTGGTCCAAGGAAGATGAAACTTCCTATCGGGCGGTTCGGGTCTTTCAATCCAGCGCGCGCACGTCGCACTGCATTCGATACCACCTCAATTGCTTCATCTTGTCCGATGACGCGTTTGTGCAAATGCTCTTCAAGGCGAAGCAACTTCTGCACTTCTCCTTCAACTAGCTTGGAAACGGGAATGCCAGTCCACTTCGAGATGATCTCGGCGATGTCATCTTCGCTTACCTCTTCGGACAGCAAGCGCGGACCACTCTTCTGCATCTTGAGCTGATCTTCGCAGGCTTTGATCTTTTTCTCAATTTCCAGCAAAGTACTGTACTTAAGTTCAGCAGCGCGAGCCAGATCGGTTGCCCGTTCCGCTTGCTCGATTTTTACATTGATCGCTTCTCGCTCGGCTTTCAGCGTTTGCAGTTCATTCAACGCTGATTTTTCACTGTGCCACTGGGCTTGAATCACTGCCGCTTCTTCGGCCAGTTCCTCAATGTCGCGCTCGATTTTTTGTAAGCGATCACGGGATGCCGGGTCAGTTTCCTTCTTTAACGCTTCACGCTCGATTTCGAGCTGCATTTTTCGGCGCACTAGTTCATCCAATTCAGCCGGCATCGAGTCAATTTCGATACGCATGCGAGCGGCGGCTTCATCTATAAGATCAATTGCTTTGTCAGGTAATGAGCGATCGGTGATGTACCTGTGCGATAGCACAGCGGCACTGACAAGCGCACTGTCTTTGATGCGGACGCCGTGGTGCACTTCGTATCTATCTTTTAGCCCGCGCAAAATGGAAATTGTGTCTTCTACGTTAGGCTCTTTGACAAAGATTGTTTGAAACCTGCGCTCCAATGCCGGGTCTTTTTCGATGTGCTTTCTGTATTCATCCTGAGTGGTGGCACCGATACAGTGCAATTCACCGCGAGCCAACGGTGGCTTGAGCAAGTTACCGGCATCCATGGAACCTTCTCCAGAAGCACCGGCGCCGACAACAGTATGCAACTCATCTATGAATAGGATGATTTTGCCGTCAGAGTCGATTACTTCTTTGAGCACAGCTTTCAGTCGCTCTTCGAATTCGCCGCGATATTTAGCCCCGGCTATCAATGCTCCCATATCCAGGGACATCAACTTCTTGTCCTTCAGCCCTTCGGGCACATCGCGTTTGACAATCCGTTGGGCTAAAGCTTCAACAATTGCCGTTTTGCCCACTCCTGGTTCGCCGACAAGAACCGGATTGTTCTTCGTTCGACGAGACAGAACTTGCATGATCCGCCGTATTTCTTCGTCGCGCCCGATAACTGGATCTAACTTTCCGGCTGCTGCCGCCGCTGTCAAATCGCGCCCGTAGCGCTCTAACGCCTGATAAGTGGATTCCGGGTCCTGGCTGGTGACACTCTGTTTTCCGCGAATGGATTGAAGAATCTTGAATATTTTGTCCCGCGTCACGCCATGCTGTTTCAGCAGCGTGCCGGCTTGCGATTTATTTTCATCGCTCAAGACCATCATTAGATGTTCAACGCTAATGAATTGATCCTTGAGCTTTTCCGCTTCCTTGCCGGCCTCGTCCAGCATCGCCATCAGTTTGGACGAAACATGAATCTCGTCCTTGTTGGTGTTGACAGCTGAGCCCTTGGGCTGAAGGTTGAGATAACGGGTTACGGCTTGTTCCAGGGGCGGTTTCGGCAAATTTAAGGCGTCGAGAATTTTTCCAGCCAGCCCATCCTGCTGCTCAAGCAGCGAAAGCAGCAAGTGCTCCGGTTGCACTTGAGAATGTCCGAATCGTGACAGAAGCTGTTTACAGCTGGTGACCGATTCCTGGGCTTTATTCGTAAATCGCTCTAGATTCATCGCTTAGCACCTATAAGGAGCACAGGGGCTTTTCCACCGCGGCCTCTGTTTACAGCATTATGCCTCTCCACTTTCAACCGACACTGCACTTTCCATATTTATTTATGCATCCTGCGACGATGTCTAGTTAGTGCTAAATCGGCGTAGGGAATAGAATAGAACTGAGAAGACATTTTCAAATTCAGCTGGAAACATGCAGGACATTCAAGAAGACTACTATGCGGTTTTGGGCGTTGAACAAGCGGCCCCGTCCGAGGATATTCGGAAGGCTTACTTGAAGCTGGCCAAGCGGTTGCATCCGGACCGCTTTCCCAATGACCCCGAAAAGAAAGCTGCTGCCCAGCAGGAATTCGCCAGGGTCACCCGTGCCCATGAAGTGCTCGGCGACAAGGGACAACGTGAGGAATATGATGCCCTGCGCAACCTGGCTCGTAGTCGGGCTGCACTTGATACAGGCGCGCCGGGAGCAACGGTTGCCAGCTCAGCTGCCCCTGCTGAAGCACCCGCGGACGCAAAAACCGAAAGCAAAGAGAATTGGGCCGCCAAGCATGCCGGGCGAGCCAAGGACTGCTACGAGAAAAAGCGCTTCCAGGAAGCTCAGACTGCCATCAAAGAAGCACTGCGTCTTGAACCAAACAACGTCAAGTACCGCTGTCAGCTTGCTGAAGTCTATGTGGCCTTGGGCTGGAAGACATTGGCTATTTCGGAAGTGCAGACGGCGCTGCGCATAGACCCGAGCTGTAGTGAAGCCAAGCAGATGGAACTGAAGATGAAGGCCACTCAGAAGGCGGCGACTGATAAGAAGCCGGGATTCTTAGATTCTCTTAGCAAACTTCTTGGCAAGAAGTAAGCACTGCCGCTTGATATGCAAGCAATACCGCGTTAACCTGTTCGCGTGTATGCAATTTCATATTCACTAGCCAAAAAGTTCGCTTCAGCTTTGGTTTTGACCATGCTGCTGGCGTCTAATCCAGCGTTGAGCGCGAACTCTCTGCCGGAGACCGTCTCTGTTACTGCCGAAGGGCCGTTGCTCAAAGGCGGCGTGTCTGAGACCGTTTCGCCCATTGCCGAAGATGGCTCCAAAAATGAGCTTCCAGTAGGACTGCCCGTTAGTTTGACGTTGATGGCGAACCTCAATTCTGAGCTTTCCAAGGTCGGAGATGCTGTTGTTGCAATGGTTTCCATCGATGTCAAAGACGCAGGCAAAGTGGTGCTGCCCGGGCAATGGTTTGTTGCCGGTCGTATAGCAGACGTGGCAGGACAACGCCGTCTTGGGCGCGATGGCTACCTCACCATCAAATTCGATAAGCTCGTAAGTCCGGACGGCAAATATGTAATCCCTATAGATGTTACGGCAAGCACAAAAGAAAGCACCGCCAAAAGTGTCGCTAAGGTCGTAGCCAAAGATTCTGTGTACGTGACCAAAGGGGCATTCGCCGGCGCTTTGACATCAGTTCAATTGACCGGCATTCCGATGGCGATTGCAACACACGGCTATTCAGTTGCCGGTGGTGCCGCTCTCGGCGCCACTATTGGCTTGTTCGGTGCTCTGAAACGTAAGGGCAACATCACCAATGCCATGCAAGGCGAAGGATTGAAGTTCAGGCTGGATAAGCCTGTAATGTTGCCTGCCTTCAATGAAACGGCTCTGCCTTCAGCTATGCCAACAGCAAAAATTGTCAATCTGGATATTACGGTGGATAAGGTGAAGTTCCGCGCCGATCCTTTTGGAGACAAGCGTTCCAGGCTGTTGCAAGTTGATTTCCACATGAGCAATAACACCCAGAAAGAATATAGTTTCAATAACATCGTGGTGGTATCAGACCACAATCAAATGTTTTGTCCATATGCTTTTGGCGCTATGAAAGAGCTCCTGAAGCGCGTTCCGCCTAAATCCAAAGAAACCGGTTCAATCACGTTCGGTGTCACAAGCGGCAAGCATAAATTCTGGTTGGTTTTGCTCGATCGCGCCAATCGCGGAGAGCTCGCCCGGGTCCCGGTCAACTGATCGTTATGCGCACGGATGCAAGTTCTGGACAGGGAAATGAAAATTCCTGAAGAAAAGTGTGGTGGAATTCCCAATCATTGCTAGCAATTAATCCTAAACAGAGATAATATAGACCCGACATCACAAACAACTCTCTGCTGGGTGAGGCGAAACCCTGATCAGAAGAGCCTTTCGATGGTGTACGAGGCACGCTCAACGTGACTCGGGCAAGAGAGTTGTTGGTCGGCGGCTGATATGGGGATGCAATATGAAGGCTCGAATAAGTCAGATGCTGCAGCACATCAATGGTCCTTCACGACATCAACAAGACCTTCAAATGAAGAATACTCCAGCCACTAACTCTCAACAATTTGACCGACTGCTCCGCGAAAAGGACAGGGAAATCGACCGTCTGCGTCATGCGCTAGCCAATACGGAAGCTAGACTGCAGGAGTTAATCGGAACTGATGTTCTGACCGGTCTTCCTAATCGTCATGTTTTCAAGGAGCACTTCACCCACTCATTGAAACGGGCCCTGCGTCTGGGTTATTCGTTGTCGTTCATGATCGTCGACATCGATCACCTGCGAGATATCAATTTACGTCATGGCCACGAAATTGGCGATTCCGTACTGGTTGAAGTGGCGAAAATCCTCAAAAGTTCCGTGCGCGAAATCGACATGCCTGCTCGCTGGGGCGGAGAAGAATTGGTTGCCGTGCTTCACGAGACAGATTCTGATGGGGCCGCAGCAGTAGCTGAACGCGTTCGTCGTCGCGTGGAGATGATCGAACTCAAAGATCCACGTAGCGGCAAAGCGGTGTCCATCTCGGCCAGCCTTGCTGTAGCCAGCTATCCCAAGCACAGCAGTGAACCACAAAGTCTATTGGAAGCAGCATCAGAAGCTTTGATCATTGCCAAGGAACAAGGCGGCAACAGAGTTGTCGTGGCAAACGTCTAAATCGACCTGACAGCTAGGCGGTCAATTGAATACAAAGGCTCGACTGCCCGCTGGCAGCCGAGCCTTTAAGCCTCAGGTAGCTACTGTTCCACCGGTTTTTAGCTGGCGGGCAACCACGGTTTGACGTAAACGATTTTGCCATGCTTGGATTAATGAAGCACCGGGCGCCTGCGCGGGTATAAAGGCGTTGGGTGGTTGGGCGACTGAGATGTCTTGGACGCAGCATATTCTGGCAGGGACTACCGCCGCATCGCGGTGCGACTTCCATGCGGCGGAAAAGTCCCTGATGGACGCGCTTCACTTCGCCAAGGAGAACTACTCGCGAAATGACGGGCGATTGGCTCTGACTATCAGCCTTTTGGGACATATTTATTATTACATCGGCGATCTGCCGCGCGCGGAAAAGCTGCTCGAACAGTCCCTGCGAATGCATTCGCTGAACTCCCAGTCCAACGATCCTTGCCTGATGATGGACTTGTTTTCGCTGGCTGAGATCAAGCGCTACGCCGGTCATCCGGCTGATGCCAGCAAGCTTTATCGCGCTGCTTTGCAGAAATTCGCTGACGAACAGAAACAGAATGAGCATGTTGAAGTGCTGGAGATGTTGCAGAAGTTGGTCTGTGCCACCACCGATAGTGTCGCTGCACCACTGTCATTCGATGACGCTGCACCACTGCCATCAGATGACGCTGCACCACTGCCGCCAGTTGTCGCGGCGCCACCACGGCCGCCAGCCGTCACTGCGCCACTGCCGCCAGGTTTGCCGCAAATGACCCAGACCGATTCGACTAACGCCGGCAGCCTTGATGA